>DATJVZ010000137.1:0-23282 GCA_035501575.1 Terriglobales bacterium | reverse complement strand
ACGTCCTCCCCGGTGGAGCGTTGGATAAAACCATATCCCTTGGCCCCATTGAACCACTTCACTGTGCCCTTCTCTCTCACAAAAAACTCCTTTCGCCTCTGCTGAGATTAGAAATTCCACGTCCCCCTGCGAAGCGCTTCCTCACGTCGCCGAAACCTACGTGGAACACGTGAATTGAACTACTGGGCCCAACAACAAAGGCCCACCTGTTCCGCACCGCCCAAAACACTTCGGTGCAGAGCTCGAGAGCCTGTCGTGACAGCACCAATTGTCACTGCAATGAACATCAACCCCAACTTACCAACGTCGCTGCCCTAGTAAACCGGTAGCGACGAGCACAGAATGATATCAGGAACTTATCTTCTGGCAAGAACAGAATGTAACGAGTGAAACCATTTGACGACTGTTGCGTGCGATAAACGCACAACAGGCTCAAATTGAGCCACGCGGCGGGCGCTCCATCGTCTCCCGAGCAGGCTGAACGGGGTTGTCCGAGAAGTAGGATGTGGCCTGAATCGAGTGAACTATTTTCCCCGGTTCTGCAGGGACCAGACCTGCAGCTTGGCGCCAGCGCTACTGGTAAAGATCACTCGTCCGTTGCCCGAGAAGCCGCCGCCATTGGACGTCACTTCGGGTTTTGAAACCTGAACCTGCACCGACTCCTCAGCCACATTCCAGGCCACAACCGGTGCAGGTTTGGCCGTGCCTGTTTCATCAAAATAGAGGGCCAGTAGAATTTTGCCGTCGGGTGAGCGTCTGAACTCCGCGACGGCGTCGGGTTGCCGGGGGAACTTGCGAATCACATTGCCGCTGGCCACGTCAATCACCGAAACGGTCTTGTCGGCTCCACCGGCATAAAGAGATTTGCTGTCGGCGGCGAATGCAATGGCGAAGGTTTCCAGCAATAGAGCGCTCGTGGTGGCGCGCAGAGCGCCGGTGCGAGATTCGTAAATGCGTATGTCGGTGTCAGCATCGGCCGAAGCCAGCCACTGGCCGTCGGGAGAGAAATCGAGCGACATAGAGCCGGCAAATTTGGCGGGAAGCTCGGTAATCACTCTCTCGCTCGTAACATCCCATAACAGCGCCGGTACATCCTTCCGCGCTACCGCCAGCAAGGTTTTGTCCGGCGAGATGGCCAAGGCGACCACCGGCTCCCCCCCTTTTAACTGCAGTTTCAACTTTCCTGAAGGGATGTTCCAAATGCGAACTCCGCCCCGATCACCCCCGACGGCAAGCAGGGTTTCATCGCCGGAGAACCGTAAGCTCGATACTCGCTGATCCTGTAGATCAAAGGACTGCCGCAGTTCGCCGGAAGGAAAGCTCCACAGGCGCACACGACCGTCCAGGCAGGCGCCGGCGATCCAGTCACCTTTGGGCGAAACTGCGGTGAAGCTGACGACTGCATCGGGCGGGACCGTGATGGTCTTCTCAAGCTTTAGACTTTGGCCAAGCGCTGCTTCCACCAAAACCAGGGCGCAGAAGAATCGCATCCACCGCATCAGAGGAGCTCCAGCACGAGATCGAAGCGAACGAGCGCCTGCATGTCATGCGGATCGCCCGTCAGCACAACCGGTCGCACCAGCTCACGGCTGTTGTGGAGAAGCGGGTCACGCCCGAAATTGTGGTCCGGGTCGCCCTCGAAGACCGGATCGGTGGCAAAGTACAACTGTGTAATCAGCGGTCTATAGCCAGGCGCAAGAACCAGGTAATGGATACGCTGGCATACCCGGTCGGGATGGTGGCCGGGGATCACCGAATCGAACTGGTAGGCACCTGCTGGATCGAGGGGCAGCTGGGCGCGATAGCGGTATCCGTCGAGATCGTACTGGCCAAGGTGATCGGCCTGCCAAACTTCGATCACCGCATTGGGAAGGGCATCGCCACGGGTGTTGAACACCTGCCCTCGTACCACCAAGGGCATGCCCGGATCACCCGCTGATCGAAGCATCGCGGTCTTTGGCGCGCTCTTCTTATAAAAGGGACCGATTTCGTTGGGCGGCGTTGGCCGGCGATGTTGCGTCTCCCGCTGCTGCGCCGGGGCTTCGCCCCCACCGAGGACCCGGAATGAAGAAAGGATTGCGAGCCAGCCTAGGCACTTTCCTAGGATTTCACGCCGAGTGAGCGACGGACGATACCAGGTCATGCGGATCTCCCCTCGAGAGGCTCAAGATACTCCAAGGGCCGGGAAAGTGCCATTGCGGGCGGTGGCATGAAAATGATCACGATTGGTACGGCAAAAGCTTAGAAGAGATCGTGGGGAAGCCTAAGACATTGAAGAGGATCCGCAGGGAATCAGCGGAATCACGGGGTTGCTCTCGATGCTTCGTGTGGCGAAGATTCTCGCTTGCTGGTTCGCCCGCATCGCGTTGACGGGTTATACTTCTCTCTGGCTGCAAGGAGAAGGAATGTCCTTATCGGCTGTAATCGTGGACGACGAGCAGCTGGCCCGCGATGAACTTGCCTTCCTGCTCAAAGATGTCGGCGATGTTGACGTGGTTGCGCAAGGCAAAAACGGCGTCGAAGCCATCGATTTGATCCGCGAACATAACCCTGACCTGGTTTTCCTCGACGTACAAATGCCGGGCCTCGACGGGTTCGGCGTCATTCAAAAGCTGCTCCATCGCAAAGTTCCGCTTCCCAAGATTGTCTTCGCCACCGCCTTTGACCAATACGCAGTAAAGGCATTCGAGGTGAATGCCGTGGATTATCTTCTCAAGCCCTTCGACAAGAAGCGGGTGGCCCAATCGGTCGAGAAAGCTCGCGCCCAATTTGAAGGCAACAGTCCCTCGGTCGGAAAGATTGAAACCCTGGTGCGGATGCTCGAATCCCAGAAGCCGCAAGCGCTGAAGGTCTTACTCAAGGCGGGCGGGCGATTGTTCCTGGTGAATCAAAAAGACATCTGCTTTGCCTCGATTGATGATGGCATTATTAAGGTCGTCACCAGCGGTCCGAATGGGATGGAGGGACAGTCCAATTGCCGCACTCTCGAGGAACTGCTAGACAGTCTCGATACCAACCTGTTTTGGCGCGCCCATCGCTCCTACTTGGTCAACATCAACCGCATCAAGGAAGTCGTCCCCTGGTTCAAGAGTTCCTATCAGTTGCGCATGGACGACAAGAAGCAAACTGAGATTCCTGTCAGCCGGACTCAAACCAAGCGTCTGAGGGAGTTATTCGGCCTTTAGAGGCCACTGCGAGGGACCAGATCCCCCTCCCTACCTCAATACCCGGTCGATCGACCCATCCTGAGCTTTCTTAGGTTCTTATAGGTTTGTCCCTAGGCAACCGGTGTATTGTCGGATTGCATTGGTCCGAACTGCGCAGGTTCTAAGGTTCTAAAACGTAGTCCTGGCCCTGATTTAAGAAGGTCGGCGGAGTCCTTCTGGCCGATTCGCGCGTCAAACTGCTGATTTTGATGGGGGAGCGGGGCTGAACAAGCCTCCCGGGAGCTGCATTGATGAGAATTTGGGTTCGGCCGCCGACCGTGTCGCCAACCTGACAGGGACGTCTTTCTCACACCATTACCCTCAATCGGGCTATCCGGCACTAGTGACTTCTGTACGTCCTATCCGCGTCTGCCTCTGACGTATAATGGCGGAAGTTCCCCCATGAAAGCGTACGTTTACGTTTCGTTAAAAAAGAGCGTTCTCGATCCCCAGGGCAAGACCATTTTTGGTGCTCTTAAGAAGATGGGTTACAAGGGTCTCGAGGAAGTACGGCAAGGCAAGTATTTCGACATTACACTCGATGCTGGCTTAAGCCGCGCGGAAGCGGAAACGGAAATCGCTCGGATTGCTCGGGAGGTCCTTACCAACCCTGTCATGGAAGACTTCCAGTACAGGCTCGAGGATTAGGTCAGCCCATCAAAACAACGGTTTCCCCGGCCCGGATGGCGCGAGCAGGATTCGCGGATAGGGCGCGGCGAAACGCGCAGTCGTAGAGCCACGGAGCGGTTCTCCCCCCAAAGCAACGCAAGTGGCGTAGGAGTCGGTTATGTGTGGAATTGTTGGCTATGTGGGGAAAAAATCCGTGGTGCCCGTCATCCTGGATGGGCTGCGGCGTCTCGAGTATCGCGGCTATGATTCGGCGGGCATCGCCGTCTGCGGCAATGGCGAAGGCCTGCAAATTCGGCGCGCGGAAGGCAAGCTGCGCAACCTCGAAGAGGCCATCCGGCTCAAACCGCTCGACGGAAGCTACGGCATCGGTCACACCCGCTGGGCCACGCACGGACGTCCCACGGAAGAGAACGCACACCCGCATCGCGATTGCACCGGGCGGGTGGTCGTAGTCCACAATGGGATCATCGAGAACTACGTCACGCTCAAAAAGAATTTGATCCAGAATGGCCACCGCTTCACCACCGAAACCGATACCGAAATCATCGCTCACCTGGTGGAGCAGTATCTCCAGGCAGGCCACGGGGCGCGCCCCTCGCTCGAAGATGCCGTGCGCAAAGCCGTTCGGGACTTAAGCGGCGTGTTTGCGCTGGCGGTGATCAGCGTCGACGAACCCAATAAGATTGTGGCCGCGCGCAACGGCCCTCCGGCCGTGATTGGCCTAGGAAAAGATGAGTACTTCGTCGCTTCCGACGTACCCGCCATTCTTTACCACACCCGGGACCTGTTCTTTCTGGCCGACGGCGATTTGGCGGTGATTACCCCCGGTGGCGTTCATCTCAGCGATTTCAACGGGCACCCCGTAGAGCGCCAAATTCAACACGTAACCTGGGACCCGATCATGGCCGAAAAGGGCGGGTTCAAGCATTTCATGCTGAAGGAAATCTATGAGCAGCCGCGATCCGTCCGCGATACCACGCTCGGCCGCATCTCGCAGGAGACAGGCAAGATTTTTCTCGATCAAATGGAAGTGACCGAGGCGGAATTCAAGGCTGCCCAAAAGGTCAACCTTGCAGCCTGCGGAACCAGCTGGCATGCCGCCCTGGCGGGCAAATTCATGATTGAGCGCCTGGCGCGCGTTCCGGTGGAAGTCGATTACGCCAGTGAATGGCGCTACCGCGATCCCATCATTGCGCCGCACACTTTGACCATGCTGATCTCCCAGTCGGGGGAAACCGCCGATACCATCGCCGCTCAGCGTGAGGCCAAAAGCAAAGGATCACGGACACTGGCGATCTGCAACGTGGTCGGTTCGATGATCACCCGCGAGGCCGCAGGCACCATCTATACTCACGCCGGCCCGGAAATCGGGGTGGCCTCTACCAAGGCTTTTACCGCCCAGCTCACCGCTCTCTATTTGTTCGCGCTTTATTTGGCGGAGATGCGCGGCACCCTGAGCGACGCGCGGGCGCGGCAGGCGGTCGAGGAGCTCACCCGGCTTCCCGGAAAGCTGGAGACCTTATTGACTCGCGACGAGCAAGTCGAAGAGCTGTCGAAGCTCTACGTGCGCTCCCAGGATTTCCTGTTCCTCGGCCGCGGCATCCACTACCCGATCGCCCTCGAAGGAGCGCTGAAGCTGAAGGAGATCTCCTATATTCACGCCGAAGGCTATCCGGCCGGAGAAATGAAGCACGGACCGAACGCGCTCATCGACGAAAATCTTCCGGTAGTGATCCTGGCCACTCGCGATCAAAACGATGAGCTGTCCAGGCTTCGCTACGAGAAAACCATGTCCAATTTGAAGGAAGTCAAGGCCCGCTCCGGCCAGGTCATCGCCTTGGCCACCGAAGGCGATCAGGAAATCAAACACGACGCGGATCATGTCCTCTACATTCCGCCCGCACCCGAAGAACTGCTGCCGATTCTCGAGATCGTCCCCTTGCAACTGCTGGCTTACCACATTGCCGTCCGCCGAGGTTGCGACGTCGACCAGCCCCGCAACCTGGCCAAGTCGGTAACCGTCGAATAGCCCAAGACATTTCGAGATCCCTACGCATCGTAATCAATTCCTCAGGCATCTAATGGTTGTAACTTGACAGTGATGGACTCAATTCTTATCATGGGCGACAACGCAATTGAGCATACTTCAGTCAAGTATCTCATTTTTAATTACTTAGAAGCCTAAAGGGGGTACCTATGGCAAAGATTATTGGAATTGACCTGGGCACAACCAACTCGGTTGTGGCGGTCATGGAGGGTGGCGAACCGAAGGTGATTCCCAACGAAGAAGGAGGTCGCACGACCCCTTCGGTGGTGGGCTTCACCAAGACCGGCGAGCGCCTGGTAGGCCAGGTTGCCAAGCGGCAAGCCATCACCAATCCGGAGAACACCATTTTTTCGATTAAGCGCTTCATGGGGCGGCGCTACGACGAAGTCACCGAAGAAATGAAGATGGTTCCTTACAAGGTAGTAGCGCAGGGAGACCGTGTGGCGGTTGTGGCGCAGGGCAAGGAATACACTCCGCCCGAGATTTCCGCCATGATCCTGCAGAAGCTGAAAAAGGCAGCTGAGGATTATCTAGGCGAGAAGGTCAGCGAAGCCGTCATCACCGTCCCTGCCTATTTCAACGATGCGCAGCGCCAGGCGACCAAAGACGCCGGCCGCATTGCCGGCCTCGATGTCAAGCGCATCATCAATGAGCCGACGGCAGCGGCGCTCGCCTACGGCTTGGACAAGGGTAAGGACGAGACCATCGCGGTGTACGACTTCGGGGGTGGAACCTTCGATATTTCGATTCTTGAAGTTGGGGAAGGCGTAATCGAAGTGAAGGCAACCAACGGAGACACCCATCTTGGCGGCGACAATATTGATCAGCGCCTGGTGGATTGGCTGGTCGACGAGTTCAAGAAGGACGAGGGCCTCGATCTACGCGGCAAAGGTAACGAAATGGCGTTGCAGCGTCTGCGGGATGCGGCCGAACGGGCCAAAATCGAACTCTCAACCACCATGGAAACCGAGATCAACCTGCCCTTTGTCACGGCCGATGCCAGCGGGCCGAAACACCTGGTGAAGAAGCTCACCCGGGGCAAGCTCGAGTCGATGGTCGAAGATATCATTCAGCGCTCGGTAGGTCCCTGCCGGCAGTGCATGAAAGATGCCGGCATTGACTCCAGCAAGATCAACGAGGTTGTCCTGGTTGGCGGACAGACTCGTATGCCTCGCATCCAGCAACTGGTGAAAGATCTGTTCGGACGCGAGGGCCACAAGGGTGTGAACCCGGATGAAGTGGTTGCGGTCGGCGCGGCCATTCAAGGGGGGGTGCTGAAGGGTGAAGTCAAAGATCTGCTCTTGCTCGATGTGACGCCCCTGACGCTCGCCATTGAAACCCTCGGGGGAGTGGCGACCCCGATGATCCCGCGGAACACGACGATTCCGACGCGCAAGACGGAGATGTTCTCGACCGCCGCCGACAATCAGACTTCGGTCGAGGTGCACGTGCTCCAAGGGGAACGGCCGATGGCGGCGCAAAACCGCACGCTCGGGAAGTTTCACCTCACCGGAATTCCTCCGGCTCCCCGCGGCGTGCCGCAGATCGAGGTGACGTTCGACATCGATGCCAACGGCATTCTCAACGTGACCGCCAAGGACATGGCCACCAGCAAGGACCAGAAGATCACGATCACCTCGTCTTCCGGCCTGAGCAAGGAAGAGGTCGACAACATGGCCAAGGAAGCCGAGGCGCACTCCGCTGAGGACAAGGCTAAGCGCGAAGAGATCGAGTCCCGCAACCAGCTCGATTCCATGGTCTACAACGTGGAAAAGATGCTGCGCGAGCACGGCGACAAGATCTCCGGTTCGGAGCGCGGGGATGTTGAAAACGCGCTGGCCGACGCCAAGAAGGCGCTGGACAGCGGCGAAAAGTCTGGCATGGACCGCGCACGTGAGAATCTGACCAAAGCTTCTCACAAGCTGGCGGAACAGATGTACAAGGCCGCCCAGACGCAGACCGCGCCAGGAGCCGACGCCGCCGGACCTGGTCCGCAACCTGGCGGGGACGCTCAGGCGAAGAACGAGGGCGTGATCGACGCCGAATACGTCGACGTCGAGGACAAGAAATAAGCCGGCGGGAATCGGGTTCGCCCGTTTCCTCGACGGCCTGACGAAACTTGGCCGCGGATGGGACCGGTCGGCGCGGATCCGAGAGACCCGCGAGACCGGTCGATCCGCGGCTGCTTTTTTGGCAGCAACCAAAAGGGGGGATTCGATTGAGGTTTGAAGTTAAAGGACGAGAGTATTGGCTGGCACTGGCGGAAGGAAATCAATTCTACGTGTTAAGCGAGACGGGCAAGGGGATCGACCGTATCCCGGTATACGTTGATGCCGCCCGCTATGAGGATAAGGGCAGTGCGCTCGACTAGGCGGAACGCTTCGAGAACCGTCGAACTGGTCACGCGCATCGAAAGGAAGGGCCGCTCGGATGGCTACCCCTAACAAGAAGGACTATTACGAGATTCTCGGGGTCAAGAAATCCGCCTCGAGCGAAGAGATTCGCAGGGCCTTCCGCAAGCTGGCGCGCAAGTTCCACCCCGACGTCAATCCGGGTGATAAGACGGCCGAGGAGAAGTTCAAGGCCCTCTCCGAAGCCAACGAAGTTCTGAGCGATCCCAAGAAGCGCAAGATCTACGATCAGCTCGGCTTCTACTCCGACAACATCGATCCAGCGGCCGCCGCGGCCTACGCGCGCGGCTCCGCTGGCGCCGGTGGATTCAGTGGCGCCTCTTCAGCGGGCTACCCCGGGGAACAGCCAGGAGCCGGCTCAGGGGTGCACTTTGATTTCGGCGGCTTTGATTTTTCCGACCTCATGGAAGGCGCCCGTACTCGCAATGGGGCACAAGGGGGTGGCGGCTTCCGGGATATCTTCTCCGGTATCTTCGGAGGGCGCGGAGCGGGGTCAGCCGTCCAGGAAGGCCCGGAAGCGGGCTCCGACCTGGAATACCAGGTCAACGTTCCGTTTTGGACAGCCATCCGCGGTGGGGTTATACGACTGAATCTAACTCGCCGCGAAACCTGTGACCACTGTCATGGGCAGGGCTACATTGAGTCCCCGGGAAAATGTCACGAGTGCAACGGCACCGGGCAAGTTACCCAAGTCGGGGGAAGGATGAAGTTCAACCTTACCTGCCCCCGCTGCCGTGGAACCGGCAAAAACCGTTCCGGCTGTCCGGACTGCCATGGCGAGGGCACGGTTGAGCGTACCGAGCCGCTGGAAGTACGCATCAAACCGGGCACTCGCGACGGCCAACGCATCCGGATTGCGGGCAAGGGCAACGCCGGCGTACAAGGCGGGCCCGCCGGCGATCTCTACGTGATCATTCGTACCGGCACGCACCCGATTTTCCGTCGCGAGGGCGATGACATCTTCTTAACCGTACCCATCACCGCCACCGAAGCTGCCCTGGGAGCCAAGATCGAGGTTCCTACCGTCGATGGGAGGGCGATTCTGAAGATTCCGCCGGGGACCCAATCGGGGCAAAAGCTCCGCCTGCGCCAAAAGGGCGTTCCTTCGTCGACCAAAGACGGCGTACGCGGAGATGAAATCGTCGAAATCAAAATCACCACGCCCATGCCGCGCGACGAGAAGACGAAGGAGCTGCTGCGCGAGCTGGCGAGGCTGAACCCCGAAGATCCTAGGACTGAACTTTGGAAGGACCTCTAAGAGAGCGCGGCGGCTGCCGCGGCCCGCCCGGAGGCTTGAGATCGGCCAGGGGAGCCGAATTCGGGAGGACAGCTCCGCACTTCCGTTTTGGAGTCCTTCCACCTCGCTTTTCATTACGCTAGCGAAAAATATTCAAAAATTTTCTTGCATCTGTTGAAATTTCCCGTAATCTCATACCTGCGAACCAACTCCGCCGCGGTGACCCCGAATGCGGTGTTGAGAGTGAGTCGCTTGAGGAGGAAGCCATAGAAATTGGTTACAGCTAGCACCGCAAGTCCATTCATCTCGCTGCGTTCAATCCCCGTCAAAAAACAGTCCGTTCGCCTCACCTTGTGGCCTCTGGTTGCAGCCACTTTTTTTATGGTGTCGGGCGGCACCTACGGTACTGAGGACATTGTGCACGGGGCCGGGTACGGACGCGCGATTGTGATCCTCTTCTTGACCCCTATTCTCTGGAGCCTGCCGACGGCCTATATGATCGGGGAGTTATCCAGTGCTCTCCCGCAAGAAGGCGGCTATTACGCCTGGGTGCGGCGCGCCATGGGAAACTTTTGGGGATTCCAGGAAGCATGGCTTTCGCTGGTCGCGTCGATCTTCGACATGGCGATCTATCCGACTTTGTTTGTCGCCTACCTGGTTCGCATGTTCCCCTGGTTCTCGGAGGGACATCGCGGAATCGTGGTGGGATTGGCCGTGGTTAGCGTTTGCGCGCTCCTGAACATCGCGGGCGTACGGGTGGTGTCGACCACATCGCTCTGGCTGTTCTTTGCGCTCTCCGCGCCATTTGCTCTGATGGTCGTGCTGGCTCCCATCAAGTACGGAGCTCTATTTCATGCCGTGACCACCCCGACCAGTTCGAAGACGGATATGGTTGGCGGGTTGCTGATCGCCATGTGGAACTACATGGGCTGGGATAACGCCTCGACCATCGCCACCGAAGTAGAACGGCCGCAACGCACCTACCCACGTGCCATGCTGGCCGCAGTCGCGATCGTTGCTCTCAGTTACATCCTTCCCGTAGCCGCGGTATGGATGACCGGGCTTCCCTCCGGGGCATGGGAAACTGGCTCTTGGGCCGATATCGCCGGATTTTTGGGCGGAGGGCCGCTGCGGCTGGCGCTGGTGGTCGGCGGCATGGTCAGCGCCTTCGGCATGTTCAACGCTCTGGTCATGAGCTACTCCCGCTTGCCGCTGGCGATGGCCCAGGACGGCATGCTACCCCGGGTCTTTGGCAAGCTGAATCGCCGACGAGCGCCTTGGGTGGCGATCGCCGTCTGCGCCGTGGGCTGGGCTTTGTGTCTGGGCCTGGGCTTCGAACGTCTGGTCACGATTGACATTCTCCTTTATGGCTCCAGCCTGGCGCTCGAATTCGTGGCTCTCGTGGTCTTGCGGCTGCGCGAGCCCGATCTGCCGCGTGCTTTCCGTGTCCCAGGCGGAATGTTCGGTGCGATCGCGGTCGGGATCGCCCCTATGCTGCTGCTCGGCTTCTCGGTGATTCGTAGCGAGACCGAGCAGGTGCTGGGTATGAGCTCGTTTGCCCTCGGGATGCTGCTGATTGCTGGCGGCGTGTTGGCTTATTTCCTGAATCATCAGCTCAAACCCCAGGGTTGGGCGCCGGCGCGGGAAAATCCCCAAGCTACTGTCTAAACCAATCGAGCCACGGACGGGCAGAGAAGAGCCCGCGGTTGCCTCCATCGGATCCGCGAAGATCTTTGTCCTCCGTGGCTTATGTTCTAATACCTCTGGATGACCAAACGGAGATCCAAAGGGGCCTATATGATCTCGGCGGTGGCCGAGATGTACGGCATCCATCCCCAAACTCTTCGCCTCTACGAACGGGAAGGATTACTGAAACCTTCCCGGACCGAAGGTAACACTCGGATGTATACCGACGAGGACCTGGAGAGATTGGAATTCATTCTCTCTCTTGCCCGCGACCTTCGCGTGAACATCAGTGGGATTGCCATCATTCTGCAAATGCGCGAACGCATGGAGGAAATGCAGCGCCAGATTCAGGATTTCGTGAAGTACATCCAGGAGGAAGTGCTGACCCGCGCCGGCGCTGCCGGAGATCCCTCCCGCGAGGCGATCATCCCATTTCGTCGCCCCATCGTCCCGGTCACTCGCAAGAAGTAGACGCAGGCGGAAGCGGTCGATCCTTCGATCGGAGCGATCCTCGTTCGCCACGCGGCACTCGGCGACCGCGCTCCAGTGACTCGGTGATGACCTTCCCGGCGCGAGAGACGCTTCCGAGCTACAATAGAAAGTTTTCTTCTGGAGCCGTCTTCATGCGTATTGGTGTACCGAAAGAGAGCTATCCCGGGGAGCACCGCGTGGCCCTAGTGCCGCTGGCCATCCCCGCCCTCAGCAAAGCCGGATTTGAGGTCCTCCTCGAGCAAGGCGCCGGGGCCGAAGCCGGCTATCCCGACGCTCTTTATGCCGAGAAAGGGACCAAGATTCTCCCCGACCGGGCCGCGGTCTTCGCCGAAGCCGACCTGATCGTTCAGGTCCTCTGTTACGGTTCGAACGATGTCACCGGAAAAGCCGATCTCGCCCTGATGCGTCGCGGCCAGGGATTGATCGGTTTCCTGCGGCCGCTCGGCTCGCTCGAGGTAATCGAGGAGATTGCTCAAACCGGCGCCACTTCGTTCTCGGTGGAGTTGATGCCGCGCACCACCCGCGCCCAAAGCATGGATGCGCTGTCTTCGATGGGCACGCTCTGTGGCTACAAAGCCGTGCTTCTGGCCGCCGTGACTCTACCCAAGATCTTTCCCATGCTGACCACCGCAGCGGGCACGCTCACGCCCGCGAAAGTGTTGGTGATCGGCGCGGGCGTAGCCGGATTGCAGGCCATCGCCACGGCGCGACGTTTGGGCGCCGTGGTCTCCGCCTATGATATGCGTCCCGCCGCGAAAGAGCAGGTCAAGAGCCTGGGGGGGCGGTTCGTCGAGCTCCCGATCGCCGCCCAGAATGCCGAGGACGCCCGGGGGTACGGCACTGCTCAAGATGAAAGCTTTTATGTCCGGCAACGGGAACTCCTGACGCGCGCGGTGGCGGAAAACGACATCGTGATTACCACCGCCGTGGTACCGGGCAAGAAGGCTCCCGTGCTGATCACCTCGGACATGATCGCCAACATGGCGCCGGGTTCGGTCATTGTCGATCTGGCGGCCGAACGCGGGGGCAATTGCGAAGCCACCCGCGCGGGCGAAATCGTAGTCGAGCACGATGTAAAAATCATAGGGCACATCAATCTGGCCAGCGAGGTCCCCTATCATGCCAGCCAGATGTACGCCCGTAACCTCACCGCTTTTGTGCTGCACCTAGTGAAGGATGGCCGGCTGCGCACCAACGACGATGAAATTGTTCGTGAGACCCTGTTGACTGACCAAGGCAAAATCGTGAATCGACGGGTCCGAGAATTCTTTGGTCTGCCCGAGTTGGTGGCGGCGCGGGAATCCCGCTAGACGTGACCGTCTAGCTATCGGCGGTCATCCGTCGTTTCCGCGATCCCTGCCCAGGGCTGCTCGGCGCCCGCGAGGGAGCGTTCCGCAGGATGGGGGCTCGCGCACGAAGAGTTCAGGAGGCAAGATGAGTTCGGGATTGATCGATGGTTTGTTCGTATTCATGCTCGCCGGCTTTGTCGGGTTCGAGGTCATCCGGCGAGTCTCGCCCTTGCTGCACACCCCGCTGATGTCTCTCACCAACGCCCTGGACGCCATTGCCGTCGTCGGCGCCATCGTCTTAGTAGGGGAGCACCAGTCGAAGCTTGCTTTCGGGCTGGGCTTTGTGGCCGTGGTTGCCGCCACCAGCAATGTCGTCGGCGGATTCCTGATTACCGACCGAATGCTCAAGATGTTCAAAACCAGCCGCCCGACAAAACCATGAATAACGCGCTCGCCGGCAATCAGGTCGGCATCGAATTTTTGTACCTTCTGGCCAGCGCTCTTTTCATTCTGTCTCTGAAGTGGATGAGCGCTCCGAAAACCGCCCGCCACGGAGTGTGGGCGGGCGAGATCGGCATGGTCGCCGCCATCGCCGGAACCTTGTTGCACCACGGGATTGTCGACTACCGCTCGATCGCCATCGCCCTGGTGATTGGTTCGGGAATCGGGATTCCGCTTGGGCTGGTGCACATGACCGCGGTGCCGCAGCGGACCGCGCTCAGCCACGCCTTTGGCGCCTTGTGTGTCACCCTGGTCGGCACAGCCGAATTCTACCTGCGCACGCCCAATCTGCCGCGTTTCACGATGGCGGTGCTTTCGATGGAGGTCATCCTGGGCTCGTTGACCTTTACCGGCAGTCTGATGGCGGCGGGCAAACTGCAAGAAGTCCTGCCCCAGCGCCCCCTAACCTATCGCGGCCAGAACCTGGTGAATCTTTCTATCCTGGCCGTGGCCATCGCCGTAGCTGTTGATTTAGTGCTCAACCCGGGCAACCAGCACCTGTTCCCCGTGATGGTCGCGCTCGGGCTGCTGTTTGGCGTGCTCATGATCGTGCCGATCGGCGGTGCGGACATGCCCACGGTGATCTCCTTGCTGAACTCCTATGCCGGTCTCTCCGCGGCGGCGATGGGCTTCGTCGTGGACAGCAAGTTGCTGATCATTGCCGGCGCTCTCGATGGATCCTCCGGCTTCATTCTCTCGGTGATCATGTCGAAGGCGATGAACCGCTCGTTCACCAATGTTCTGTTCGGCGCCTTTGGACAAGTACAAGCCTCCGCGGCGGCGGGCGGGGGAGAAGCGAAGACGGTTCGCAGCGCCACCGCCGAGGAGGCCGCGGGGATTCTGGCGGCTGCCAATCGCGTCGTGGTCGTACCCGGGTATGGGATGGCGGTGGCGCAAGCGCAGCACAAAGTCCGCGAACTCTATGACGCCCTGCGCAAGCGTGGCGTGGAGGTTCGCTTCGCCATCCATCCTGTCGCTGGCCGCATGCCTGGGCATATGAATGTGCTGCTGGCAGAAGCCGACATACCCTACGATCAGCTAATTGAGATGGACGATATCAATGGCGATTTCCCGCAAACCGATGTCGTCCTGGTGATCGGCGCCAACGATGTGACCAATCCCTCCGCTCGCAGCGACCAATCGAGCCCCATCTACGGCATGCCGATTCTCGACGTCGACAAGGCCCGCACTGTCATGGTGATCAAGCGCAGCATGAGTCCGGGCTTTGCCGGCATCGACAATCCGCTCTATTACATGGACAAGACACTCATGCTCTTCGGCGATGCCAAATCGTTCGTGAACGGGATCGTGCACGAACTGTCGGGCAACACCCACTCCCAATGACCCGGACCGGCGATGAGGAAAGCCGGTCTCGGGTTGCCCCAACGTAGCTAACAGGGCCGTTTCCCGGCCGTCACGAAACCGCATCGAAAGTTATGTCCCACTTCGTGCCTTCGAAGACCCGCGGAAATGACTTTGGTTACTTTCACCGTCTTTCGCTGGCGGGCTACTCTCAAAGCACGGAACGGATGAGAGTCGGAAACTAATCTGAGGAAAGCGGGTTCACACGAGCAGCATGCTCCTCCGCGCTTCCAGCCTGAAGATTTCGTGCCTGGTTACGTTCTTGGTGGTGGTCAGCTGCGCCTCCCAAGTCAGGGCCGAAGCCACTTTGCTTCTCGAAGAACCCTACGGACGGCTTGGCGCGTTCACCGCAACCGGACACGCCGCGGTATATCTGTCGGGAGTCTGCGCCGATACGCCAACCCTACTACGCCCTTGCCGGGAAGGCGAGACCGGCGTGGTACTCAGCCGCTACAACCGAATCGCCGGCTACGACTGGCTGGCGGTTCCGCTGATCCCTTACTTGTACGCCGTCGAGGAACCCAGCGAAATTCCCTTGTTCGCGAATCCTAAAATTGTCGCCTTCCTGAGAAACCAGTACCGCAAGAATCACCTCGCGGCCGTCGCGCCGGACGATCGCAATGGGGAGCCCCCGCAAGGCAACTGGACCGAACTCGCCGGGGCAGCCTACGACCGTACCATTTATGGCTTTAGCATCGAAACCAGTCGGGAACAGGACGGCCTGTTCATCCGCCAATACAACTCCCGCCCGAACGTTTCCCGCTTCGAGCTTCTGACCAATAACTGTGCCGATTTTGCCGCCGCGGTGATTAACTACTTCTACCCCAAAACTCTGCATCGTAATTTCATTGCCGATGCCGGGATCACGACTCCCAAGCAGGTGGCCAAACTGCTGGCCCACTTTAGCGCTCGCCATCCCGAACTGTTATCCGCGAGCTTTGCCATCCCGCAGGTGCCGGGCACGATCCCGCGCAGCCGGCGCGTCCACGGAGTCATTGAGTCGATTTTGAAATCCAAGAAATACGTCCTGCCGGTGGTCGTCTTTCATCCGGCCGTCACCGGGGTTTTGGCTGCGGCCTACCTCGGCGATGGAAGATTTGATCCCGCCCGCAACGCCATGATCCTCGAACCGGGACGGGATTTTGAGCCGCCCCTGCCTTCGACGGAGCGTCGCAGTTATTTAAATGAATTGCACCTGTTGCTGGCCGATGGTCACAAACACAGTTCTTGGGGCGATCTTCAAGGAGAAGCCGAACCTCAGTTGGACCCAGAAGGCAGGCCCGTGCTACGGGTGCGCCTGGGCGAGAAGTTCGTGGACGTGGGCATCTCCCGGGAGAACATCCTGAGCACGCCCGCTCCCGCGAGCCTGGCGGAAGGACTGCTGATCGCTCGCCTCGCCATGGAATTGCACCGGAGCGGAGAGCCCAGAGCCTCGGGGAATGATGTGATCAGCGACTGGCAGCTGCTTGATCAGCTCCTGTCGCCGGGCGAAAAGCCCAGACTAAGAGCCTCTAACAAAACCTCCTTTGTAGAGCAGTAGGGTCTCGCCGATATCACTGCGCGGTTTCCTTGAAACTCACAATGGCGTTCCCCAGGGCATACGGCGCTTCCGCCTCGACGCTGACCGTTTGTGCTGTGCCCGGCAAAGTCAATGTGACGGAGGCGACGCCAGACGAGTTGGTGACGGCAATGACTTTAGAGCCGCTGGTGGTTCCATTCGAGAGCGTCCCCGCACTGGTCGTGAACAAGATGCTGGCACCGGAGGCTACTCCACCGGATTCGCCGGGAGTCAGCGTGACGGCCAGAGGCTCGGTGAGGGTTGTGCCAGCGCCGCCGGTTTGCTCGTTTCCGCCGCTCGTGGCAACTCCAGCGGGAGAATTGCCGACGATGATCCATCCGCCTTCGGTCTCGGTGACCGCACCGTCGTTTCCGGTCACGGTGAAATGACAAAAACCAGGCGTACTCCCGGCGTTCACCGTGATCGTGCCCGGCTGACTAGGTGTAATCCGCGGTTCGGTGAGGGTGAGGGTTCCACGACACGCCGTCGCCCCTTCGAAGCTATCGAAGACGGCCGACGACAAGGTAACCTCGGCTGTTCCGCTGCTTATTTTCGGCTGCAAGGACACCTCGCCATTTGCCGGCACCATGACCAGGTCGGGATTTAAATCCCAGTCGGACCGCGGCGGGTTCGCCAGACTTCCCGTAATGACGAGCAAGGTCGCGCTGTACGGAGCGAAGGTCTCGACCGCCGACCACGACTGCGAAGAAGAGGCAGTGATTTTTGTCGGCGCGCTCGAAGTTAGCGTATAGCTTACGAAGGAGGCGGGATTAAAGCCAGAAAGGGCAAACTGCACCCGGGTTGCGTTTTGCGGATCTTTATTCAGCACCATCACCGTCAGCGTCTTCGCGGTCGAATCGAGCGCGGCGTAGCTGCTGAACAGATCGGGATTGCCATTGTTCACGTCCGCAACGGAAGTTGTACCGAAGCCGTGCTGCGATCCGTCATAGTTGGTATAGAGCTTCAGCGCCAGGTAATTGGGGTTGGTCGGCAGGGGAGCTTCCCAACGCGAAGCCAGCGCCAGGCGTTCGCGCCCGAAAATACCATAGGCGTCGGCGTCGCCGAGAGCCGTAGAGAAGTCAGATTCACCGGCAAACGCGGCGCTCCACTCCGTGAAGCTCATGGGGGTTCCGGGATAGATCATGTTTGCGATCGCCCGCATGCGAGGAATGCGGAAGGGGATGGTCTTGTTGGGCTGGATATTGGTCGTCCATGGTTGGTTGATGGAGCTCGATGGACTGACGAAAGTCGGGTCCCAATAGTCGCGGTAAATGCTCACGGCCAGAGCCTGAAGCTGCGCTTGGGTGAGGCCGCTGGTGTCGGCGTCGGGATAGGCATGAAGATCGAAGACGTCGAGCGTGCGTGTGCCTGCAATCTGATCCCGCCAGTAGATCTGGTTGAGCCACCAGGGCACGAAGTCCACTCCGCCGTGGGCATTCTTGTCGTTGCCGTTGGCGCCGTTCCAGTAAAACCACCAGCAGCAGGTGATCGGGCCAAAGCGAACCGCTTGCGGGTCCCAGGTCTTCAACTTGGCCGCCTCGGTCCGATAAACGCTGGCCAATTCGTCATAGCCCGAAGGATTGGGATGGATATCGAAATGCGTGCTGCCCCAGATTTCAATCTCGTTATCCATGTCGTAGAAGTGACAGGACGTGATGCTCGAGTACGGGATGGAGCAGGTTCCATTGCCGAACGCCGTAGCTAGCGCGGCCGCCCAGTCGCTGCGATAGACGCAGGTCGACGCCGGACAGGTTTGGGTGTGGTCGTCGAGCAAAGGATAGTAAGCCGTGGTGACGGGATTGTTGGTAACGCGGGTGGAACAGTCAGCTTCTAAGCCATCGCCGGCGTCGCTGTTCCAATAGTCCGTGCTGCACTGCGCCCCGAAAGTAGCGACCGAGAAGCTCCAGTGGTCGTTGTTTGTCCCGCCCTGAGTCACCGATGTCTCCGCGCTTTGCGCGACCCAGGGCAGCATCACCATGGTCATGAGCGGATGGCTGCCCGCCTTTTCGACGTCGCTGATGAACTGCGTCGAGCTGCTGTCGCTGCCGTTGCTGAATCCTTCCGCATTGTAGTCTTCGAAGTAGTAGTCGGCGGCGGCATTGTCGGTGCCCAGTTGCCAGTTGTAGGTCGAAGTCGCGTCTCCGCCCCAACGCACTTCCGTCATTCCGCTGTCGGTGACGTGGGCAGAGTCTTGCGGGTAAGAGCCGCCGTAGATATAGGGGCTGATGGTGTGTCGATCGGCAAGCACGCCGATCTGGACGCTGACGCCGCTAAACGAGCCCTTGGAAGGCGTGGCGGAAACCTGATTGGAGTCGCCGCTTTGTCCCGAGCTGTTGCTGGCCGTAACCACGTAATAGTAGGTGGTTCCCTGGGTCACGCTCGTGTCAACGTAGCTATTCGTGGTCGCCGTACCAATTGGCGTGTAGGGGCCACCGCTCGCCGTACTCCGCTTGATCGAGTAGCTGCTCGCCCCGTGGCTTGCGGTCCAAGACAGACTTACTTGTCCAGTTCCAGCCGTTGCGGTTAAACCGCTGGGCGCCGCGGGCGGGTTGCCGGTGTTTCCACCGGCGCTGCCGTCTGCTGTCGATCCATTCGACCCGCCGCCGCCGCCGCAGCCCTGAAAAACGACAGCTGTCGCAAGAACAAGCAGCAAGCTGAATCGCACCAGGTTTGCTCGGTTGGCCATAAGCTTAATGCTAGCCAACCAGGTACCCTGTTTTCGGACACGAACGGGCACATTCGGTCTGCCCGTTGGACAGGCGGTCATGTACCTACCGGCGTGTACCGCCCTAGGCGAGGTGGGATCGACGTCAAGGTAATCCAGAAGTAACCCGGTCCGGTTTCACGGCTTAGTATCGCGAAGCTAGCTGGTATGTCGATGTCCGAGTTGAGCGCGGTTGCTGCCTGCCTCGACCATCGGATACTTTGTGAACCATGCACTCCGTATCCGAGCCACGAGTCAAAATCTGCTGCATCGCCGATCTCGAGGAGGCGCGCCTAGCCATTCGCTACGGCGCCTCAGCTTTGGGGCTCGTGTCTCGAATGCCCAGTGGCCCGGGCGTAATCTCCGAGTCAGCGATCGCCGAGATCGCAGCCCAGGTGCCTCCCCCAATTGCGACGTTTCTTCTAACTTCAGCACAGGAGGTTCGAACGATGGTTCGGCAACAACGGCGTTGTGGGACCAATACCCTGCAGATTTGTGATCGCCTTGCCCGGGGTTCTTACCATGATCTGAAGCGAGACTTGCCGGGAATCTCGATCGTGCAGGTGATTCATGTGATTGGCCTCGAATCGCTCGACGAAGCTCTGGCTGTGGCACCTTTTGTGGATGCGATTCTGCTCGACTCCGGCAATCCTTCCCTCGCGGTGAAGGAGTTGGGCGGGACCGGGCGCCAGCACGACTGGAAGTTGAGTCGCCAGATTCGGGAACAGGTTGAGGTTCCGATCTTTCTTGCGGGTGGCATTCACGCCGGCAACGCGCGGCAGGCAATCGAGGAAGTTGGCCCGTTTGCCTTGGATATCTGTACCGGAGTACGCACCGAGGGAAAGCTCGATGAACAGAAACTGGCAGCGCTCTTTGCCCAGATCTAGAAACGGGCTCAGAGGTCGAACGGTCGGCTTCATCCCCTCGAATTTCCTGTTCCCGGTGTGGCTTAGGGAAATGTGCTCAAAAGGTTTACAATCAGGCGCGCACTCGCGATGCCCCAGAACCAACTATCGAGCCGGGAACGGAAACAACTGCTCGCGGCCGCTCGCCGGGTTATGCGGCACGCCTATGCACCCTATTCCCGTTTCCGCGTGGGCGCGGCCCTGCTGACGACCAAGGGTGAGTTATTTGTCGGTTGCAACGTCGAGAATGCGTCGTACGGACTCACCAATTGTGCCGAACGCACAGCCATCTTTAGCGCGATTGCCCATTCCGGCCGGCTGGACATCCGGACCATAGCCGTGGTGAACGATCAAGGCGTTGCTTCTTCGCCATGCGGTGCCTGCCGCCAGGTCATCTACGAGTTTGGCCCGCATGCGGTCGTTCTCTTTCCCACCGCGAGCGGCTGGAAAGAAGCTTCCATCCGCGAACTTCTTCCCGAAGGATTCCGCTTCGGTGAATAACCTCCTGGCCACCGCCCCCGCGGCCCCTATGCGGGTAGTCGACGTCATACGCAAGAAGCGAGATGGGCAAGAACTATCGCGCGCAGAAATTGAGTTATTGATCGAAGGCTACACCCGGGGAACGATTCCTGATTATCAGGTCGCGGCCTGGCTGATGGCTGGCGTCCTGCGCGGATTCACTCGGCAGGAGACCGCCGCTCTCACCGAGGTGATGTTGCACTCGGGCGAGGTGCTCGATCTCTCCGAGTTCTCCCCCAAGAAAGTAGACAAGCACTCGACCGGCGGCGTGGGCGACAAGACTTCGCTGGTGCTGGCGCCGGTGGTGGCGGCTGGGGGTTTGCTGGTCCCTATGATCAGCGGCCGCGGGCTGGGGCACACGGGAGGAACACTCGACAAGCTCGAATCCATTCCCGGATTTAACGTGCATCTGTCCCTGGCAGAATTCCGGCGCGTTCTTCGTGGCTGCGGTTGCTCGATGATGGGGCAAACCGAGGAGATCGCGCCTGCCGACCGCAAACTCTACGCCCTGCGCGACGTGACCGGAACCGTCGAAAGCCCCAACCTCATCTGTGCCTCCATCATGAGCAAGAAGCTGGCGGAAGGGATCGATGCCTTGCTGCTCGACGTGAAAACCGGCTCCGGCGCCTTCATGAAACGCGAAGAGCAGGCGGAACTGCTCGCCGAGCTGATGGTTGAAACCGGGGAGCGCATGGGGAAAAGGGTGGTGGCATTGATCACCGACATGGATCAGCCCATCGGGCACAAGGTGGGCAACGCACTCGAGGTTGACGAAGTACTGGAGATTTTGCGGGGAAACGGCCCGAGCGACCTCCGCCGGCTGTGCCTTGAGCTCGCTGCTTGGATGTTTCAACTGGGCGGGGTCTCGGATGGGCTGGCCGAAGGCAGGAAAACCGCCGCACAATTGATCGACTCGGGACGCGGGCTTGAAAAATTTCGCGAGATGGTTGAACTGCAAGGCGGAGACCTCTCGGTCATCGACCATCCGGCCAAGCTGCCCCGCGCGAGCCATAGCCAGGAGATTCTGAGCCCCGCCAAGGGCTACGTCGCGGTGATCGAATCCGAAGCCATCGGTATCGCGGGTGTGATCCTGGGCGGCGGTCGCGAACGGAAAGAGGATTCCGTGGACCCATCGGTGGGGATTGTCCTTCACAAGAAAGTGGGGGATGCGGTAGGCCACGGGGAGCCGCTCGCTACCCTCTACTACAATTCCGAGTCGCGCGCCGCACGCGCCCGCCCGTTAATCGAGCAGAGTTACCGAATCTCCGAGGCGCCCCCCGCAAACCGAAGGCCCCTGGTACTGCGTGTGATCCAAGGATCAGGAGGAAACTGAATGGGCCGACTCACCGGCATTCTTGGCATTCTCGGCATGTTGGGCTTGGCATTTCTGTTCTCCACCAACCGCCGGGCCATCCGCCTCAAGACCGTTGCGTGGGGGCTGGGCTTGCAATTTGCCTTTGCCGTGTTCGTGCTGAAGGTAGAACTCGGGCGCGTCCTGTTTCAAAAGGCGGGCGACGTCGTCAACCATTTGCTCAGCTATGCCTTTGCAGGATCCTCCTTCGTCTTCGGCGACTTAGGCAAGCAGAACTCTCATCTCGGCTTCTATTTCGCTTTTCAGGTACTGCCCACGGTGATTTTTATCGCCGCCTTCTTTGCCGTGCTCTATCACTACGGAATCATGCAGTTCATCGTGCGCCAGGCCGCCAGGGTCATGACTCGCTTCCTGGGCACGAGCGGGGCGGAGTCGCTCAACGTCGCTGCCAGCGTCTTCATGGGGCAAACCGAGGCACCCCTGACCATACGGCCCTTTCTGCCTGACATGACTCGGTCTGAACTCATGACGGTAATGACCAGCGGCATGGCACACGTTTCCGGGGGAATCATGGCCGCCTACATCGCCTTCGGTATCGATGCCAAACATCTGCTCAGCGCCGTCATCATGACCGCTCCCGGCACCATCCTGATGGCCAAAATGCTGGTTCCCGAAACCGAACAGCCAAAAACCGCCGGGCGGGTGATCATGAGCGAGGAGGAAGTGGAAGCGGAACACAAGGAAAATTTGCTGGGCTCGATCGCGCGCGGCACCACCGACGGATTACATCTCGCCCTCAATATCGCCGCCATGTTGATCTCGTTTCTGGCGCTGATCGCCCTGACCAACGGCATTCTCAGCGGCATTCATTCGCTGTTGGCACGGATAGGATTCTCCGCCTTTCCCCCCAGTCTCGAAAAGATCTTTGGGACCCTGTTTGCTCCCATCGCTTGGCTTATCGGCATTCCCTGGCATGACTGTGCAGCTATCGGCAACCTGCTGGGCACACGCATGGCGCTGAACGAACTGGTTGCCTTTTCCATGCTGGGGCCGCAGCGGGCCTCGCTCGACCCGCGCTCGTTTACGATTGCGACCTTCGCTCTGTGCGGGTTTGCCAACCTGAGTTCGATCGGCATTCAGATCGGCGGGATTGGAGCACTTGCGCCCAACAAGAGAGGCGAACTGGCTCGGCTCGGATTTCGTGCCATGTTCGCCGGAACCATGGCCAATCTGATTTCCGCTTCCATTGCCGGAATGTTGCTCTGAGCCCGGTTCTCGTCGAGGATTTCTCGCCAACCCTCGCGTGCGCTTGCCCAGGCCGCCGAAATGGTTTCGATTCGCTCAAATCGCCACGGTTGTTTACAATGGTTTAGCGATGAATCTGGCGGCCATTCAGTCGGCGCTCGGTACGCGTAATATCGAC
>DATJVZ010000136.1:0-8437 GCA_035501575.1 Terriglobales bacterium | reverse complement strand
ATTCTTTCGACAGCGCAGCAGGATTGCCCGGAATTGAAAAAGACACCATCCACCAGGTTCTCGATGGTCTGGTCGAGAAAGGCATCCGCGCGGACGTAGGCCGGATCCTTTCCCCCGAGTTCGAGGCCGGTGCCGATAAATCGTGTACCCGCCGCCTGCTGCACCGCGTGTCCGCCGTCGACCGATCCGGTGAAGGCAACAAAATCGACGCGCGGGTCGCGAATCATTCTCTCAACCTGATCATGGCTGAGACAAAGAAGCTCGAAAACACCCTCGGGAAGCCCGGCCTGGCGGAAGGCTGCGGCGTAACTTTCCGCGACTAAGGGGGTTTGGGCAGCGGGCTTAAGAATCACCGCATTGCCCGCCATGATGGCCGGTACAACGACGTTGACCGAACATAGATACGGGTAGTTCCAGGGCATGAGGGCCAAAACCACGCCCACTGGGTCACGGCGGATGAAGCGCCGAAAGTTGTCTTTTGGCTCGATGACAATATCCGCCAACTCGCCTTCGGCGATATCAATCATGTACAGGGCGCGTTCCTGGAAGCCGCGCTGGATTTCCATCGGGCTGTATCGCACCGGACGCCCCATCTGCCAGGTGAGCTCGGTCCCCAGCGGCCCGGCTCGCTCGACCAGACAGGCGACCATGCGGCGGCAAATCGAAGCTCTCTCTCCGACCGGGACGAGCTTCCATTCGCGCTGAACCAGCTTGGCCTTAGCTAGTTTGGCGTCAACCTCGACGTCGGATGCGAACTGGCGTTCGGCATAGACGGAGCCATCGACGGGGCTGACGGTCCGAACTCGGGAGCTTTTGGCGATCACATTCTATCGATAGAGCGGTTTATTCCGGTGTCACGTACGCAGCGGTTATGCCCCCGTCGACCATAAATTCGGTTCCGGTTATGAAGGACGATTCATCCGACGCCAGGAACAACGCTGCCTGGGCAATCTCCCTTGCCTCACCGAAACGACCGAGGGGAATATGGACCAGTCTTCGCTGCCTTTTCTGTTCCGTGTCCAGGAACTTCATCAGCAGCTCGGTGCGCAAGGGTCCCGGGCAGAGCGCATTGACGCGAATTTTCTCGCGCGCGTGCACTACCGCCAACTCCCGAGTCAACGCCAGCACGGCACCCTTGCTGGCAGTATATGCGATCTGAGGAGTGGCCGCTCCGAGCAAGGCCACAAACGAGGCGGTGTTGACTATCGAACCGCCGCCGGCGCGGCGCAAAGCCGGGATCCCGTACTTGCAGCCAAAGAAGACACCCTTGGCGTTGATATTCATGGTGAGATCCCAAATCTTCTCCTCGGTTGAAATCACGTCATCGTCCTGGCTGTGCATGATGCCGGCATTGTTGAACAAGATATTGAGCTTGCCAAATTGCTTTTCTGCCGAGGAAATCATCTCGTGGCAGTCGGCGGCCCGCGAGACATCGGCGTGGACGTACAAGGCCTTCCCACCCTTCTCTTCTATCGTCCGAACCGTTTCCTGCCCATTCTTGTCATCCACATCCACTACCACCACACCGGCACCCTCTTGCGCGAACAACAGCGCGGTCTCACGACCGATGCCACTGGCAGCCCCGGTGATCAGCGCAACCTTATCGTTCAGCCGCAAGATCCGTCCATCCTTTCCTGCAATCGCCTGACGGCCATTCCCGCCACTTAGATTCGTTCAAAATATCGTTTTCGCTCCCAGTCGGTTACAGCACCGTCAAAGATCTCCTGTTCGGTGCGGAAGAAATGCGCATAATGTTCGACTACGTCTTCCCCAAAAGCGCGCTTGGCAAACTCGCTTGAGGCGAAAAGCCCGGCCGCTTCCGCCAGGGTCTTAGGCACGCGCGGGACTTCCGTCGCCCGGTACATATCGCCCGCGAAGCATTCCGGAGGATTCACCTTTTGGGCGATGCCATCGAGTCCCGAAGCGAGCACGGCGGCGATCGCCAGGTAAGGATTACAGTCGGCCCCGGGGATGCGGCATTCGATGCGCAAGCTTTGGCCTTTTCCCACCACCCGGAACCCAGCCGTTCGGTTGTCGCGGCTCCATGCGATGCGAGTTGGCGCCCAAGAGCCTTCCACGTAGCGTTTGTAGGAATTCACGGTGGGCGCATAGAACACCATGACTTCCGGTACGTGGCGAATCCAGCCTCCCAGGAACCAGAGGAACAGATTTGAACACTTCACCGGGCCAAATTGCTTATCGCCCATAAAGGCATTGACACCCTTGCGCCACAGGCTGAGATGAATGTGGCAGCTGGACCCGGCCTGGGCGGTCGAAACTTTCGCCATGAAACTCACGCTGATGCCCATCTGCTCCGCCACTTCCTTCAGACATTGCTTGTAGATTGCATGCCGGTCCGCCATCTCGAGGGCTCCGCCATAGCGCACATTGAGTTCATGCTGGCCGGTGCCGTATTCGCCCTTGGAGCTTTCGACGGGAACTCCCGACAATTTGAGATGGTGGCGCACGGCCGCCGTAAAGCCTTCGTTCCGGGTGCCTTGCAGAATGTGGTAGTCCTCGGAATACCAGCCTCCCTCGTCAAGTCCTGAATAACCCTTAACCGCCGCCTCGCGGTAGCTCGTGCGGAACAAGTAGTACTCGAGTTCCGAGGCCACGGCGCTCCCAAACGAGTGCTTCTCAATCTGTTCCACTTGCCGTCGCAAGATAGAGCGAGGCGCAACTGCCACGAGGTCCTCGGTCTTCTCGTTCTTGACATCCGAGAGAACCAGGGCGGTTTTCTCGATCCAGCTGGCTAAACGTAACGTGTCCCGGTCGGGCACCAGGTGAAAGTCGCCGTAGCCCCGCTCCCAATTGGCGAAGCGGTAGCCGCCAACCGGAGTCATCTCCATATCGTTAGCCAACAGGTAGTCGCATGCATGGGTGCCGTGGTTCCATACCTCCTCGAGAAAGTTTTCCGCGTCGAAGCGTTTGCCAAGCAAGCGGCCGTAGTGATCCGTGAAGGCGACGATCACGGTTCGAACTTGGTCCTGCTGAACCAGTTCTTTGAGCTCTTCGACGCTCAACATGCTGGCCGACCGCGGTTTCGTTTCACTCAAAGCGTCACCATGAGCAATGGTAATACGCGCAGAATCCCGGCCGTAAGTGGCTGTCCCGTGTCGTGGCCAACCACCTGGGCCATGCTATTTGCCTACGTTGGAGCTTTTCGAAAACTCCCAGTTGGGTTTGTACATCTTGTGCTTGCCGCCGGCTACATGGAGCAGGAACAACACGGTCATGACGGACAAAATGCCCCACCCCGCCCGCGCATTCGGCGGCATGATCATGAGGGTCGAAATAAGCACCGTCCAAGCTACCGCCAGGATGTTGACCGTATTGCTGGCACCGCCCAGATGCCAAGGCCCGCGCTTGTTCATCCAAGCGCCCTTATTGCGCAAACCCAGGTATACGGGGGCGATGTAAGAGAGATAAAAACCGATGACGCTAATCGAGGTGACAACCGAGTAAGCCCCGCTGTAGAGCATGGCCGCGAAAGCCAAAACCACCGATAACCAAATGGCATTCGCCGGGGTCTTTAGCCGGGTGCTCACCCGACTCCAAACCGAAGCGAGCGGCATCCCGTTGTCGCGGGCGAGCGCAAACAGAGACCTTGAAACCGAGGTGATCGCCGCCAGTCCGCAGAACCACATGGCCAAAACGGTAAGCGCAAGCACATCGACTGCAGCTCGATTGCCCAGGCTCAGGCGCACGATCGTCAGCACCGCCGGCAGCGGATTGCCACTCCGATCGGTGGTCTCTAAGACCTGAACCAGATTCGGGATCGCCAACGTCAGGGAAAGGATCAGGACGTAGCCAAAGATGCCGGAGACCACCACAGACAGGACCATTCCCCAAGGCGCGGTACGCCGCGGATCCACGGTCTCTTCCGCCACATGAGCCGAAGCGTCAAAGCCCGTGTAGGTCCACTGCGCTTGCAGCAGACCGAGCATGAAGAGCCAAGCGTAAGGCGCCCGAACCGGACTCAGGTTCTGGCTGCTCCAGAGAAACTCCAAGTGCTGCTTGGGGGCGAAGATCCAAACAGAGCCGATCAGTACGACTACGCCTAAGATGTGTACAACCACGCTGACATCGCTTAGCCACCCCACCAAGGCCGTCGAGTAATGATTGATGATGCCTTGGGAGAGTAGCAACAACGCATAGATCGCCAGTATGGAATGGCGGGTCGATTGGAGACCGAGCATCGGCACCAGAAACTCGGCGCACCCATAGTCGATGGCTGCAATGGCGGTAATCAACCCCACGATGTTCAGCCAGGCTGTGAACCAAGCCCAAGTCGGGCCACCGAGCTCGGCCGACCAGTGATACATCCCTCCCGAGGTGGGAAGAGCGGAACATAATTCAGCCATGCTGAGGGCCACCAGCAGAGTGCCCACGGACACCAGTGGCCACCCGAGGAGCATTTCTCGCGGGCCTCCCATGGTCAAGCCGTAGTCGAACAGGGTTACGGCACCGGTCAATATCGAGATGATGCTGAAGGAGAGGGCAAAATTGGAAAATCCGCCGAAACCCCGGAGAAACTCTTGGGCGTATCCCAGGCGCTGTAAGTCCTGCTCGTCGGCAACAGAAGAACCTTCGCGGTTCCTCGACTCGGTAACGGAGCCTTCCGGTTCCAGAGGTTTCACCAGCCCCGTTCCTCGGCCTGCGCGATTCGAGGCCGCTCAGCAATGGCGGTCGTCCCAGAATCCGAGTGGTAGAAGGGGAATTCCAAAGACTGTCTGCCCGGGCGCTTGCTCTCGAAGCGATTGATGTGCAACGGCTGAAATTTTACTACGGCTGGTTTAGAGGTTAACCCAGCATCGTGGCGATCGCGGCAAGCGTAGCCTCGAAGATCCGCGAGGCTAGATCGCGCAACGCAAGAAAGGGAAAAAAGGGCCATCCAGATGACGGCCCATTTGAGCCCGCCGGAGACTAAGGAACCACGTTTCTCACCATCCTGGACGGAAGAGTTACCGTGCTGTTGCTCGCTTTACCTACGGCGTAGAGCAACAATACCGTTTGCGACTCCAGCGTAAATAGCGACGTGGAGACGAGCGTAGTGGTGCCCTGGTTGACCTGAACGGAGTATTGGGCCGCCGGGAGGTTGACATCCAGCAGCGCACCAGACTTGACCGTATAGGTGTTTGACGTCAACGTGGTCTTGTTTTGCAAGATCACCTGGACCGTGGGAACATCTACCGCTTGAGCAAGAAGCACGCGTACCTTACCCGCGGTCACTGCCGTAAAATTGTTGGTAAACGTCAGCAGCGTGAAGGTGTCCGTTGGGCTGAGAGCCACGACGGCGGAGACGTTCTTCCCCGCCCCTAGCGAAACCGTTTTTTCAACGAATGCGGTGTTGCTGCACGGCGCCAGCGAGTCGGCAACGCTAACCTGCACGCTATAGCTTCCGGGGGCCAATGTGAGCGGACCCGCGATGTCTCCATAGGTCAAGCCGTGTTCGTAACAGATTTCACCGTCTTTACCGCTAATTAGAATGTCCACGGGAAATACCGGATCGGTCGCAGCTGAGTAATCCCGTCCGGGAAGCCCTTGGAGGAGATATAGGTAAGCATTGTCGGCTGCGAGCATGGCCGTGCTCAGTGCCGGGCAAAGGAGGGCCAAAGCCAAAATCAGGCGAATACAGTTTTTCATAGTTTTCTCCAAAATGTGGGGTAGAGGGGCCGTGTCGAAAGTCGGTGAGATCTTTCGTCTCTCGGGTTCTTCAACCCAAGAGCTTTCGGGTAGTTCTGCGGAAACCAGCCTTTCCGCGAACGCCGTGGGACTGGATGGTGGACGAAGGGGTCTACAGCGACTTATTTACCAACCGGCGCCTGATACGTGATCCTTCCATTCACTAGCACGGCGGTTACGTGGCTTGTGTATTCGAAAGGATCTCCGTCATACAGCACGACATCCGCATCTTTGCCGTTCTCAAGGGAACCAACTCGATCAGCGATACCAAGAATTCTTGCACCATCAATGGTTGTAGCCCGCAACGTGCGCTCAAAGCCAAGACCGTTGGCCGCGGCAATGCCGGCTTCGAACAATAACACACGGTTCTTCGGGACGTAACTTTCGTATCCCGTCATAAGCGCAAGCGGAATCCCCGCATCGGCAAGCAGAGCGGCATTTTCAAGCGTCGCATTCATGGTTTCGAGGCCATCGAGCCGTTGCAAAGTCGGCCCGGCCAGAACCGAAGCCCCCGAGCTCTTCAGGGTATCCCGCATCAGATAGCCCTCGGTCGCCGAACTGATTACCGGTTTGAGCTTGAACTCCCTAGCCAGACGCAAGGCCGTGGCAATGTCATCTTCGCGATAGGCATTAAAAATCGCGGGCAATTCGCCGCGCAGCACGCGCGACACAGACTCGAGCTTCAGATCGCTGGTCGGTTGCTTGGCCGAATCCTTCTTGTCCGACTTGTTCCAGTCCTCCCATTTCCTTTGATAGGTCTGGGCCTCGACCATGGCTTTGCGGATAATTTCCGCCGTCATCATGCGGGTTTCCGGCGGCTTATTACGCTTTCCGTAGACTTGCTTGGGGAATTCGCCCAGGTCAAAGACCAGCGCCGACACGGGTTTGACAGCCATTTCTTCCGCGGTCATCAGGGGTGAACTCGGTCCCCGCGTCTTGAAGATTGCCGCTTGCCCCGCCAGCGGATTGGCTAGCCCAGGCGCCACCTGAATCGTGGTGATGCCATAGGTGTTGATGTACTCGATCAGCCGCTCCGAGGGATTAAAACTGTCGAAGGCCCGAACATCGGCCGTATTGGGATCGGTTTCTTCGTCTTGGTCCTGATCGGCCGGAATGTTGTATTCGCCGGAGATGCCAGCCGTCGTTTTGGCGTCAATCAGGCCGGGTGTAACGTAAGCCGCCTGCATGCGCTGATACCCGTCGGGAATCTTGTTCCCTTCCGCGATGCCGACGATCTTTCCGTCTTCAATCAGGACAACCCCCGGTTTGCCGTCCTGATGATCGCCACCTGCGCTGTAAAGCTTGTCTCCGGCAACCGCGATCTTCTGGGAGAATGCGGTCGAACACACGGCGAAGATAACCAGGGGCGCGCAAATCCGAGCCCGTTTCATCGCGCACCTCCCGTCGAGCTTGGCAACAACTTGGGGTAGCGGTTTGCAACCTGAAATCCGCCGGTGGCATAGCGCAAATCCTCGGGCCGGCTTCGATCAAATAGTTTCTCGCCTTCGATCCAGGTCTCGAGCACCTTGGTGTAGACGCTGAACGGATCGCCGGAAAGCACGACAAAATCCGCGTCCTTGCCCGGCTCGAGCGTTCCCACGCGATTCTGGAGGTCGAGCATCTCGGCTGCGTTACGGGTCAGAGCCTCGAGGGCGGCAGTTTCGCTTAGGCCGCCGCGAATCGTGAGTGCCGCCTCGCGCAGAAGAAAACGCGAACTGTTGATGAAGTCATCGGTATTGATGGCTACCTTGACCCCCGCTTTCTCGAGAATGGCAGCCGCTTTGAGTTCGACCTGCGTGGCCTCGAGTTTCCCCCCGGGTGCATCCACAATGGTCAGGGTGACTGGGACCTTATGCTTGGCCAATTCATCGGCGACCAGATATGCCTCCGAACCGTGGTGAATGACCACCTTGAAGTGGAATTCTTCCGAAAGGCGGACCACCGTCATAATGTCGTCGGCGCGATGGGTATGATGCTGCACGATGCGCTTGCCCTCGAGCACTTCGACCAGCGGCTCAAGGTCGAGATCACGATCGGGAACTTTGGCGTCTTTGTCTCCCGCGGCAGCTTTCTTGTTGTATTCGTCCCATTTGCGTTTGTACTCCTCGGCCTTAGTGAATTCTTTGCGCGCCAGCGCCGCTACTTCCATGCGGGTCATCGGGGCCTGGTTTTCCCGCCCGTAGTGTTTCGGGTTCTCCCCATTGGCCATCTTCAAGCCGCCGATCGTTCCAGGAATGAGCATTTCGTCAATCGTTTTGCCCCGCAGCTTTACATAGGCCGTCTGCCCTCCGATCACATTTCCGCTACCCGGCATGATGTTTGCGGTGGTAACACCTCCGGAGAGAGCCATGCGGATACCAGGGTCCTCGGGATAGATCGCATCAAGCGCCCGTAAGCCCGGTTGAATGGGGCCTGTGCCTTCGTTGCCATCTTCATTCGCCGGAACTGAGGGTCGCGGAAAGATGCCGATGTGCGAGTGCGTATCCACGATGCCGGGAATGATCACCTTCCCCGAGGCGTCCACGACGCGCGCGCCTTTCGGAATGGCCACCTTAGACTCAGCGGCCACGGTTTCGATCTTCGTGCCACGGACAATCAGGACTCCGCGCTCGATTGCCGGACCGCTAACCGGATAAACCTTAGCTCCGCGAACGACCAGTAATTCCTGAGTCCCGGGAGATGCCGGCGTCGTTCCTGACGTCTGGGAAAAGCTAAGTTGGAACAAGGCGATTGCGGCTGCAGCAGACGAAGC
>DATJVZ010000135.1:0-26398 GCA_035501575.1 Terriglobales bacterium | reverse complement strand
AAAACCCAAGTACTCCGATCTTGTGCAGTTTCCTGAGTACCACTGGCACCATTAAAACCTGCCGGTCTTCCAGCGCCCGGTCGAGAGTTGCGTGTCATCGCCGCTCTCGCCTTCGAGAAAGGCAATCCATGTGCTCGTGTCAGCTGCGATCATCGATCGGCTTTGAGCTCGGTCAGCGTTCGTCTGAAGTGAACCTTGCCTCGGAGTTGCCGTAGGCGAACAGAAGTCCGCGAGGCGGCCACTAGCTGTAGTCCAGTGCCGACCGTCTGGGTGATGCCGGTACCGCTGGCTCGTCGCGCCTTCTCGAGCAGGTCTCGGGAAACCTGCACAGTGATTTTACGGCATGCGTAACATCCCTATATTGCCAAATCCGATACCAGTATTGAATACGGTATCCATCGTGCCGGAAATCCAACAGATTTATGCTAAATATCCAATCATGTCTGTGTAATTTGCATCCACCCGCTAATTGCGGGCGAGATCAGATGGCAGCACAGCCCCCGATTTGCGAAGCTCGCACGGGACAGATACCGGCATTCTCATGGAAGGCGATTTCTACTCAAAACTCCTCCAGCCAATGAAAATCCTCCTACTTGTTGGAAGTGCGTCGGTCATTCCGGGGCAAGTTCGACGAGACTTGTCCTAACTCGGTCTCCGACCTGCGCGCTATGGAGCGTTGCCAGGAACTTCTTGGTGAAGTCCTGCTGCAGATGGAAATCCTGTGCTGCTCGCGACCTGTAAATCTCGTAGAAAACGAATGTATTGGGATCGTCTTTTCGCGCCGTCACGAAGAACGCTTCCACACCCGCCTCAGCCCGCACCAACGGCAGGTATTGGCGTACGGCCTCGACAAGCTCCCCGTGACGCTGCGGCTGAATTTTTGCTTCGATCAGCATGATCACCTTTTCGTTCGTCATGTTGGAATGCTCCTCTCGATTTTTATTGGCCAACCTGTACCCCGCCTGCTCCGCCCACAACCTGCCAGGCGCCCACGCGTTTGCGAATCATCAGGACTGCCACCGTCACGATTGGGTCGTTTTCAGGTGTGATTCCTTTCGTTAAGTACCATTCGACTCCGGGCCAATCTTGCGCGGGATTATGAGTGAAATTGAGATGTTACAACACATGCGTAATTGTTTTTATCACCCGCTTGTGATAGAGAAAACGGATGATTGCTTTGAGGAAATGGTCATACAGCTCAACGGCAGCACTGGTGATCGCGATGTTGGCGAGCGGGGCCCTGCTGAACGCCAGCGCAGAGGATAATAGTCTTGAGCGCACGCCCGTTCTCGGCTGGAGTAGCTGGAGTTTCCTCCGCAAGCATCCCACGGCAGCCCAAATCAAAGCTCAGGCGCTTGCCCTGCACAATTCGGGATTGCAGAAAATCGGTTACGAATACGTCAACCTCGACGACTTTTGGTATCAGTGTCCGGGACCGCAGGGTCCGAACGTCGACCCTTATGGCCGCTGGATGACAGACTCATCAAAATTTCCGGCCCAAGGGGATACCGATGGCATCAAGGTAGTCGCTGATTACATCCACAGTCTCGGGATGAAATTCGGAACCTATGTTACGCCGGGTATTTCCAGGCAGGCAGTCAGCCGGAACACGCCGATCAAGGATACATCCTATACGGCTGCCCAGATTGCGGACGCGTCCGTAGAGGAGAACAACTACAACTGCAAGGGTATGGTCCGCATTAACTACAACAAGCCCGGAGCGCAGGAGTATACAAATTCATGGGTAAATATGCTCGCGGCGTGGGGTGTCGATTACATCAAAATTGACGGCATGAAAAACAGCAACGCCCCTGACGTTAAGGCATGGTCGAATGCCATACGGCAAAGCGGGCGGCCCATGGTCCTGGACGTCACGCAGGGGAGCTTTACAAGCGCTATCGCTCCGACATTGATGAAGTATGCGAATCAGTGGGAATTCGCGCCCGACGTCGAATGCTATCGCTGCGAAAAGGGCGGTAGCAGCTATCCGCTGACCAGCTGGGCCGAAGTTGCCAAACGCTTCAACTACGTGGCGGAGTGGCAATCTTACGCTGGTCCAGGCGCTTTCAACGACTATGACTCCATCGAGATAGGAAATGGCAGCAACGACGGGCTGACTCCGGTCGAGCGCCAGACTCAGATCAGCCTGTGGGCCCTTGGAGCGGCACCCCTCATCCTCGGGGTTGATCTCACTCAGCTCGACCCAACGGATCTGCAGAAATACCTGGAGAACTCCACCGTTCTTGCTGTCGACCAGGATTCGATCGCCGCGAAAAGGGTGCTCAATACCGCCAACCAGCAGGTGTTCGCCAAGAGGGAGTCGAACGGAGACGCGATCGTCGGTTTGTTCAACACCGGCGGGAAGGCAGAGGTAGTCTCCGTTCCAGCATCCACCGTAGACCTCCCCGAAAACGAAAGCGGCTATTCCTTACATGACCTGTGGACCGGCGAGACGAAAACCAGCAGCACCATCAGTGCTGTTGTTCCATCGCATGGGGTCGTCCTGTACCGCGTCAGGGGACTTTAAACCACTCGATTGCTGATTGCCAGCGGCTGAACCGTCGCTGATATCTTCACAGGATCGTCGTTCGGTCCATATCAGTCCAGACATGATGTAATCAACCCTGAGTTTCAGATATACATGCGCGGCAGCGAAGAGGAGTGTTCCGAAAAGATACGCTTGGGCGATGCGATCATGCAATTTCTGATTAAGCGCGAAACCAGTCTCGCCGACGCGATCGACGCGCTCACCACGGTGATGCTCAACGCCCTCGGAGCCACGTGCGGGCGCGAAAGGACAGATCGGCTAGAGTTTCAGAAGTGATCTTAACCATGCTTTCCATCGAGCTTCTTCATGTTAACAGCGTTTACACTTGGTCAATACTTGCGAGTTCGGGCGCACTCCACCGACGATTTCAACAGATGGACAATACGATGTTGGCGTACGATTTCGTCCAATTGTTGGCTGAGCGCCTCGGGTGTCCAGTCTTCCTCACCGCATCCCCATCGTAAGAGAGAGTTCGCTAGAGTGTGGTGCATCATTCACACCATGCAGCAGTTCGAGAACAATGCGCTCCTTTCCCGCTCGACGTCTGCGGGAAGAATAGTTCTCTCGTGGCGGCAAGCTTGCTTTGAGACGCGATTTAACGTCAACTGCGGGGGCAACTTCCGCACCTTCATCGACGGGGGTAGCTCACATGGAATCCGCCTCGCATTTTCGCCATTCCCATGGAAGCAGCATGGATAGCGGCTCAACTGACACATGTAGGCGTTCTCCTCAGTGTTTATGCTGGTCCTCAATGCGTAGCCCACATCGTCTCGCGATTGTCCTGGATAGAGAACTGGGGCCAGGTGCTCATGCGGCTACACCGGAGCCGCACGCCAAGCGATTTTCCATCTTTGGTAGTTCTGCCAGTAGTTGTCAGAAAGATGCTCGTAGAGCATGAAAAAATGGTGGCGCTGTTATCGGGTGAGCCACATTTGGAGGATATGATGCAGAAGATCAAAGGTGGAATTATGATGATCATGGCCGTCGTGCTCCTGCTCACGGTGGCAGTGAACTCCCACGCTGAGAGCAAGGAAGAGCAGCAGAAGAAAATCGTGGAGATGGCGCGACAAAGTCTAGAGCAGCTCTACCAGGCACAACCCTCGGCCAAAGCCGCTGTCACAAATGCCGCGGGGTACGCGGTGTTCAGCGACATGGGCGTGAAGATTTTATTTGCGGGTTCCGCGAATGGACAAGGCGTCGCAGTGAACAATAAGACGCATCAGCAAACCTTTATGAAAATGGTTGAGCTGCAGGCTGGACTCGGCTTCGGAATAAAGAAGTTCCGGAATATCTTCGTGTTTGAAACTGAAAAGGCGATGAACTCGTTTGTCAACTCAGGCTGGCAATTTGGTGGCCAAGCCACAGCAGCGGCCAAGACAGCTACCAGCGGCGGCGCGATGGCAGGTGCGGCGCAGGTCGACGACGGAGTGTGGCTGTACCAGATAACGGAAAAGGGCCTTGAGGCGTCCGTTACTGCCACAGGTGCTAAGTACTACAAAAATGATTCGCTGAATTGATACGTGCGAGTGCCCTACAGCAAAATCTGCGAATGTGTGATCGTTGATCACGCCCGTCTCCGGCGGGATGCTGTTCGCTCCCAAAGTTATCGACGCGCTTGAAGCGCAGGAGATAAAAGGAGACCGGCAATGAAGAAGGTCAGCACCACAGCGGTGAAGCAGGCGAATAATCCGTCTAAGAGGTGCGCCTCACATCCGAGTGCGCGCGTCAGGACGGTTTCTCCATCATGGCGGCAACTTCGGAACCGTGCAAGTCGCTGACTTTGCTCTTGCTTAAGCACTAAGTCCAGCCATCCTGGCCGGCTGGCTTGGGGCTTTCTCCTGGGCTCACGCTTGCCAAAGGCGAGTGCGCAGCACTTTGGCCAGCACCTCAACATTGGGTTCGGCGAACATCCCACGGTGACTTCCTGGGACCTTGTGGATCTCCAAACCGGTTGGGACAAGATCATCCCATCCCAACGCCGAAGCATGATTACCTCCCTGATCCTCCGTGCCGCTGCAGAACAAAACGACGCTTCCAGGAAACGGCTTGGGCTCATAGTTTCGTACGGCGACAAACTCGATCTTGTTAAAGTCGGGAGGCCCGGATGGCACCTTGCCTGTCATTCGCAGCATCACGTTGTAGCGAGTTCGCCAAAGCTTGTTTTCTGATATCCGCATCTGCGTATTCCAGGTGTCGCTCACGTATTCCCATTGCTTCTTCATCGGAAGTCTGCACAGATTCGAGACATGATGTCCGAGGTTTCGGAATCGGGCCAGAAGGGCTTTGCCTCCAGAGTTTGCTCGCCATAAGTCGGGGTTCCAAGCGTCAAATAAGACCAACACAGTTCTCTGGCCCGCGGCTTCCAACTGTTGTGCTACTTCGTAGGCCAGTATTCCATCGTCACACCATCCGCCCAGACAATATGGTCCTTCGGGTTGAAGCGCCCGCAATTTGGAGAGAAGGCGCGCAGCGATATCCTCCAACTTAAACGGAGCACTCAGATCTAATATTTCCGATTCGACAAGACCCAGTCCCAGGAACGGATGCTCGGTACCCATGCGGAGGGCTAACGGCCTGAAAAGTGGTCCCGCGCCCATGCAGAAGAAGGCGCGCCCTGATCCCTTGGGCTGGATCGGAATCACCCCAGGAATCTCTGCCGGTGACGAAGGGAACGAAATCACGGCCGCTTGATCTTGAATCGTGGCCGCTTGAAACATGCCGGCGAGTGACAGCTTTTTTCCCGTTTGTTTCTCAACCTCGGCCATCAGCTTTACGGTCAGCAGCGAGTGACCACCTAGATCGAAGAAATTATCGCGAACGCCAACACGGTCCAGTTTTAAAACGTCCGACCAAATTATGGCGAGCTTCTCTTCCAAGGGAGTCCGCGGCGGTGAGTATTCGTTCTTGGGCGAACGCCACATGCGGGAGAGCGCACGCAGTCTATGTCGATCGACCTTCCCACTGGGAGTTAAAGGCAGACGATCTGTAATTTCAAATTTCCATGGCAGCATGTATTCGGGCAGCTTCTGTTTCAGAAAACTGAGCAACTCCTCCGCGGTTGCCACAAAGCCTGGTCGCAAGGTGACGAATGCCATGAGCCGCTTCTCGCCAGGGGAATCTTCACGCACGACGATGGCGGCAGCCTTGACGCCCGGATGTTCCGCCAAAACTGCTTCGACCTCACCCAGTTCAACACGAAAGCCGCGAATCTTCACTTGCTCGTCTAGGCGGCCGAGAAACTCAATACTGCCGTCGGCGAGATAGCGGGCTTGATCCCCAGTTTTGTAAAGACGCGCTCCCGGAGTTTCGGCAAAAGGATTGGGAATGAACTTCTCCGCTGTGACTTCCGGCCGGTTGAGATAGCCTCGAGCCAGTCCGGCGCCGCCGATGTGCAACTCTCCCAGAACGCCAATCGGTACGGGCTGCAAGTGCTCATCCAAGATGTAGATCTGGGTATTGGCAATGGGGCGTCCGATAGGAACTTGTTCCTTCGATACCGGGCCGCGACACATGTGAACGCTGCTCCAGATCGTGCCCTCCGTGGGACCGTACTCATTGAAGATGGCGGTCTGGGGAAGCTGCTTGCTATGTCGTACAATCAACTCTCTCGAACAAGCCTCGCCGGCCACGATGACGCGACGAAGGGAACACAGCTGTGCCGGATTCGCCTGCTCCAGGAGAAGCCCGTAAAGCGACGGCAGGCTCAGTAGATGAGAAATCTCTTTTTGGGCTATGAGCTCCGACAATCGGGACAGGTCTCGCTCCAGGCCGAGTTGAGGCAGAACCAGCGTGCCACCTTGCGAGAGCGTCCAAAAAATGCCGGCCAGAGAGCTGTCGAAGGCAAAGGAGGAAAGCAAAAGAAAGCGTATCGACCGATCCTGGTAATAGTTGATTCGAGCACCCGTCGAATGAACCAGATTCCGATGATCTACCATTACTCCCTTGGGCCGGCCGGTCGACCCAGAGGTGTAAATCACATACGCTAGGCTGTTCGGCCCTGCGGTGCAAATGGGGTTACTGGTGCTCTCCTGGGATACGAATTCCCAATTCTTATCGATGCAGATCGCTCGTGCCTCCCCCTTGGGAAGACACTCTGAGGAAGTCTTGGATGTCACGAGCACGGGGACTTGTGCGTCTTCCAACATGAACGCCAAACGGTCTCGCGGGTAGGCCGGATCCAGTGGCACATACGCCCCGCCGGCCTTCAAGATACCCATCATTCCCACGATCATCTCGAGCGAGCGCTCCACGCATAGCCCCACCCGCACCTCGGGCCCCACGTCTAGCTTGCGCAGAGAATGCGCCAGCTGATTGCCCCGCCGGTTCAACTCCCCGTACGTCAGTTGCTGGTCTCCGCACACCACGGCCACCGCCTCCGGTGTCCGCTCCACTTGCTCTTCCAACAACCGGTGTATGCATTGTTCCGGCCGATACTCGTCTCGCGTATCGTTCCACTCCACTGCCAGCTGCTGCCGTTCCGCCGCGGTCAGCAAAGGCAGCTTCGATAGCCGTTGCCCGGGATCAGCCACGATCCCTTCCAGCAGCGTCTGCCAGTGTCCCACCATACGCATGATCGTCTCGGGATCGAACAGGTCGCAGCTGTATTCAATCCTTCCGCTCAATCCTTGCTCGGTCTCTTGCATCGACAAGGTCAAATCGAATTTGGCGGTATGCGTTTCCACTTCCACCAAGCTTGCCTTAAGACTGTCTAGCTCCAACTTCGGCATGGGTGCGTTTTGCAGGATGAACATCACCTGAAACAGCGGGTTGCGGCTCAGGTCCCGCTCCGGCTGCAACTCCTCCACCAACTTCTCGAAGGGCAGATCCTGGTGGGCGTAAGCTTGCAAGGCCACCTCCCGCGCTCGCCCCAGCAGGTCGCGAAAGGTTGGGTCGCCCGACAGATCGGCGCGCAGCACGAGGGTGTTGACGAAGAATCCGATCAGAGGCTCGACCTCGAGCCGAGTGCGATTGGCCACGGGAGTGCCGACCAGAATGTCTGTTTGGCTGGTATAGCGATGGAGCAGCGTTTGGAACGCTGCCAGCAGGGTCATAAACAGCGTCGAACCTTCCCGTCGGCTCAAGCCACTAAGCGCATCGCTCAGCGCTTTGGGGAACAGGAATGATCGAGTGGCACCGCGCAGAGTCTCGACAGCTGGCCGGGGGTGATCCGTAGGCAGCTGCAACAACACCGGCAGCCCGCTTAACTGCTGCTTCCAATAGGAAACCAATTTCTCGAAGCGCGGACCTTGCAACCGCTGCCTTTCCCAGATGGCGAAGTCTGCGTACTGTATCGGGAGTTCGGGCAGGGACGGAGGTTCTCCCGCTGCGAAAGATGGATAAAGCGCCAGCAATTCCCGAATGAGCACGCCTATCGACCAGCCATCCACAACAATGTGGTGAATGGTCAAGACGAGGAGGTGGTCCCTCTCGGTTAGCCGCAGTACAGTAGTTCGCAATAGCGGACCATGCTCCAGATCGAAAGTCCGCTGCGCTTCTTGCTCCGCTAGCCTGAGGGCCGCCCCCTCTCGTTCCGGCTCCGTCACGGCATTCAAATCTTTGAAAGTGAAAGATAGTGTTACGTTCGCATTCGGCTTGATCACCTGGATTGGGCTGCCGTCTACAGTTCCGAATGTCGTGCGCAAGGAAGCATGCCGAGCGACGATGGCCTGGAGCGCATTCCGCGTTGTGTCCAGGTCGAGAGGACCCTTGATTCGGATTGCCAGGACTGAGCTATAGGCCGGATTACCCGGCTGAAGCTGATCTAGAAACCAAAGCCTCCTCTGGCCGAACGACAGAGGTACTTCCATTCCACCGTCGCGTAGAATTGGCGGAATTGGCGTGAAGGTTGGAGCCTCGACGCCGTCCCTTTCTCCCGCTGCGAAGGAACCGGGGGAACTGACGATCGGCTTCATTTGTTCAACTTTGGGGGCTTCGATTTTTTCTGCAGGTCTCTCTTTACGCGGAGTCTCTTCGTCACCGAGGATCCGGGAAACCGCGGTCGCATGATTGCGCTTGAGGTAGGTGGCAAGCCCGGCAATCGTGGGTGTATCAAACATGGCCACGACTTGCACAGCTTCGCCCAACCGGTCTTGCAGCTCGTTGAGAAGAAGAGCCGCCGTTATTGAATCACCACCCAGTTCAAAGAAATTGTCGTGAATTCCTATTTTCTCGATACGCAATGCCTGCTGCCAAAGCTCTGCCAACAGGTGCTCCAATCTGTTTGGTGGAGCTTCGTCTGGTACGCTTTTGGGCGTTTGCTCGGCTTGCGCCTCGATCAACTCGCGCAGGCGGGGATCGGTGGGATAATCTTTATGGTTGTTCCGCTCGACACGCAGTGCTGGCTCGGCCGGTGAAAATTCATGGCTATCTCCCCCGGGTTCCCTTTTCATACTCATATAAGGATTGATTGCTTGACGGGACCAACCCCCCTTTGGATCAGGTGGGGTCAGCCCTCGGTACCCTTTACGCGTGGAACCCATTTATCAACACATGAAATCGGCGAAAGTAACGGCTAACGTTCGAGAAAAGGGGGGACGGGCAGCCCAGGCTGCTCAGCCCTCCTTTATTGGCTTGCTGCCCGTGTTCCTCCTTAGACTGAGCGGTGTCATATCGATCCAAACCTGCTTGATATAAGCCAAACACTCCGCCTTGTTTCCGCTCTTGCCTAAATCCTTCCAGCCGAGAGGAATTTCGCGATCCGCCGGCCAAATCGAATACTGTTCTTCAAGGTTGGCAACGACCTTGTAGCGAGTCCGCTCGTCTTGCTCATCGATTGTCATCCAATAGGGATGCTCTCCCGCCACATAGGCCCGCGTATAGCACCTAACAATCAAAGGTTAAGGGCGCAGACAACTTTGACCTTCCGCTTCTATCGCTCACCGTGGTTTCGCCTGGTTCGATCTGGGACTTTCTTGGCGGGACCTTGAGGCTTTTGAAGAGTGTTCGCGTGCCCGAAACCATCGCGAAGCCTCTCAAAAACACGCCTGTAAGTTTCAGTTACGCTGCAGGCGAAGCCGGCCCGCATAACTGCCGACGCGTAGCTGGAAACCGGCACTACGTTCATCGGAGATGCCGTCGGTAGTTAATGAAGTTTTCTTCCCGGGGTCTTTGCCACTGCCGACCTGGCGTCCTGACAAGCTGGCAAGCACCTGAATCACCAAAGTAAATAAAGTCTTTTAAACATGAGCTATCAATGGTTTAGGAAGAGTATGACAGTATAGGCATTAAGTTTGGGTGCAAAACCGATGCACAACAAAAGGAGAAATCATGCCTACGCCAAAAGCTGGCATACTTCGGTCCATTTCCCGCTGAAGTCCTTGTGTCTTAATGTCTTAACGTTCCCATTAATGATGCTGAGAAGGGAAGTTTTTGCGCTTTACCTGCGCAATTCACAAAACGGAATGTTTGGTGTCCATGGGTCGCAGCAGCTTGGAACATGCGCTGAGCAGTCTACCGAAGACAAGCTAAGGTCTCAGCCCATCGGGAGGTGAGGGGCAAGCATCTCTGAACTTAGTCAGCTATCAACCACAAAGCAGCGCCAGCCGCGATGTTCTCCGTCCTATGGCGCCTCAAAGTCCAAGGCGTAGACCTCTTGCGTGCTGATGTCGAGCGGCACTAGTGGTGCACCATCGGGCGTGACGCCGCTCCAGGGAAGCCATGCGAAAAACAGGCGACGAAGTCCCTTCAGGTCTGCCACCCGTTCGACCTTGCGGTCAGCGACACGCACCCGATAGAAGGCTGGGTTACTTCCCAGACCGGTATCGTAATAGATGTACTTGCTGTCCGTGGACCAGTTGACATAGCCCACATTCGTCTTGAGCAGCTCCAACCAGTTTTGTGCCGTGAAGTCAAACAGCATCAGTTTCTGGCCGTCCCTGCTCGACACAGCAATGTAGCGTCCATCCGGTGAACACTGAGGAGTGAACATACCCTTGGAATCCGGAATGGTTGCGACTTGAAGGGTTTTGAGATCCACCCTCTTGATGGTACCTGGAGTCGCAGGGTTGTAATCATTAAAGATGATCGAATTGCCGTCCGGCATCCAACTAGGACCAACCACGTCGAATTCCGCGACTGAGAACGAGCGAGGGTCGCCTCCTTCGACCGAGACTAAATAGAGGCGTGCTTTACTATCACCGCTGGCAAAAGCAATCTGCTTGCCGTCTGGAGACCACTGTGGAGAATCGGCATAACCCGTCGCCCTGGACGTCAGCTGCAGTTTCTGGCTTCCGTCAATACGGCTGCGCCACAAGAGACCATCTGGATATGTGGAGTAAGCCACCCACTGGCCATCACGAGAAAAACTGACGCTGGCGATAGATGCACCCTCAAGATAGGGCAAGAACTGCCCGGACTTACTGTCGTAGCGGACCAGTTGCACACGCGGTTGTTCGCCCACGGCGTAGATCTTTCGGCCGTCGCTGCTGGGTTGGGGAGCACTGAAACCCATTGGCCCCGATGTTAATTGCACGGGGCGGCGGTCCACTTTGCGGATTGGATCACTCTTCTCGCGTATGGCCCACAGGTCCATCCGGTTTTGACGAAGGACTTGAAAGATGAAGTACCTCCCGTCCGGAGTCCAAATCCCATTCTCGTAGGTGGTACCGGTAAATTGTGGAAGGACACGGCTTGGGTTACCTCCGCTCGCCGGAAGCTCCCAGATAGAGTTTTCTCCGTTGCTTTCGCCTACGGTAAAACGCAGCACCTTTCCGTCGGGCGACCAGCGGAACCAATAGGAATAATCCGGCAAGGTTCCAAACTTGCGGGTTCCACCGGGGGACACCTCGAGAAGCTCGTTGTTGCGGGCGATGAGGAAGTTTCCATTCGGCAGCCAGGTTCCATCCCAACCGGTAAGCTCGCTCACGCGCCTCGGCGAGCCGCCCAGCACCGGCAACGTCCACAGTTGCTGGTCCACTTCCGCACCGGTAAAACTTCCGACTAATAGCTCCGACTTGTCCGGCGAGATGTTCAGTGGGGCTACATTCGGAAACGGCGTCGGGATCGGAACCGTTTCTCCACCGGAAGCCGAAACTTGACTGATGACAAAGTTTCCATTGATGTTCTCCTGAACGTAGAGGCGAGGACCGTCGCTCAGCACAATGCCTGTAACTTGCCCAACAAAACTCTTCTGCTCGCCGTCGTGGGTGATTTGCGAATACCCCGTGATCCTCGGTGGCGGTAATGCGGGACGAAACAGATACGCGAGAAGGGCAAAAACAGTCAGGGCAGCTGTGCCCACCGCGTACGCCTTGTGGCGCCCCCTCGGTTTCGGGGGCAAAGCAGACACCGACGAGGCAGGTTCTACCGCAAGCGGGCTCAACCCCGAGAGCGAACTGGTCCGCCCGGACTCGACCTCACGTCGTAAGCGTTTCAGGTCAACGGCTATTTCGGAAGCGCTTTGGTAACGCAGCTGGCGGTCCTTGTCGAGGGCTTTGCCGACGATGCGCTCGAGTTCTGGAGGCACGTCCGGATTCAAACGAACTGCGGAAATTGGCGCCTTGTGCAAGATGGCATCGAACACCATGGCCGACGTGTTTCCGGAGAAGGCCGGGCGAGCGGTTGCCATCTCGTAGAGCACCGCGCCGAAGGAAAACAGATCGGTGCGCGTGTCCAATTCATGCCCGGCGGCCTGTTCGGGTGACATGTAGGCCACTGTGCCGACAGCTGCGCCGGGGCTCGTCAGATTAACCTCGGTCATCGCCGTCGGGGATTGCGGTCCGATGGACGGTCGATGCTCCGGGGACAGCTTGGCTAGGCCAAAGTCGAGAATCTTGGCATGCCCGCGCTTGGTCACGAAAATGTTGGCCGGCTTGATATCACGATGGATGATGCCCTTGCCGTGGGCAGCATCGAGTGCATCCGCGACATCGATTCCAAGGCCGAGTAGTTGCTCGGTAGGTAGAGGCCTGCCCACGATGCGCTCGCGCAAGGTCGTCCCTTCGAGCAGTTCCATCACAATAAAGTATTGTCCGTTCTGTTGGCCGATCTCATGAATGGTGCAGATGTTCGGGTGATTTAAGGCTGAGGCTGCACGGGCTTCGCGACGAAAGCGTTCGAGCGCCTGCGAGTCATGTGCAACATCGTCAGGCAGGAATTTCAGGGCGACGAACCTACCAAGGTCAGTGTCCTCGGCTTTGTAGACCACGCCCATCCCGCCGCCGCCCAGCTTCTCGAGGATGCGGTAGTGCGAGATGATTTGGCCGATCAGGTTAGAAAGGGAAGACACTGCCGGAATGTTACGGCCAAGATCGGAGAGGGTCAACTGTCATCCAGGTGGGATTTGGCTGAAGCTGATCGCCGATTTCGAAGGGAATGCGCTCACCAGTCCAGATGATCCCGGAGCGCGGACAGCCTCCGGTAGGTAAGATAACTTCCACATTGCGACGCCTCAGCCGTAAATGCCCGCGCCAGGATAATGCCCAAGGCGATTGCCCTAGCCATCGGATTGCTCCGAGAAGGCTGCCAGGGAAGATTGACAACGAGACTCTGCTTCGGGTAGGAGATAGTGGAAACTCACTGACGTTTGCCGCCGGTATTCTGCCCAGGAGGAATCGATATGAACCGTTCTGTATGCATGCTCCTTCTCTCGCTGGTCCTTACGCGCCCGGCTTTTTCCGCTTCCGCACCTGGCTACCACATCATCAAGACGTGGAAGCTCGGCGGCGAGGGGGGCTGGGACTACTTGACCATCGATCCCGAGGCTCGGCGCCTCTACATCTCCCGCGCCGTCAAGGTAATCGTCATCGACGCCGACTCCGGCAAGCCGGTCGGGGAGATCTCCAATACCCCCGGAGTCCATGGCATTGCACTCGCTCCTGAAATGGGGAAAGGCTTCGTCAGCAACGGTCGTGAAAATACCGTCAGCGTCTTCGATCTCAAAACCCTAAAGACCACTCAGAAGATAAAAGTGGGCGAGGGCCCCGACGCCATCCTCTACGATCCTGCCACCAAGCGTGTCTTCACTTTCAATGCCCGCAGTCAGGATGCTACTGCGATCGACGCTGACAAAGAATCCGTCGTCGGCACCATTCCGCTGGGCAGCAAACCCGAATTTGCGCAGAGCGATGCCAAGGGTACCATCTTTGTGAATATGGAGGAGAAGAACTCGCTCTACGTGCTCGATCCCGCCACACTCACCGTGAAATCGAAGTGGGTGCTTCCCGGGTGCGAGAGTCCCACCGGACTGGCCATCGATCGCGAGCATCGCCGGCTGTTCTCGGGCTGTGACAAAATCATGGCCATCACCGACGCCGATTCCGGCAAGGAAGTCGCTAACCCTCCCGTGGGCGACGGCGTGGACGCCACCGGCTATGACCAGGAAACGGGATTCGCATTTGCCTCCGCCGGTGAAGGCAAGCTCACCGTCGTGCAGTCGGACGGAGGAGACCGGTACCGCGTCGTCGAGGATGTAGCTACCCAGCGCGGCGCCCGCACCATGGCGCTCGATCCCAAGACGCACAACGTCTATCTGGTGACCGCACAGCTCGGACCCCGGCCGGCTCCAACCGCACAGGACCCTCATCCGCGGCCCGCGATTCTGGCCGACTCCTTCGTCGTATTGGTCGTCGGCAAATGAGCATTCAGTCGGACGCCGGCTAGAAACATTCTTTCTGCAGGCATCGCCTCACTCGGCGGACCCAAGCACAGCGGCAAGAGCAGGTTAGTGCGCTTGCAGCCGCGATATCAAGAGCAAGAGGGTATTTCGTCGGTTAAGCGGCTGTTGCTGAATCGGTGGTGATAACCGGGTAAGCCATTAGCAAGACAACCAAGGGGTGGGAGGTGGACGGGCCTGGACCCGTCATTCCCATCCGATTACATACTTTTTTCGTTCTGTGCTGCGAATTAAAGCGATGGCGGCGCAGTTTCCAGCGATGCCGCGAGGCCTTTAGGAATCGTGGGCAGTTTGCTCGATTCGCTAAGGGCACAGAACCCGATCATTCCCATCGTGGTAATCCATCCGGCAATCATCATGACAATAGACATAAGCCCTCCTAATTCTGAGGGCAAGTCGTGATTGGAACGCCCTCGGTATCACAAGCGACAAACCAGGCGGAAAACCCTCATCACCGCGCAGATTCTGAGAAATCGGTATCCGCAACCGGTTTTTCGGGTGTTGGGCTGGTCGGGGAAACAGCCATGCTAGATGAAACTGGGATTTTAGTTTCAAATGGGCTCCGCCATACAGTGGCTTAGATTGATTCTTATGCGGGCGGAATCTCTCTCAGTCCTTAATCCATTTGGACGCTCTCATCGGTTAGGTAGACAGTTGCTTCTGGCGTCAAGTGGGGTGTGGACGAGTCCCCCTTCACCGCGGAACCTGTTGGCGGAGGCAAGGACTTTATGAAGGTGACGATCTGCCAGCGCTCCGGTTCGGGTAACTTCGACCACACCGGCATTCCCCTGCGGACGACGCCGTTGGTCAAGATCCAAAACAGGGTTCCCGGCGTAGCGTCCTGAACTTCTTCCGCGCGCAGATTTGGGGCCTTGCGTCCTCCCTCGGCAGTGTTTCCATGGCATTCAGCGCAATGCTGTAAGAAGAGCTTTCTGCCCGCAGCCACGGCATCCGGATCATTCTCCAAGGGATTGAGGCGTGCCTTCGCCTTTTCTGGAACTTTAGCGAATTCGGCGAAGTGGTGATGATGGAGATGATCGTGGGTCGTGTCGGAATTGTCGCGTGGGGCCGGTGCCGCGCGCACCGCTAGCGTCACAATTCCTACGACAAGTGACACGACAGAGACCAACCGCCAAGCTATTCCTTTCATCAGTGGCCCCCGAAAAGTCCGCGAACCAGGTCTCCAAAACCCGAGAATTCCCGAGATACCCCCCAACGCATCAACAGGCGATGGCTGTTGTCATTCAGGCCAAACCCGGGTGAGACGCGGAGAGTCCATCCCGAGGGGAGATTCCAAGCCAGGGCAGGGGCGAGATATTGCGAAGTCTCGTGCAGGCCGAAATCTTGCGTGTCACCCAGGCCGCCATACATTTCGACTCCGGCGATAAAGTTCTCCGGACAGAAGTTGCACTGGCGTGGCGATGCCTTAAGTGCGAGTGGTCGGCTTGTCCCGATGGCATAGCCGAATTCCCAGGGTTCACTGGGCGACAAGTTTTTCGTCACTAGGGGGTTCACCGCAACGTTCCAGCCTTTGAATGTCTTTGAGAGTAGGAGCTTAAACTCCAGTTCGTGGTTGACCGTTTGCCGAGCTATGGCATTCGGGGTGGCTTGATCAGATTCGACATCGTGCCCCTCGACTTCTTTGATGATCTTGTCGGCATCGCTGATTTGCTCGTACTCAACGTAGAGCACAGGATTAATCCAATGCTCTCGGTCGAGTAGCCGGACGCGGTTCTCCCAGCGAAACCCCGTAAAAATGGTACTTTCGCCAAAGGTGCTCTGCCCGTCCAGGTAGAACTCGGTGGTGTACCAGGCCTTGACGCCATATTCAAGCTCTATCCAGTAGGCATGAAAGTTATTCCCTCCACGTTGTGTGCCATATGTTGAGAAGTACTCAACCTCGAGATTGCCGGGTTCTTCAAGGTAATGGTCATAGGTAACGATGTAGGGGCTTTCCTGTGCGCAAGCGGGGAGAATGAGTACCGCAACCAGCGGGAGGATGCAGCTCAGCAGGGCCCGCAGCCAAGAGGCCACAATGACGCAAATGGCAGAGGCGCCATCGCCTGCTCCAGGTACAGACTGGGTTGTCTCCACTGATAGCTCCGATATCTAGTTGCAAGTCCGTTGCAGTACTAGTTACGACGAAGTCGCATTTATTAGTTGCAACTCGGTCGCAACTATAACTCGAATTCAGTCTAGAGTCCGGCGCTCCGATCGTCAATACACGGCCAGAAGATTTTGTCGCAGTTTTCCTGCAACCAGTTGCGACAGGGGAGCGAGGAGGAAACCAGCAAATGTTCGAATTGACCAGGATTAACGGATTGATTCCCGTTCTGGGTAGGCGGTCATCGGACGGGAATGACCCGAGCTTTCACTCGTACCGCAGGGCCACTACCGGGTCCACGCGCATCGCCCAGCGCGATGGAATGAAGCAGGCAAACAAGGCCACAGCGCAAAGCAAGAAGGTCATGCTCAAAAACGTCAAGGCATCCGTGCTGGTTACGCCGAGAAGCAAACTTCGTAGAAAGCTCGTCAGGACAAAAGACAGCACGAGTCCCAGAGCAACGCCGGCGAGCATCAACCTCACTCCCTGTCCGAGCACCAATCGCAGAACATCCCGGCGGGTTGCCCCTAGGGTTACTCGAATGCCGATTTCGTGCGTGCGCTGGCGCGTGGTGTACGCCGTGACACCATAAATTCCGACCGCCGCCAGGGCGAGGGCGAGCAACCCGAATGCTCCGACAAACGTGCCTGCCACGCGCACCGGAAAGCTGACGAACTGGTTGCGCAGTTCGAGTGTAGTCACATCGAACACTACCACATCGGGATTCATTTCCGAGAGGCTCTGCTCGACGATCTTGCTGAAAGTCAGCGGATCTCCCGCCACCCGAGCACTGATAATCATGGTGGAGGTGTAAATCTGATACAACGGCAAGTACACGAAGGGTGTTGGCTTTTCACTGAGGCCGGTCACTTTGCTATCTCGCGCCAGACCGACAACCGTGAACCACTCGTGAGTCAGGTCCGAGTTGAGCTGCTTGCCCAATGCCTCTTGATTGGGCCAGTAACGATTGGCAAATGCTTCGCTGACGATCACGACGCGCTGCGAAGTCTTGGTGTCCTCGAGAGTGAAGTCGCGCCCTTTGAGTATGGGAATCTGCATCGTCCGAAAATAATTCGGCGTCACGATCGCCGCCTGCGTTTCCATCGATTCATTCGCCTGGGAGACGTATCCTTCGGGCTTGACGCTGGTTGAGCCGCCCCCAAATCCGAGCGGCACCCGGTCGGTCAAGGCGACCGATTGTATGCCGGGTAAGGTTTCCAGTTTCGCGACCAGCTGGCGATCGAATTCCACTCCGCCCGCATCCGAATATCCGGCGGTAAACAGATCGTAGGAAGCCATCAGCACGTTATGAGGATTGAATCCTGGATTGACTTGCTGTGCCCTGAGGAAACTGCGAATGCATAAACCCGCGCAAATGAGCAGGAGTAATGACAGCGAAATTTGTGCCACCACCAACCCGCTTGCGAGGCGCGCCTTCCTGAGACCGCCGGACACCGTCCCTGCTTCCTCTTTCAACACTGCCACGGGCGCTACCGCCGAGGACCGCAGCGCCGGGAGAATTCCGAAGATTACGCCTGTGACCAGTGAAATGAGCAGTGCCGCCAGCAGCAGCGTGCGGTCCACTGCGATGGTGAGCGCAAGGGGAAGATCCTCCGAGACGGGCAGGAATTTGAGGAGTGCTCCCTGCGTCCAGAGCGTGATGAGCAGGGCGACCCCGCCTCCGGCCAGCGCCAGCATCACACTTTCGACCAGCAGTTGCCGCGCCAGCCGCCACCGGCTCCCGCCCAATGACATACGGATCGCGATTTCACGCCGGCGTCCGACGGACCGAACCAGCATGAGGTTCGCTACGTTCACGCATGCCAGCAGCAGCACTAAGCCGGCGATGGCCATCAATGCCGGGAGGAGGGTGGAAAGAAACAGATTCAGGCCAAACGGGTTCCGCCACAGCGGGTACAGCGTCACACGGTCGTGGCCTCTATGTTCCTCGGGGTAGTTCTTGACTTCGGGCTGCAGGCGGAGCGTCATCTCTTCCTGTGCCCGCTCCAGCCGTACGCCCGGCTTGAGCCGGCCGAACCCAAGTAGCCAAAACCGGTGGTGATCATGCAACAAGTCGCCGAGCGAGTTCATTTCAGCTTGCATCATGAGGGGAACCCAGATCTCGGTTCGCACCCCTGTCTGGCTTGACTGAAACGCGGCGGGCGTTACGCCCACGATCGTGTACGGGTGTTGGTTGATTGTGATCGTCTGACCGACCACGTTCGGATTACCACCGAAGTGCGTTTGCCAGAAGCGGTAATTGATTACCGCCTCGGGTGTGCCTCCCGGCTTCTGATCCGCCTCGGGCAGAAAAGCGCGCCCAAGGATCGGCCGCACGCCGAGCACATCGAAATAATTCGCAGACGCTACCATGCCCCAGACGCGCTCGGGCTTATTCTTGCCGGTCAAACTCATCTGCGCGAAGCTGCACGCCGCGATGCCCGTAAAACTCTGCTGCCGGTTGCGCATCGCTTCGAGATCGGGATAGGTAAACGGGAAGGGATTCTCTCCGGGCTTGCTCAGTGTCAGCGACACGACCTCGCTGGGACGGGTGAGTCCGGGAACCGGATTGAGCAATGTCGAATTGATCCAGCTGAAGATCGTGGTGTTCGCCCCGATACCCAAGGCGAGCGTTAGGATAGCGAGTGCAGCAAACCCCGGCGCTTTCGCTATCACCCGCAGGCTGTAACGTATGTCGTGCCAGAATGAGGTCACCACGCACCCCCATATTTCGTACAGTTTCTAGCATGTTCCCGCCCATTTCTAGAGCACAGAGTAACGCACTGATTGCGCACCACTTACCAAGATTGTCCGATTCTAATCGCCTGCTCGGTCGTGCGATTGTGGGACGCGCGGTAGCGAAACCGGACATTCGATTGTCAGCTGGGCTCATAAACCCAGCGGACCGATCGTGGGCTGTTCGCTTCCGGACATCTAAGGTCGGCAGTGGACATTTTTAGACGCTCCGGTTTGACACCAGTATTCTCTTGTCCTTTGTCATCACAGGCTTACACTTTCGACCGGATTGGTAAGAGTTTTGCTTTGCAGGAACCAATCGGACAGCGGGCGCGATCGTTTCGCATGGTATTGGCCCGTGCGGTGGCAGGTTTTGCGAGGGGGAGGACGAACCCGAGATGGGCGGACTAGCGCAAGATCTTCGTTACGCGTCGCGGCAGCTACGCAAGAACCCGGGTTTCACGGCAGTCGCGGTGCTCACATTAGCGCTGGCAATCGGCGCCAATACGGCGCTGTTTTCTGTGGTAAATGGCGTACTGCTCAACCCGTTGCCTTTTCCGCAACCTGACCAGCTGATCGCTCTGCATGAGAGCAAGCCAAATTTCGAAGGCGGGTCGATCTCCTATTCCAATTTTTTTGATTGGCAGAAGGATAACCGTACCTTTGCTTCCATGGCGATTGCTCGCAGCAACGATTGGAGCTTGACCAGAAGCGGCGAGGCGGAACAGGTTCACGGCGAGTTCATTTCCTCCGACTTCTTTCGCGTTCTCGGAATGAAGCCCCTCACAGGCCGCTGGTTTTTGCCGGGAGAAGACCGGATCGGTGGAGCTCCCATAGCGCTCATCAGTCGAAGCTTATGGGAACGCAAATTCAGTGCGGTGCCGGACATTCTAGGGCAGGGAATTACTCTCGATGGCAGAACGTACACCATTGTCGGTGTGACCCCGGCGAATTTTCACTTGGAGATTCCAGGTTTTCGAGAGGGTCAGGTCTACCTGCCGATCGGCCAATGGGATAATCCTTGGCTTCCGCAACGCGGTGCGGGGCTGGGAATTCACGGAATTGGGCGCCTCAAGCCGGGAGTGACTGTGGAGCAAGCCCGCGCGGATATGGACTCCGTCACGGGCAACCTCGCGGTAGCTTTTCCCGCGAGTGACAAAGGCATCAGCGCTAAGCTTGTGCCGCTGAAGCAGCAGGTGGTGGGCGAGGTCCGGCCATACTTGCTGGTGTTGCTGGGCGCGGTGGGTTTCGTTCTACTGATTGCCTGTGTCAACGTGGCGAACCTGCTGCTCGCGCGCTCGACGATGAGGAGGCGCGAATTTGCCATCCGTGGTGCTCTAGGCGCCGGACAGGGACGTATTGTGCGCCAGTTACTCGTGGAGAGCGTTCTGATCGCTCTTGTCGGCGGATCTTTGGGCGTACTTCTCGCCGCCTGGGGTACGCGAGCAGCGCTGGGCGTGCTGCCGGCAGCTCTGCCGCGTGCCGAAGAGATCGGACTCGACTCGCGTGTTCTTCTGTTCACGACGGCGCTTTCGCTGTTCGCCGGGATTCTGTCTGGCATCACTCCCGCCATCCTCAAAACCTCGAAGCTCGATCTGCACCACGCGCTGAAGGAGACTGGTCGGAGTATAAGCGGCGCGCGCCACCGCGCGCAGAGTGCGCTTGTTGTCCTCGAAATGGCTTTTGCGCTGGTGCTTTTGATCGGCGCCGGGCTGATGCTCCGCAGTTTGGTCCGGCTATCGCAAACCGACCCCGGCTTCAATCCTCACAACGTCCTATCATTTAATATCTCGCTCCCGCCTTCCATGTGGAAGGCGAGTCCGGAGGCAATTCGCGCTGCCTACCGCGATCTCGAAAACAGTCTGGCTTCGATTCCAACCGTGCAGGCAGCATCGCTGACTTGGGAATCAGTTCCGATGGGATGGGACGACGAAGAGCCGCTCTGGCTGGCGGGCCGACCCAAACCCGCCAGCAACAACGATATGAACTGGAGCATCGTCTACGTGGTCGGGCCTGACTACCTGAAGGTGATGAGAATTCCATTGCGGCGCGGACGCTTCCTCACCGCGCATGACGACGAGCACTCTCCAGGAGCGGTAGTAGTGGACGAAGTTTTTGCGCGCAAGTACTTTCCCAACCAGGATCCGATCGGGAAGCGCTTGAATTTCGAGAATACGGCTTCAGGTCAGTTAGAAATTGTCGGCGTCGTTGGCCACGTGAAGCAGTGGGGACTCGATGCCGACGACACGCAGCCGCTCCGCGCTCAGATGTATCTCTCCTGCATGCAAATGCCCAACAGCTACATTGATCGGGCGCCCTCAGGGTCGGGTGTGGTGCTTCGTTCCGAGCGAATAACGGCTGCGCTAATCGACTCAATCCGGACCAACCCGAAGATGAGCCGGGACCAAGTTCTGTTCGGCATGCGCACGATGGACGAAATCATCTCGGGTTCGATGGCGGAGCGCCGATTCTCCATGATTCTCCTGACTGTTTTTTCCGCCCTGGCGCTGATATTGGCCAGCATCGGACTCTACGGCGTCATTTCTTACGTGGTGGGACAGCGCACCCAGGAAATTGGTATACGCATGGCAGTTGGGGCTGAGGGGAGCGACATTCTGCGGCTGATTCTCAAAGGAGCTGGAAAGCTGGCTGCGGTTGGCGTGGTCGCTGGACTGGCGATGGCGTTCGCCGTCACGCGGCTTATGTCCAGCTTGCTTTACGGGGTGCGCGCAACTGACCCGTTGACGTTCGTGGCGGTCACGGCTCTGCTCAGCCTGGTTGCGCTGGCGGCTGGTTACATTCCTGCGCGTCGAGCCACCAAAGTCGATCCCATAGTGGCACTGCGGTATGAGTGATCGCGCATAATACCTGAGCTGGGTTGCAACCCAGGCGAACGAGTGGGTTTCTCCTCCGGTCGCGGTTCCGAAGTTGCAAACGTTCTACGTGGGCCTATGCGTTGATGGATGGGGTCTACCATCCAATTCGAACCTGTCGTTGACCTCTCCCCCCGCCCTCTCTAACATGTTCAACCGGTGGCGACGACCGCGCGGAACCCATGGGCCGGACGGTCTGGCAACTTCATTCAAAGGTTGGAGAATCCTTCATGAAGGAAGGTCGTTGGTTGTCACGTCGAGAGTTCATCTCGCTTGTTTCGCTGTCGGCAGCAGCTGCCGCGACCGGGTGCAAAGGCCATAATGCAATGATGGAGCGCAAAGAAATCTCGACCAGCGAGTTGCTGGAGCTTTCGGCGGTTGATGCGGTCGCCAAAATAAGAAACGGCGAAGTCACCGCAGAGCGATATGCGGCGGCCCTTGTTGAACGGTGTCAACAAGCGAAGGCGCTGAACGCTTTTATCACCCTACCGCAGGACCGAGTACTGGAGGCGGCAAGAGCCGCTGATCGTTTGCGGAGTTCAGGAGCAAGACTCGGACCGCTGCACGGATTGCCGATTCCGGTAAAGGACAGCGTAAACACCAAGGATATGCCAACCACTGGAGGAACCCCGGCTCTGCGGAACTTTCGTCCGCCAGAAGACGCTCCGATTGTGCGTGCGCTTCTGGCTGCGGGAGCGATTGTTCTGGGGAAAACCAACTTGCACGAACTGTCGTTTGGGTGGACGAGCAATAACCTGGCGTTTGGTGCGGTACACAATCCCTACGATGTGCAGCGGATCCCAGGTGGAAGCAGCGGGGGAACAGCCGTGGCAGTGGCCGCGCGAATGGCACCGCTGGGCGTTGCAGAGGACACGGAGGGCTCGATACGTGTGCCGGCGGCGATGTGCGGTATCGCTGGACTACGACCAACGACGGGGAGATATGTATCGACAGGAGTGGTTCCGATCTCGCCCCTCTTCGATCAAGTAGGGCCTCACGCACGCACGGTGGCTGACTTGGCTTTGTTCGATTCTGTAGTGACGGGCGACGGGGGTGCCTTGCGTGCGAGCGAACTAAAAGGAACCAAGCTTGGACTGGCGCGCAGCTATTGGTTCCGTGATCTTGACGGCCAACTGGAACGCGTGACCAATGAAGCCCTGGCCAAGCTACAAGCTGCGGGAGCTGAGTTGATCGAAGCGGACGTACCGGGACTGGCCCGACTCATCGAGCTCACCACGAACCCGATTCAGAATCACGATGTGCGCTACGCACTGCAGAAATATCTGGAGGAGTACGGAGCGGGAGTCACCTTCGATCAATTGATCTCTCAGGCGAGCCCGGACATCCAGCGAGATTTTCGCGATCTCTTGCCCGGAGGCAAGCTTTTCGTCGGGGACAAAGAGTATCGGCTTGTGCGCGATCGGCACTTACCGGAACTGAAAGAGGTCTATCGGCAGTACTTTGCAGGCACGGGTGTGGCGGCGATTGTATTTCCGGCAACCATGATTCCGCCGCCGCTCATCGGCGAGGACGTCGAAGTGTCGATTGGCGGAAAGAAAGTACCATTTGAAACCGCCGTGGGACGGAATATCGCTCCGGGAAGTACGGCAGGACTCCCGGGCTTGGTTGTGGCGGCGGGGACGGCGCCCGGAGGACTGCCGATCGGCCTGGAGTTCGACGGTCCGGCGGGCAGTGACCGTGCGCTTCTGGCTTTGGGATTGAGCGTGGAACGTGTGCTGGGAGGGGCGCCCGCACCTAAAGCTGTCTGGATGACATGACGCAAAGACGAATCCTCTACGGAGTACTATCGGCCTCGGAGCTTTCCTGCGGCTCGCGTCGCTTGATCGAGTCACGCCGGCGGGGCAATTGGCGTGGCCTGGATAATCAGGAGTGCTCAGGCAGATCGGAGCATCGCATTTTCCACAGTAGCCCGTCCGAGCCATTCCCCGCTGGAAGCAGTGAAGGTACTCTGGTTATCAGCAGCTCTGGGGGAGCGATGAGCGTCCCATGACTCAGGGAGTCAGGGGGCGCTTTCGTTTTGATGGCGCGTTTTCATCGCCACGTCTGGGTTGAGACGCGAGCCATCCAGTTGCAGGGCCCCGCCTCCACCCCCAAACCGTTTCGAATCCCAGCCGCCCAGTTCCCGAACCGGGACGTGAATGCCATCATGGGCGTTGCGCTCCACTCCCCGTGCTGACAGGTACGGGGTCGCATGCAAGAGATTGAATCATCGGCGAAGAAATAGACATCACAAATCAACATCGGAAGCGGTATTCGGCGTGCCCAACTGCGGAACTTTGCATCTCGCAGCAAAATTTCATCGACCGTTTTCCGAGGTCTCCGAGACGTTGCGGCGGAAGCTCACGGCATGAAGCATGCGGCTCTAGGTTTTCGAATGCATTCCGGGTGGGGTGGGCTCGTCGCCATTTCCGCAGATGACAACTCCGTGGACGTTGTCGCCAGGAGGCGCATCGTCACCGCTGATCCGAAGATCCCCGGGGCCAAGCAGCCCTATCACTATGCCTCGAGTCTGAAACTCTCAGCCGCGGAAGAGTACCTTGCGAAGTGTGCCGCCGCCTCCGAGTCTTTGGCGTTCGAGGCGATCGGGGATGTGGTCCGGGAATTGGAAGGGCGCGATTATCGCCTCCTAGGTTCAGCTGTCCTGCTGGCCGCGGGTCGCCCGTTGCCCTCTCTCGCGAAAGTTCTCACGGCGCACTCGCTCATTCACACGGCAGAAGGGGAGTTCTTTCGGAATGCCGTTAGGCGGGCTTGTGAGCGCTCGAAAATCTCTGTCACGACAATCCGAGAGCGTGAACTCGATGAGCAGATTGAGATTGCTTGGGGGGATGCGGCCAATCAACTGCAGCGAAGGGTCGCAAACCTTGGCTCTTCGATCGGTCCACCCTGGACCAAGGACTACAAATTGGCGACACTTGCGGCGGCGGCAATTCTGGGAGTGGCGGAGAAGGTCAGAGAAAATCCGAGATAGTCTGAACCGAAATTAGCAAGCATTGCGTCAAGTCGGCCGCGAACGTAGGCCAGCCGGGACTACAAGAAGAATTGGAGCCCGCAAAGATAACTCTCGGCTTCAAGGTCCTGTTTTCGGGTCCAGCGGACTCGGACGAGAGTGGGCACGGTGACTGGCACCTCCGCGATGGCAATTTCGCAACGCAAAAGAGACGTTCGCGGAATCTTCGTTTGGCTTAACAGGCAAACCCCGCCCCTGCTGACATTCTGAACCCGACCCGGGATGGGTGGTTTGATTGTGCCGCTGTAGTCAACCGGGGGGCATTCCTGCGCTTGAATCTCGAGTACGTGGGGAAACCGTGGATACCGCCTGCGATCGGGCTCCTCCACTCTTTTCACGAGGAGGTAATGATCATGCCGAGCGCGCACGGCGTAAAGTCGTCTAATGGACTAGTTCAGTAGGGCTAGCTTGAAGCCGGCGGTCCGTTCGTAAACTTAGGATCCGACGATGCGTCCCAAAATTCCGGAGCGCGTCGATACTCCCATTTTGACCATTACCAGCCGGAGAAAAGCTTTCACCGTATTAGGACTAATGCCCATTCGAGTTGCAATTTCTTTACTGGTAAGGCCTTGGACAAGCAATTGCACGGTTTCCTGTTCACGCTCGGTTAGATCGAATTGCTTCGAGATCTCCGACAAGGCTGTCGTGCCTGAAGAATACCTTTCCAGGAGAACCACAGCAGCCAGGCGAAGCCCATTCTCGTGGGACTGGAGCCGGAAAGCGCGGCAAATGTAGCGCCGTTTCCCCGACCTAAATTGCTTGACGAAACTCAGCGATTCCTTCGATTGGTGGTTAACCAGACTGGAGCGGATTTTGTCCGCCAAGAAGACGTTTAGGCCCTTAATCCTTTCCGGTACGTTGGGGAATGAAAGTATTTGGGCGGCCTCTGCGTTGCTAGCCACAGGGTTCAAGCTCGGGTCCAAGAGCAGAAAACCCGGATCTGATGCTCCGATCGCCACTAGAACCATCCTCCCTTGGGAGTTGCTCGGTCGCAGCAGACCCCCCAAAACTGCTGCCTTTTGGGGGAGGAAACAAGAGTCTGCCATCAACTAACCCAGTTGTCAAACACGAAACACATCCAAAGAGAGAGTGCTCGACAAGACAAAAAACGCCTAACCACCTTCGTTTAAGGGTTTTGCGGTGAGTTCTTTGCACGATGTGGGGGCACGAATGGGGGGTGTCCGGAGGCCGTCCGCCCGAAAATCCTGAAGGCGAGGACCTCCCCACGGGGGATTGCCAGTTCATCGACAGGGATTGCTTTGCGCCTTTTTAGGTTTGGTTATCGGTCAGAGGAAAATACCAAAGGACCATCGAGGGAATCTCCAGCTATTCACATCAAAGTCACATGCTGGCGATCTTGTCCTGGTTCAGCGTGAAATGGAGAAGGAGGTTTCCCAGTTAGTGTAGATTCCGCCCCTTCGGGGCGGGGATTTTCAAGGCATTGCGGGTCTATCGTCCGATGATCCTCTTTGTCGCGGCAAACAGCGCGAGAGCAGGT
>DATJVZ010000134.1:0-3969 GCA_035501575.1 Terriglobales bacterium | reverse complement strand
ATGAGAAAGAAGATATGAACAAAGAGCCAGGCGAGCCATGCCAGGAAGCCAGAAATCTTAATCTTTCCGAATTCTGCGACGGCTGCGGCGCGGCCAATGGTTGCCAGGCTGCCTTTGTCGAAGTAATGAAAATTCTTTCGGGGCTCGCCGCGTAGATCGCGCGCGATGTTGCGCGCCGCCGCCGCTCCCTGCTGGATGGCTACGGGCGCGACTCCGGGCAGAATTTCACCCTTCTCGGTTCGAAACGAGGCCAGATCACCAATGACGAAGACCTCCGGGTGGCCGGGAATCGTCGAATCAGAAGATACGAAGACGCGTCCAGCGCGATCGACGGGCACCCCCAGCCTCCGACCGAGCGGCGAGGCGGCAACGCCGGCCGCCCAAAGGATCACCGCGGCGTCCAGTCTCGTTTGCCCCACCCAAACCACCGCCGGTTCGATCTTAGTGACCATGGCAGAGGTGCGTACCTCCACTCCCAGACCGCGAAGCTGCTCCTCGGCACTGCGAGAAAGATCGGCTGAGTAGGTGGGCAGGATGCGCGGCCCCCCTTCTAACAGAATGATCCGCGTGCTTCGAGGAGAAATGGTGTGGAATTCGTGGGCCAACACGTGGCGGGCGATCTCCGCCAAGGTGCCCGCCAGTTCCACCCCGGTCGGCCCGCCGCCCACAATGATAAAGTTCAGCGGCATGGTTGGTTTGCCGGCTGCCGCCTGGCGTTCCGCAAGCTCGAAGGCGAGCAGGACGCGACGGCGAATTTCGAGCGCATCCTCAATCGTCTTCAGCCCGGGGGCATACGGTTCCCATTCATCATGTCCAAAATAGGCATGGCTAGCGCCTGCCGCGACGATCAGGTAGTCGTAGCCCAGCTCGAGATCCGGTAGCTTCACCACCCGCCGCTGCAAGTCGAAGTTTTCGACCTCCCCCAGCAGCACCTCGATGTTCGGCTTGTAGCGAACCACCCAGCGGATGGGAGCGGCAATTTCTCCAGGCGAGAGCCCGGCCGTGGCCACCTGATAAAGTAATGGTTGAAATGTATGATAGTTTCTGCTGTCAATTAAGGTAATATCCACTGGAGACCTAGCCAGCGTTTGAGCCGCCTTGAGGCCGCCGAATCCGGCTCCGACGATTACCACACGTACTTTGTGGCCGTTGGCCATCGGGAACCCTCCTGGGTTGCGGCTCTGCTATGCTGGCAGCAGGCGATTGAACCTTCCCCCTTAGTAGATTCGAATTATGGCGTCAGAGTCGAAGAGTTTTGTCGAGCAGGGCACTTGCGTTTCCTCAACCGAGGTTCCAACGCACCGTCCGGCTTGGAATCTGCTTAGTCTGCTCCAAATCGGGCTGGTGTTTGGCCTGATTCTGGTGGCCGTGTGGACGCCCCAGGGGCGTATCAATTCTGTGGTCAGTCTGGCCGCGGCGGCACTTGTCATTGTGCTGGCCTTCCATGCCCACTCGCCCGAGGAACTGGGCCTTGCCCACCCGTTTTCCGGCGCTCTGGTGACTGTCGCTGCCGGTGCTCTTTTAGTCTTGGTGATTACCGCCACCGGTTCCTTTACCCGAGCCGTCGGCCTACCCCAACCGCTGCCCTGGTATCGAGCTTGGCAATACGCGATCTGGGCTCTTCTGCAACAATTCATTCTGCAGTCCTTTATGTATTTGCGACTGGAATCCGTGGTGGGCAGTCGACGGGCCGTGGTCACGGCGGCCGTGCTATTTTCCGTGGCTCATATCCCGAATCCTTGGCTCGTGGCCTTAAGTCTGATGGGCGCTTTCTTTTTCTGCGAAATGTTTCGCCGCTATCGCAACATTTTTCCGCTCGGCCTGGTGCATGCGGCACTCGGCCTGACCATTGCAGCCAGCCTGCCGGATCAATGGCTGCATCACATGCGAGTCGGACTCGGTTATCTGAGGTACCATGCCTAGCGAGGTCTTGCGTCGCTCCTGGTAATCTGATCGCTGGACGCGAGCCGATACTTTGCCTTCACCAACGTCTCCAGTCGAAGGAAATTCAGATCAACTGCCGCCCCCCTCGGACGACGCAAGCCGTCATGGCCCGTCTCGGAACGGCGCCATTGCCAATGTCGGGCACTGGCTTTTCTGGTTCTTTCCGTCGGTGGCGGATGCATTGTTTGTCGCGATCTTATTGGGGCTGAGTTGCGGTGCACTGGGACGTCTGCTGCTGCGCGACGCTGGCATTGGCTGGCACATTCGCAATGGCGAGCAAATGCTCGTGACCCATTCGATCCCGCACACGGATTATTTCTCCTCCACCATGAGCGGACACCGTTGGTATGCCTGGGAATGGCTGTACGACATTTTGGTGGCCATGATTCACTACGCATTCGGACTCAACGGGGTGGTATTTTATTCCGCGGCAATCATCGCGGCCACCTTCGTGCTGGCCCTGTATTTCGGATTGCGCCGTGGGGCTACTCTTCCAGTGATGCTGTTGCTGCTGCTGCTGGCGCTCGGGGCTTCGGCGGTACATTTCCTTGCCCGCCCCCACGTGCTCAGTTGGCTTTTCACCGTAATTTATTTTGAGCTGCTTGATCCTGCTTCCGAGGAACGGCATCGACGTCTGCTCTGGCTTCCCCTGTTAATGGTCCCGTGGGTGAATTTGCACGGTGGCTTCGTGCTCGGCTTCCTCTTGCTGGCGATTTACCTGGCGGGCGGTGTGATCGAGTATTTCACCCGGCGGGAACAACGCCAACAGGTGGCAAAGCGGATTCAGTGGCTGAGCGCCATCGCCCTCGCTACCTTCGCCGCCAGCTTTGTCAACCCCTATGGCTACCAGCTCCATGTCCACGTCTTCCAATATCTCTCGGACCGCTTTCTGATGAACCAGATCAGCGAGTTTCTTTCCCCGGATTTTCACGGTCGAGCGCAGGAGTGTTTCGCCGTTCTGCTGATCTTGTCGATCGTTACTCTGGCGAGCGCTCGTCGGGCCATTAGAATCTCGCAACTTCTGGTTGTAATTGGCGCCGCGTACCTGGGTTGCTATGCCACTCGCAATCTGCCTACTTCAGGGCTGCTACTTACGCTGGTTGTGGCGCCGATCCTTTCCGATTCCATTGCACATGCCAAGGAAAGTTCAACCATGGCTTTATGGTTGAAGGCACTGCTGAGCAGGCTCGATTCTTTCGGCTTCCGCATGCGGAACCTCGAACTCGGGTTGCGCGGACACTTTTGGATGCTGGCGATTTTTGTGCTTGGCCTATGGGCGTGCTTCAACAACGGGCGGATTGGCTCAACTCAGTTGCTGCACGTTTACTTCGACGACAAGCGGTTCCCGGTCGAAGCTACCAATTACATCTCCGAGCAGCGCATTCGCGAACCCATTTTCAGCCTGGACTACTGGGGGGGCTATTTGATCTACCGGCTCTACCCGCAGGACCGGGTCGTAGTGGACGACCGCCATGACCTCTACGGAAATCAATTCTTCAAGGAATACTTGAAGGTAGTGTTGATCCAGCCTGGGTGGGAAAAAGTGCTCGATCGGCTGGGGGCGGACTGGGTGTTAGTGCCGGGCGGCTCGTCGCTCGCCAATATGCTTAGGCTTACCTCGGAATGGACCCTCGCGCACGAAGATGGAACGGCCGTGCTGTTTCACAGGACCAGAAATCCTGGTCGAAGCTTGACCCGGGAGTGACGCAGGCGATTTAGGCTACTTCAATAGGTACTCTTTCACGAACATGACGGTAGCGTAAAACTCGTAGTCCAAGTTCTTCTTTTTGGCGTAACCGTGACCTTCATCTTTGGCAAGCAGCCACCAGACGGGCGTACCGTTCTTGCGCACGATCGCGACCATCTGCTCAGACTCGCTAGCCGGAACCCGGGGATCATTCTTTCCAGCGATCACAAACAGCGGCTTGGTGATGTTCTTGGCTTTGTTGTAGGGCGCAATCCGTTCGAGAAATTCGCGCATTTTGGGGTCGCGCTCATCGCCGTATTCCACCCGCCGCAAGTCTC
>DATJVZ010000133.1:0-20039 GCA_035501575.1 Terriglobales bacterium | reverse complement strand
TCGATGTCGGCTCATCGCATCCTGGAGCTGTAGAAGGTTCCAAGGGTTAGGCTGTTCGCCTATTAAAGCGGTACGTGAGCTGGGTTCAGAACGTCGCGAGACAGTTCGGTCCCTATCTGTTGTGGGCGTAGGAGATTTGCGAGGACCTGTCCTTAGTACGAGAGGACCGGGATGGACGAACCTCTTGTGTTCCAGCTGTCCTGCCAAGGGCACCGCTGGGTAGCGAAGTTCGGTTGTGATAACCGCTGAATGCATATAAGCGGGAAGCACTCCTCAAGATGAGATCTCCCAACCCGTAAGGGATAAGAAGGGCCCAGGAAGACTACCTGGTTGATAGGCGGGAAGTGGAAGCATGGTGACATGTGTAGCTTACCCGTACTAATCGCCCGTTCGGCTTGACCATAAAATTTACTCGGAACATCAGCCGTTGGTTATGCTTCACTCGTCGCCGGTCAGAACCTGGACCGTCGATCGGGATCATGACCTGCGGCTGTGTGCCGACCAAAGCCGAAGTAGGAAACACCAATCTATTCAGTTGTGAGAGATCGTGCTCAAGCTCCTTGAAAAAGTTTGCGGCTCGTCTTCCGAGGCGGAAAACGAGCTGCTGCGATTTGTCGGTGATCATACCGCGGGGGAGCCACCCGTTCCCATCCCGAACACGGAAGTTAAGCCCCGCAGGGCCGATGGTACTGCACGCGAAAGTGTGTGGGAGTGTAGGTCGTTGCCGGCATAAAAGAAAGGCCACGTTGCGCGAGCAGCGTGGCCAATTTTTTCGATCGCGTAGCGGTAACGCGAAGCCGCCGTATTCGTCGGAATCTCGAGCGTCTCCGCAATCTCCGCGAGAGTCATTCCTCCCCAAACTTGAGAGACACCGTCTCCCTCTGTTCCTCGGGAAGATCCCGCAAAGCCGCCTGCACGCTCAGCGCTTCCTCCGCATTTCCGTCAGGGCTAACCAGCCAAGTGTCACGGTCACCGATTTCAACTGCGGGCTGAAGATTGCGACGCAGGTTCAACGAGGCGTTGCGTACGGCCCGATACAGATATGCTAGCGGCATTACCGGCACAGAGACCTGTCCCTCGAGCAGCTTCAGAAACACCTGCTGCACCACGTCCTCGGCCGAGGCAAAATCCAGGCCATGGCAGCACCCATATGCCGCCAAAGCTGAGCCATGTTTCTCGTACAGAGACCTGACCTCAGCCGCACTTAGGTTGTTGGCTGGCAATTTCGGCGTCCCATCATCTGTCCTTCAACGATAAGACACCGGATTAGGCGAATTTTGTCTAAATTTGCGCGCAGGCTGCGCGCCCAAGACAATCGCAAGGAAGGCTACCGCGCGGGACAGATGCCGGCACCAGCAGTTCGGGCCACGAGTGAGGTGGGGTGGATCTCTATGCCAGGGAGTACTTTCCCCGTTCAAGTACCTTTTCGGCGATCTGCTGGCGCAGGGCAATCGTATTGAAGGGCTCGTGCTTGGCCAGGCGGCGGAGAATCGCCAACTGGGTGCGCAGCATGTCGCCTTCGGCCACCGCGGCTATGATCTTGCGCGCGGAAGCTTCGACCTTCTCCATCGCCGACGAAAGATAGACGCGAGTCATGGCGATGGGCAAGCCAGCCGCCGATTGACCCTTACGTTCGGCAATCTTCTGAGCCCGCATGACTGCCGATTCCATCGCGTAGACTTCAATCACCATATCCGCAATGGCACCCAGGATCTCCTGCTGATTCTCGAGCGCCTGCATGTATTTCTGGGTGGCGGATCCGGCGGCAAACAGGCTCAGCTTCTTGGCCTGAGCCACCAACTTGCGCTCTTCGCTGAGAGGACCTTCGCGATCCTCGCCCGCCACGGGCCCGGCGAGGACTTCGTCCATCAGCTTCTTAATCGCCGGCATGAGCGGCAACTGACCGCTCATGGCGCGTTTCAGCAAAAATCCGGTGATGATGAGGCGATTGATCTCATTCGTGCCTTCAAAAATGCGGTTGATGCGGGCATCGCGATAGGCGCGCTCGGCAGGGTACTCCTCCACAAAGCCGTAGCCGCCATAAATCTGTACCGTCTCATCGACCACGTAGTCGATCATTTCCGATCCCCACACCTTAATGATCGAGCACTCGACCGCATATTCCTCGATCGCCTTGCGGGTGTTTAGGGAAGCCTCGGCACCGGACTTATCGACCGCAGAGAGCGCGACGTCCATCATGCCCACGGTACGGAAGACCAGGGATTCGCCCACGTAGATCAGCACGGCCATGTTGGCCAGCTTCTCGCGAATCAAGCCGAAATCGGCTATGACCTTCTTGAAGGCCTGGCGCTGTTTCGCGTAGGCAATCGCATGCTCCAGAGCCAAGCGAGCTCCGCCCACGCACATGGCACCCAGTTTGAAGCGCCCCACGTTGAGAATATTGAAGGCGATGACGTGACCCTTGCCGATTTCGCCCAGGACGTTCTCGACAGGAACTTTGCAGTCGTTGAGGATAAGGGGGCAGGTGGACGATCCGCGGATGCCCATCTTGTGTTCTTCGGCGCCAATGGAAAATCCGGGAAAGGTCTTCTCGACCAGAAAGGCGGTAAACTTCTCGCCGTCGACCTTGGCAAAAACCGTAAACAGATCGGCAAAGCCGGCGTTGGTGATCCACATCTTCTCGCCGTTGAGGACATAGTGCCGGCCATGGGGCGACAGGACGGCCCGGGTCCGGCAATTTAGGGCATCGGAACCCGAGGTGGACTCCGAAAGAGCGTACGCCCCAATAATCTCGCCCGCTGCTAGACGCGGCAGATATTTTTGCTTTTGTGCCTCGCTGCCGAAATAAACAATCGGCAGCGTGCCAATGCCGGTGTGTCCACCCCAACTGGTGGCGAAACCGGCGTACTTGGCAATGTGATCGGCGATGACAGCCGCCGTCACCTTGTCCATGTCCAGGCCGCCGTAGGCTTCCGGAATCTCGGCTGAGCTGAGGCCCAGTTCGCCCGCCTTCCTCATCAGGCTGCGAGTCACGGAGAAGTCTTTGTGCTCCATCTTCTCGATGTTCGGAATGATCTCGTTGAGAGCGAACTCCTCGGTGGTTTGAGCAATAAGCTGATGTTGCTCGGTGAAATCTTCGGGCGTGAAGATATCTTCGGGGGCACGCTCCTCGAGCAGGAAGCTTCCGCCGGAGATTTTCGTCTTCAGAATTGCAGTACTTGTAGCCATGTCTATCCCTTGAAACGACTTAGAAGGAGCGGCGTTCCAGCCCCGGAGGGCCACCAACTGAGATCGCTCTCGTAGTGCGGTACGGAAGGACGGGTCAGAGACCAACTATAGCGAACCGGACAACGCTAACCTGTGACGCAAATCACCTTTGACGATGTTTCCCAGGCACTGCCCCTTCTGTCCTGCTATCGGTCGAGACCACGCGCTCCCATGCGCCAAAAGGGAAGTTTATAGGGACTGCCCTGGATTTGCTACATGCGAAAGTCTGCTGCCAGAAACGAAAGGATGTGGTCTGGTGGAGAGCAGACACCCATAAAACCCTACAAAAATGGCACGGAAAACCACTCCCACGGGAACGTCGCTAGTTTAGATTCTCGAAGATGCCGGCCGCCCCCATGCCCCCGCCGACACACATGGTTACCAGTCCGTAGCGGGCCTTGCGACGTTTGAGTTCGCGGATCACGCTGGCCGTCAGCTTGGCGCCCGTGCAGCCCAGGGGATGCCCCAGCGCAATAGCCCCGCCGTTGGGGTTGACCCGTTCCGGGTCGAGCTTCGCCTGTTGGATGACCGCCAGCGATTGCGCGGCAAAAGCCTCATTCAATTCGATGACTTCGATCTCGGACAGCTTGAGCCCGGCGAGCTTCAAAGCCTTGGGTATGGCAAATACCGGGCCAAGACCCATCTCTTCGGGCTTATACCCCGCGGTGGCAAACGAAACATAGCGCGCCAGCGGCTTGATGCCGAGGGCCTTCGCGCGTTCCAGAGACATCACCACACTCGCGGCCGCGCCATCGGACATTTGAGAAGAGTTGCCGGCGGTCACCGTGCCTTTTTGATGGAACGCCGGTTTGAGCGAGAGCAGGGCTTCGAGGGACGTATCGGCGCGAGGACCCTCGTCGTCCTTTAACACGACTTCCTGGCGTTTGGGTCTCCATTCGGGGCGACTCTTCCCTCCAGGTGCGGACGAGGCGCCCGTCTGATCCTGTCCCAGAGTAAAACTGACCGTGACCGGTACGGTTTCGTCACTGAACTTCCCTGCCCCGATTGCAGCCACCGCCTTCTGATGGCTGCGCAAAGAGAATTCGTCCGCTTGCTCGCGCGTGATGCCGTAGCGTTCGGCCAGGCGCTCGGCGGTCAACCCCATCGTAAGATAGGCGTCGGGATAGTGATCGACCAGCCAGGGATTGGGAGAAATCTTGTTTCCTCCCATGGGAATCATGGACATGGATTCGGTCCCGCCGGCGACAATGGCCTCCGCGCCGCCTGCCATGATGCGCTCGGCGGCCAAGGCAATCGACTGCAGCCCAGAAGAACAGAAGCGGTTGATGGTGAGTGCCGAGACTTCGACGGGCAACCCGGCTCGGAGCGAGGCAATCCGCGCCACGTTCATTCCCTGCTCGCCTTCGGGCATGGCACAGCCCAGGATGACGTCTTCGATTTCTTTGGCATCGAGCTGGGGTACGCGTTCTAACGCACCCCGGATCGCGATGGCAGCGAGCTCATCGGGACGGGTCGCACGCAGGGTACCCTTAAAGGCGCGCCCCACCGGGGTGCGCACCGAAGAAGCAATTATGACTTCGCGCATAGATTCAATTTCTGCCGGCCATCGGCCAGCTCTGGTCGTTCAATGGATTTTGATGCTTCGCCGCAATCCGCCGGCTCTTTCTTCGAACGCTGTCAACGGGTTACGTCAGGGCAAGCGCCGTCGCCTGAGCGGCAATTGCACCATCGTTGTCCCCGGACTAATTCCTTAAGGGCTTCCCGGTTTTCAAGGTGAACTGAATTCTCTCCTGAGTCTTCTTCTCGCCGCACAACGATTTAAAGGCTTCGCGCTCAAGATCGAGCAGGTACTGTTCGCTGACCAGGGTTCCGGGCGAGACCGCCCCCCCGCAAAGCACTTCGGCGACCTTGCCGCCGATCTTTACCTCGTAGTCGCTGATGTAGCCGCCCTGGCGCATCAGGTGCACTCCCAGCTTGAGTGCCGCCAAAATGTTCTCCCCTGGAGCCGGTATGTCGCTCCGCGGCCTGGGCGGCTGGTATCCGGATCGCACCAGCTCGAGTACCCGGGTTTTGGCATCCGAGAGCACCCGCTGGCGGTTCGCCGTGATACGGTCGGAATCGCCAAGAAACCCCAGTGCACGCGCTTCCCAGGCAGAGGTTGCGACTTTGGCGGTAGCCACGGTCTCGAAGCACTTCTTCATCGCTTCCATCAGCTCGACCGATTCGCCGCGGCCCCCGGGGCGAATTCCCTCGGCACTGGCCAGGGCCCGAAGGAGCATTTCCTTGGAGCCGCCTCCGCCCGGAAGCAGGCCCACCCCTACCTCCACCAGGCCGATATAGAGCTCGGCGTGAGGCTGTACGGCGGGCCCGTGCAGCACGATTTCTGCGCCGCCGCCTAAGGTCATCCCGAACGGCGCTACCACCACGGGCTTGGCCGAGAATTTGATGGCCTGGGTCATGTTTTGGAACTGGCGGATGACCAAATCGACCTCATCCCATTCTTCCTCCTGAATGGACATAAGGAGCAGCATCAGGTTGGCGCCGACCGAGAAATTGGAGGCGTCATTGGTGATCACAAAGGCGTCGAAGCCATCTCCCGGGCCTCCGGCTTTGAGGGCTTGGGAGATGAGCTGGATAATGTCGCCACCGAGAGCATTCATCTTGGAGTGAAACTCGATGGTGGCGACGCCGTCGCCGACGTCGACCAGCGAGGCTCCCGGATTTTGGGTCACAACCCCTTTGGATTTTTTGGCGGCGGCCACGGACCAAACGCCGCCAGGCACCGGATCGGGCTTCAAGTGCCGGCTTTCGAGATCAAAGTATGCGCGACCGGAGGGAGTTTGGCGATCGTCCGCATACCAGGATTTTTGGCCGGAGGCCAGCAGGCGCTCGACCTGAGCGGCAACCGGGTGTCCCTCCCGTTTCATGCGCTCGACGGTCGGTGCGACCCCTGCGGCATCCCACAACTCGAACGGTCCCAGTTCCCAGTTGAATCCCCAGCGCATGGCACGATCGATCTCGTAGACGGAATCCGAGATTTCGGGAATGCGGTTCGCCGTGTACGTCCACAAATCCGCCAAGGCGCGCCACAAAAACTGTGCGACTTTGTCGGCTTTCTGGGGTGGGGTGTCCAGAGCCAGCAACATGCGCAGCCGCGCTCCGGCCTCGTCGACATTTTTCGCCATGTCGAGACTGGGGAACTTGGCCTTTTTCCGCGCATGATAATCGAGCGTTTTCCAATCGAGCGCCAGGCGCTCTTCCTCCTTGCCCCCGCCCTCGGTTGAGGCGCCTCGCCCGGCCGCCTTCTTGTAGAAGCCGCCTTGGGTTTTGTCACCCAACCACTTCCGCTCGATCATTTTTCGAAAAAATTCGGGCAGCTTAAGATCGCTGCGCTCATCCCGCACATGCTCGGTGAAATTTGCCACCACGTGGCTCAGAATATCCAGACCGACCAGATCAAGGGTGCGAAAGGTGGCCGACCGCGGCCAGCCCACGGCATCACCGGTAAGCGCATCGACCTCTTCGATGGTGAGATCCATCTCCTGCATCAGCCGCATAATATTCAGCACCGAGAAGGTACCAATGCGATTGCCAATGAAGTTGGGAGTATCTTTGGCAAAGACCACACCCTTGCCCAGATGCACATCCGCGAACTCGGCGACGCGCTCGATGGCCGCGCGCTCGGTCTGGGGAGTGGGAATCAGCTCGAGCAAGCGCATGTAGCGCGGGGGATTGAAGAAGTGCGTGCCCAACCAGAAGCGCTGGAACTCGGCGGAGAAGCCCTCGGCGATTTGTCCTACGGGCAAGCCGCTCGTGTTGGTGGTAACGAGCGTTCCCGGTTTGCGGACGGCTTCGACCTTCTTAAGCAGCGCCCGCTTGATCTTGAGATCCTCGACCACGGCTTCGACGATCCAGTCCACCTCGGCCAGCCGGTCGAGATCATCTTCGAAATTACCCACGGTGATCAGCCGGGCAAACGATGGATCCATGAAGGCCGCTGGCTTCCCTTTGCGGAGGGCCTCGAGTCCGGCGGCGGCGATCTTATCGCGGGCCTTCCCATCCGCATCGGGCGGAACGATGTCCAATAAGTAGCTGGGCACGCCGGCATTGGCGAAATGCGCCGCGATGCGCGCCCCCATCGTGCCGGCGCCAAGGACTGCGACCTTGTGAATGCCTTTCATAGGATCTGACTCCGCTGGCTGGCCTGCCTCATCCCAGTAGACCACGAAGCGCCCTTCCCCAACGAGTTCCCCGCAAGGATCATGGCCTGGTTGGAGATGGGCGTTGCGGCTGCCCTAAAGGATCGCCTGCCCCCACGCTAACCGTCTTGGTCTCGTCGCTCCAGATTACCAGCGTGCTCGGGGGGACACACGCCTTCTGCGCCGTCGACCCACTCTGCGGTATCCTTTCCTTTTGCGGAGCGCCTATGCCCACTACCCGGGCCCTTGAAATTCGACCCGCCACCCGGCTCGAAAATGTCCGCTATGCCATTCGCGACCTGGTTGGCTATGCGGAGGAACTGGCTCGGCAGGGACACAAGATTTTGCCCCTGAATATTGGCGACCCCATCTCGTTCGATTTCGCGACGCCGGCTCACATGATCGAAGCCGTGTCGAAAGCCATGCGCGATGGCAGGAACGGCTACGCCCCTTCGCCTGGAATTCCACTAGCTTTGGATGCAATTCGCGGCGAGGCCGCGCGCAAGGGGATCACTTCCGTTCAGGATGTGTTCGTCACCGGCGGGGTCAGCGAATCGGTCGACGTGTGTATCACCGCCCTGCTCAACCCCGGCGAGGATTTGCTGACCCCCAGACCCGACTATCCTCTGTACTCCGCCATACTCACCAAACTGGGCATCGGGCTGAACCCTTATTTCCTGAATGAGGAAGATGGCTGGCAGCCTGATCTCGACGATATCCGGGGAAAGATCACACCGCGCACTCGCGGCCTGGTGCTGATTAATCCCAATAATCCGACGGGATCGGTCTCGGGCCGGCGAACGCTCGAAGCCGTCGCGGAGCTGGCGCGGCAGCACAATCTGGTGGTGTTTGCCGATGAAATCTACGACAAGTTAATCCTCGATGATGATGAACTGCATTCGATGGCAGCGATCGCCCCGGATGTTCCTGTCGTTACCTTCGGAGGCCTTTCGAAGAACTATCTTGCGCCAGGATGGCGCATCGGCTGGGGTATCGTGAGCGGTGAAGGCGCGGCCGTCGGGCGCTTCGGGGAAGCCATTCAGAAGCTGCTCCGCGCCCGGCTGTGCGCCAATCATCCCGAACAATATGCCATTCCGGCGGCGCTCGACGGCCCCCAGGATCACCTAAAGGTGGTTTGCGCGAAACTCCGCAGCCGGCGCGATCTGACGGTGCGCTGGGCCAATTCGACGCCGCGCGTGAGCTGTGTCTCCCCGCGAGGGGCGTTTTATGCCTTTCCCCGCATCGATATTCCCGAAGCCGACGACATCTTCGTCCGCGAGCTTCTCCGCCAAAAGCATGTGATGGTCGTCAACGGCTCGGGCTTCGGCCAGAAACCGGGAAGCAAGCATTTCCGTATCGTCTTCCTTCCCGAAGAACCCACCTTAGCGAAAGCCTACGCTGCGATCGGCGATTTTATGACTGAAAGGTACCAGGAATAAGGGCTGCGCGGTGCGCCGAGCCGTTAGTCGGCGGGCATGGTGACGGGATTCACCGCGGGCGCTTTGCGCGCTGTGCGGGTGTTCGCAGGCTCCGATTGTAGCCACTTCCGAATCTCGGGCAGAGCAGCCCGGGTCACGACCTCTCCGGCGTGCACCAGACTGGCAGCGTGTTCGAAGCCGTCGTATTTGTAGCCGTTGACGTCGGGCTCGATGACCAGATCGGCAGCCTGTTTCCACACACTGCAATTCATCTCCTGGGCAATGGCGAAACACTGCCCAATCACGTCGAACAGATGGCGCGGTCCGTCCCGGGTGGTCCAGCGCCCCTTCAAATGGACGGCCAGCACGCGCGCGGCCCCCATCAATCGCAACGGGGTCGTGGGTACGGTATAGGAAAGCATGCCGTCCACCAGCAGCCGTCCGCGGATTTTCACCGGCAGGAACATTCCCGGATACGCACAACTGGCGCGCACCGGATCGACCAGCGGACCGGAGTGAAACAGCACCCCTTCGCCGGTTGAAAAATCGGTTGCGGTCACCGCCAGGGGAACACGCAATTCCTCGAAGGTCTTGACCTTGAGGATGCGGTTCAGGAATCCAATCATGCGCTGGTTGCTGGCAAATCCGTAGCGCGAGAGAGTCCAGCGCGCGAAGTGCTTGAAGCGGACCTGGGTGGCAACTTGCTCGAGCTCGGCGGGCGATAGACCGCTGCAATAGGCGGCGCCAATCAAGGCACCTACGCTAGTGCCTGCGATATATCGAATCGGGATATTTTCTTCTTCCAGGACCTTCAGGACACCGACGTGAGCAATGCCGCGGGCAAAACCGCCGCCCAGCGCCAGACCGATACCGACATCGCTCGAGGCTGTACCGGAACTGCGCCCGGAAAGCTCCCGGCCAAATGCCTGTACCGACCGAATGATCTTCCCGAGACTCTTCACCCCATCCCCCTACCAGACTCGGCCCATGACTCCACTAGATATCCTGCAAATGAGATGCCAGAATTGGGCAGTAACGTTTGTAAGTCATTGTCACTCTACCGTAATCCCCCGAAGATTACTGCCCATAGTCACCCTGACGTGACTAAGACTTTTATTCTTGTTAACTTTAGCCGCATGGAGCGAGAGTTCTCCGCCGGCGGGGTGGTGGTGCGAGCCTCCGATCAGGGCTGGCAAATAGCCGTGATCGAGCCGCAAAAGGAAGGGGTGCCAAAGACTGCCACCAAGACTGGCAGGAAAAGGTGGCAAAAATTGTTATTGGCCTTGCCCAAGGGGTTGGTCGACCCTGAAGAAAAGCCGGATCAGACTGCCCTCCGCGAAGTGCTGGAGGAAACCGGGTTAAACGCGACCTTGATCACCAAGTTGGGCGATATCAAATACGTCTACGTTCGTTCCTGGGGAAATCGCGAGCGAGTTTTTAAGGTCGTCAGTTTCTACCTGCTGCGCTACCACTCCGGCCAGATCGACGACATTCGACCCGACATGCGAATCGAGGTGAAGCGCGCGCTGTGGATTCCGCTCGACGAAGCGGTGCAAAAACTTGCATACCAGGGCGAGCGCAAAATGGTTGAGCGGGCCCAAGAATACTTGAACGCCCACCCTGAGCTTCAAGGCGGGACGCCGCTTTCGCCTGATGACCGAAGCCGCCCATCCCGCCGCTAGGTCCCAGAGTCATTTTTATAAACACATGATTCTAGATCGTTTACCTTGACATCGAAACCTCCTTCCCCTAGTATGGTGGCAACTTAGTTGGGCGCGTGCCGTGGCCATCCTCACCCACATCAATGCGGCGCGCGCCCGCAACTTTTTGGGTTAAATTCTCCGCCGTCTCAGGTCTGCAGGAGCCGGTCCACCAAGAAAGCTCATTTCCATGTAGTGTCCTATTCTGGGGAGGGGCCAATGATTTCCGGCGCTCACGTAGTGATTTACAGCAATAACGCCGAGGCGGATCGCGCTTTTTTCCGCGATATTCTTGGGTTCAAATCGGTGGATGCGGGTCACGGCTGGCTGATCTTCGCCATACCGCCCACAGAAGCCGCATTTCATCCTTCCGGAGAAGCAGCCCATGAACTCTACTTCATGTGCGACAACCTGGAGACCGAGATGGCTGCGCTCGCGAAGAAGGGTGTTCAGTGCTCTAAAGTTGAGGACGCGCGATGGGGTTCGATCACGAAGATGCGGCTTCCTAGCGGTGGCAACGTCGGGCTTTATCAGCCAAAGCACCCAACAGCCATAGCTTCGAAATGAAGCGTCGGACAAACCGGGGCTAATTCGATTAATTCGATGGGAGGTGTCGAGCAGTCCGTGCATGCCCTCAAGGAGAGGCTTCGCTTCCATCGGGGACGTTCAAAACGCGGAAATCAACTTTGAATTGACAACCGCACGCTCATTTGACATGGCATCGCGGCTGAAGGATATGATGTAGACGCTTCGCGGCAGGGCCCTGAGTAAACTATGGAACACGATGGAACTAACGATTCTCTTGTCCACTCAGCGAGCTTGTCTCCGGAAGACGGCGGCGAACTTCTTCAGCTATCACGGCAGAAGGCGAATTGGGAGTGGATGAGTTTCTTTGTCCGGAGATTGCAGCCGAAGGATGTTTACCAGACGCGACTGGCAGGCGAGGAAGCTGCGTTTGTGCTCCTAGGTGGCACCGGTATGGCGGATTGGGGCCAGGGAACACAACCGATCGGAAAACGCAAGAATGTTTTCGATGGCTTCCCCTACGCGCTCTATCTCTCGCCCGGCAACCAGGTCGCCTTTACGGCAGAAACGGTTTTGGAGATTGCCGAATGCAGAGTGCCGTCCCAGGGGCAGTTTGCCCCACGGCTGATCACTCCTAAGGATGTGGCGACCAGCCTAAGAGGTGGGGGCAACGTGTCGCGACAAATCGTCGATGTCATGACCCCGGCATTTCCCGCCGACAAGCTCATGGTGGTAGAGGTTTATACCCCGGGTGGGAATTGGTCGAGCTATCCTCCCCATAAGCACGATGTCCATAATCCGCCTGCCGAGGTCGACCTGGACGAGATCTACTACTACCGCATCCGTCAGAAGGAGGGCTTTGCCTTTCAATACCTGTACTCGCAACACGAATCCCGCGTCCTGAAGGTGAGAGACGGCGATGCCGTTCTGGTGCGCAGCGGGTACCATCCGGTGGTGGCCGGACCGGGTTACGACGTCTACTACTTGAATTTCCTGGCGGGATCCGCGCGCGCCCTAACCGTGACCGAAGACCCCCAGCATGTCTGGATTCGATCGACCTGGAAGGAGACCGACTCTCGCCTGCCGCTAGTGCGCGAGTGATTCCATGACCCAACCAATGACCACGGCGGGTGCCACGATTGCGTTCTTGAAGAATCAGTACTCCGAACGCGATGGCCAGCGATTCCGTTTTTTTGCAGGCTGCATGGGAATTTTTGGCCACGGCAATGTTGCCGGTCTCGGACAGGCGCTCGAGCAAGACCATGGTTTGCGCTACTACCTGGTCCGCAACGAACAGGCCATGGTGCATACCGCCGCGGCCTTTGCCAAGGCCAGCAACCGGCTGCGTACACTGGCCTGTACGACGTCGATCGGACCGGGCGCGACCAACATGGTAACCGGAGCCGCCGCGGCGACGATCAACCGTGTTCCCGTGCTTCTGCTCCCCGGGGACATCTTCGCCCGGCGCAATGTTGCGCCGGTCTTGCAGCAATTGGAGTGGGCTACTTCGCAGGACATTTCGGTCAACGATTGTTTCAAGCCGGTGGCTCGCTATTGGGATCGCATCGAACGCCCCGACCAGATACTGACCGCTTTACCGGCAGCCATGCGGGTTTTGACCTCTTCAGCCGAGACCGGCGCCGTAGTCATCGCGATGCCGCAGGACGTGCAGGCAGAAGCTTTCGACTACCCCGACACGTTTTTCGAAGAACGAGTTTGGGTCATTCCACGTCCGCGTTGTGACGGCCAGCTTCTCAAGCAAGCGATGGAATGGATACGCTCGTCTCGCAAGCCATTGCTCGTGGCCGGTGGAGGCGTGCTTTATTCGGAGGCGAGCGAGGCGCTCAAGAAATTTGCTTCCGCCACAGGAATTCCCGTGGTCGAAACTCAGGCCGGGAAAGGATCTCTGCCTTACGATCATCCTCAAGCGCTGGGTGCCATGGGCGTCACCGGCACGCCTGGCGCCAATATACTGGCGCGAGACGCAGACCTGATCATGGGGATCGGCACTCGCTACAGCGATTTCACGACGGCATCGCAAACTGCCTTCCAGAATCCCTCGGTGCGCTTCGTGAACGTGAATGTTTCGGAGTTCGACGCTTATAAGCAAGCTGCCCTGCCGCTGGTGGCGGACGCGAGGGTCACGCTCGAGGAGCTCACGGACGGGCTGCGGGCATTTCATGTCGACGAATCGTACGCCGCACGCGCAGGCTCGTTCCGCGAGGAGTGGGACAAAGAGGTCGATCGAATCTATAACCTGGGTTGGGGACCTCCCATCAGTCAGGGCGAAGTCATTGGGGTGGTCAACGAAGTCTCCGAAGCTCGAGACGTGGTCGTTTGTGCGGCCGGGAGCATGCCCGGCGACCTGCATAAACTATGGCGCACGCGCGACCCCAAGGGATATCACCTGGAGTATGGCTATTCCTGCATGGGCTATGAGATTGCCGGCGGATTGGGGGTCAAGATGGCGTCACCCGACCGCGAGGTGTACGTCATGGTCGGAGACGGATCGTATCTCATGATGGCCCAGGAAATCGTGACCGCTTTGCAAGAAGGATATAAGCTCACGATCGTTGTGGTCGATAATCACGGATTCTCGAGCATCGGTGGCTTGGCCAGGGCTTGCGGCAATGAAGGCATGGGCACGGAATACCGTTATCGCCGGGATGGACAGCTGGACGGCAACGTGATTTCTGTGGATTTTGTGGAGAATGCCAGAAGTTTGGGAGCCTGCGCCGTCCGCGCGCACACGGGCGAAGATCTGCGAAGAGCCCTGCTCGACGCCAGAAAGCGACCGCAGACTTCCGTGGTTGTCATTGAGACCGACTACGCCAAGCGAGTGCCAGGCTACGAATCCTGGTGGGATGTTCCGATAGCCGAGGTTTCCGAAGTCGAGTCCGTCCGCGCGGCGCGAGCCCACTACGTTGAAGCCAGGAAAAAAGAAAGGGTCTTCTAGCCCGCTCGCCGCGCTTCCCGACAACTAGCTCTCGCGATCCGCCCGGCTCAGTCTCTGGTTGCGAATCGACTTGTGATCGAATCCGCGAAGTTCTTCGATATTTTCGAGTACTTTGTGGATCCCATCCGCGATCGCGTCGACATCCTGGTCGCCTCCCAGAAACAACTGATGGGGGAACCAGACGGCCTCGTGATACGCCGCGCGCTCGGACTCCGGGCAGGAATACATGGTTCGGAGATCGAGCGGCTTTTCGCGTCCCCAACTCAAGGCTGGAAAGTCACCCGGATCCAAGGGGAACAGCGAACTCCTATAGACCGGCTCGTAGAATAGCCCGTCGCAGGGTACGCCTTCTTCCTGCAAGGCCGCGACGAATTCGGCGCGGGGAATCTCCCGGGCCTTTTTCGGGAAGTATTTCAAAACGTAGCCGTACGGAGCCAAACGCGTGATTCGCGGATCGGGCTTGAGCAAGCCGATCGCCTCAGTGTTGTTCAACTTGCCTTCCAGTCGCTTCATGGCGCGTTCGCGAGTTGCCGCCTGCTCCGGCAAACCATCGAGCTGAGCACAGAGCACGGCGGCCTGGAATTCACCCATGCGGTAGTTGAATCCGATGATGCGGTGATGGAACTTGTCGGTCAGGCTGGCGCGACCCGCGTTGATATAGCTTTGCACCAGCTCCATATATTCCAGATTGTTGGTGATGACCGCGCCACCCTCGCCGGAGGTGATCAGCTTGCTCGATTGGAAGCTGAAGCAGCCCACGTCGCCCATGGAACCTGCGCCTTTGCCCTTCCACATCCCGCCGTGGGCGTGAGCGCAATCTTCGATGACTTTGAGTTTATGCTTTGCCGCGATGCGCAGGATCTCGTCGATATCGGCGAAGCGCATGCCGAGATGAACGGGAAGAATGGCTTTGGTCTTGGGGGTGATGGCCGTCTCAATCAGCTTGGCGTCCATGCAGTAGGTGTCGGGATCAACATCCACAAAGACCGGCACGGCGTTGACCAACAGCACCGGACCGACCGTGCCCTCCCAGGTATAGGCAGGGACCAGGACCTCATCGCCGGGACGAATGCCGATGGCCTTCAGAGCGGCTTGAATGGCCACCGTTCCGGTGTTCACGCACTGCCCGTATTTCGCGGTATGCAATTCCGCAAATCGCTTGGCAAACGACACCGCATACTTGCCTGGAAACGGCTGGCCGCCCCATTTCGAGCTGGTCAGCACATCATCCAACGCTTGGGCGATTTGTTTGGTCGCGATGGGCCATTCCGTAAAGGGAGTTTTTCGTAACTTTTCACCACCAGTGATAGCCAGCTTTCCCACATGAACCTCCCAAAAACGATTCCGATTTATCCTGCGTACGGAATTGTCCTACCGCGTCAGGAAACATCCGGATTCGGGATCATAAAGTCGCGCACTAAAGCATCGAGATCGTGACACGCGGCAATGAATTGTCGCAGAGTCCGGCGGGTGGGAGCAAACGAGTCGAACTCCTCAACTGTTAACCCGTCTTGCGCATAAGCGCGGCCGAAGTCGCGAAATTTCCTGGACAACTCTTCGACAATCCTCGGATTCACCGGTTGCTCGATCCGGTCACGAACCTCGACGTCGCTTGCGTTGAAACGAACCTGCCATGCATGGGGAGGCGAAATCACGATGTCACCGCCAATCAGTTCGCTCCAATGCATGTGGTTGCGGAAGGCGGCGGAAAGCAGGCGAATGCGATAGCCGCGTTGGCGGAAAATCTGGTAGGTCTTCTTGAACACCGCAACTCCGGCCCACTCCAGGTATCCCGGGTCGATGGCGATATTGTCCTTCTCGATCAAGACCTTCAACCAATCGTCCAGACGCCCGACCATGATGGTGCAAACCGGCCCCATGCTTGCGATTTCCTTGCCTTCGCGCTCCCGCCGAGCGAGGCCGCGTTCGACGGCTTCGGCCACGGCGATCGACTGCGGCAAGGTGAAGCAGACGGTGGCATTGATGCTGATACCGCGATAGGTCGCTTCCTCGATGGCCGGAATGCCCGCCCGGGTAACGGGGATTTTCACGATCATATTGGGAGCTAGGCGGCTGAATTCTTCGGCTTGTTCGACAATGGAGCGGGTGTTGCGATAGCGCCGCGGGTCGGTCTGTATCGAAAGCCTCCCGTTCTTCCCGCGATGCTTATCGAAGACCGGCTTGAGCAGTTGCGCCGCTTTTACCGAGAGCTCCCGAACCAGTTGCCACGCGATTTCCTCTTCATCCGCAGTCGGGCGCTCTTCAATCAACTGGTTGATGCGGTCTTTCCAGAGGTTCATCTCTTTCTTAAGCACGCCCAGCACAATCACAGGATTACAGGTTGCCCCCACCGCGCCGTGCTCGAGCGAATAGGTAAGCTCCGGGATGGAAGCGGAGTCATTCCACAGGCAAGTCGGCGTTGACTGCGTCATCTCATGGAGCGGGCTTTTATAAGCCACGGCAACTGAACGAGTCATAGTTTCCTCCCCTTATCGCTATTTGCTTCGAGCCTGCGCCGGAGTGCCCGCGGGTTTCAGGGTAACTTCCGACGGCCGCTTCTCGAGGTGCGAGTTCTCCGCCGCGACCGCGATGGCCAACGCCTTGAGACCATCATCGCCAGAAACCTGCGGAGGCTTGTCGTTCAGCATATTGTGGACGAAGTCGCGGGCCTCCGCCAAGTATGCATCCGCAAATCGGGTGAGAAAGTGGTCCGCTAAATTCTGGGTGCGGCCGTGGGAGCTTAGGAAAGCGGCCGGGGTTTGCGCCACAGTTCCCACGAAAACCGAGCCTTTCGAGCCTACCACCTCGGTGCGCACGTCGTAGCCATAAATCGCCTGCACATAAGATTCGATGTTGCCAATCGCACCGCGAACGTAGCGGAGATTAACCACGCTAGCGACAACGTCGTTGTACTTGGCGATCTCCGGGCGGATCGCCACCGTAGTGTAGGCCTGGACCTCGGCTACTTCATCCCCGACGAGCCAGCGCGCTAAGTCGAAGTCGTGAATGGTGTTGTTGTAAAAAAGCATGCCATTCACGTTTGATTGATAGGCGGCGAGCGGTGGAACGTCCTTGTCACGGCCAAGCGACTTAAAAACCACGGGCTCACCGATTTCCCCGGCTTCGATCCGTTTCTTGGCGGCCACATAAGCCGGGTCGTAGTGACGCATGAAACCGATCTGCAGGCGAACGCCGGCCTTGTTTACGGCATCGAGCGCAGCTTGAGCGTCGGGAAGATTGGTAGCGATCGGCTTCTCACAAAGGATGTCTTTACCGGCTGCGGCCGCCGTGCGGATGCCCTGGGCATGAAACTTGTCGGGAGTAACAATCACAACCGCCTGAATGTCTTGGCGCGCGAGCATGTCGTCCAGGCTTCCGAAGGAGTATTCGATTTCGAGCTCGGCGGCTACTTGACGTGCGCGCTCGGCGGCGACATCGGCCACGGCCACCAGGCGCGCCTCGGGCACCAAGCGACGCAGGTTTTCCGCGTGGCGCTTTCCCATTTCCCCCACCCCGAGTACGCCGATACCGAGCTTAGCCAACCTAATTCTCCTCTCTAAAACAGCCCAACGATTGTAACAACCATCCGGTCCTAAATGTTGCCTTCGGGCTCCAGTTGCGTAGTCGGACCTAATGGGGCATCGGGCTGCGGGGGCAGAAATGGCCACTCCCGTTTTCGCCAAGCCAGGATCAGATAGGCCACAAATCCCATGCCGATGGTGCCGAAGGCATATGCCATATAGCGCCAACCGCCCGGCTGCAGGGCCGGGGTCACAAACGTGCCCAACCACCCGACCAGGGCGAACAGTGCGGGCAAGGGGTACAGCCACATGCGGAAAGGACGCGGCGCATCGGGCCGAGCATGGCGGTAAATCAGCAAGCCGATAATCTGGGCCACAAACATGGAAAGAATCCTGGCCAGCATCAGCGCCGTAATAATCTGCACCAGGTCGAAAAAGCAGGAAATGATTACCAAAAAACCAACCAACAACAGAGCACGATGGGGGAAGCGCTTGGTGGGATGAACTTCGGCAAACCAGCGGAAGAATGCTCCATCGAGCGCGGCCGCATAGGGGATGCGCGAGTAACCCAGCATCATGGCGTAGGTGGCGGCAAATGCCGTCACCTCGACCATTACCGTCATCAGAGCCGACGCCCAGTGGCCATGGATTTTTTGCATATAAACCGAGCCGATGGCGGTGAATGCCTGCGACCCCGGCTGAACCATTTCCCTCCAGGGCACGACTCCGGTGAAGCTGACCGAGATCAGAAAATCGATCAGGGTCACAATCAGGATGGAAAAGATCACGCCAAAGGGAATCACTCGCTCGGGACGTTTCACTTCATCCCCGAGATAGCAGATTTGGTAGTAGCCGAGAAAGTTAAACATCACCAGCATCGTTCCGTTACCCAATCCCAGCATGAAGGGCAAGCCGAGGTGCCAGGCGCCGGGAGGAAAATCAAAGAGCAACTTCGAATCAAGGTGAGTCATGCCGGTGAAAATAACCCAGGCGGCGGTGATGAGCATGCCGATCCAGAGCACCAGCATGAGGCGGGCGATGTCTTTGATTTTCCGGTAGAGTGCGAGCATCGCCAAAGCGGTGATGGCGGCTGCCAACAACTTTATTCCCCACGGGTACGCCGTCAGTCCGGGCCAGAGAAAACCTGTGTACTCCGCCATACCGATGCTGCTGGTAGCGATTTCCAGGGTGCCGCTGAACAGGAATTGCCAGACGAAAATCCAGGCCATCATGTGGCCCCAGCGCTCGCGTCCGAGACATTCACGAAGGAATATGTACGAGCCCCCTGACGCCGGGATCGAAGCGCCCAGCTCAGCAAAGACCAGGCCATCGGCAATGGCCAGCAATGCGCCTACGCCCCAAGCGATCAACGACTGGGGACCGCCGAGCGTGGCGATGATAGCCGGGACGGTGATAAATGGCCCGGTCCCGACCATATTCGACATGTTGATGGAGACGGCGTTCAGCAGGCCCAGCTGGCGCGGCAGAGGGACGTGAGCGGGTTCTACGCTACTCGTGTGGGAACTCAAACGCGAAACCGTCCACCCTAGGAAGCCGCAGGTGTCGCCGCAAGATCGCTGACCACACCCCTTAAATAGCGCAAGCTGGCCGCAATGCTCTCGGCGGGTGGGATCGGGGTAGCGCCGAACTTGACATCTTGCTCCACCACCATCCAGCCGGAGTAATTGTTTTTGGCCAGCAAGCGAAAGAACGCCGGAAAATCAATCGACCCTTGGCCAATGATGGTGAAGACTTTCTCTTCAATGGCTTGCTCGAAGGTCAACTTCTTGCGACGCGCCTCCTGCAAAACCTTCGCGTCAACATCCTTGATGTGCACGAAGCGAAGAACCTTCTTGAATTTGTCCGCTTCCTCTACGGCATCTCCCCGGCCGTACACGCAGTGTCCGGTGTCGAGGCACAAGCCGACGCCGGTGTGAGAAGTCACGTCAAAGAAGCGTTGGCATTCCTCTGGGGTTTCGACATAGGTTGAGACGTGGGGATGAAAGACCAGATCGAGGCCGAAGCCTTTGGCAACTTTGGCCGCTTCCTCTACGACCTTGGCGACATTTTTCCACTGCGCAGCGGTCAGCGCGTCTTGCGCGCTAACCCGGCCTGAGATGCGGTCCCGCTCGGGCGATTGCGCATCGGCCAACACCAAGAATGGCGCTTTTAGGGCTGCAAGCAGGTCGCCCACCTTCCTAATCTGCTCAACGGCAACCTTGGCCGATGCCGGGTCGCTGAGCACGACCGGAACAAAGGAGCCGAGCAGCTTGAGTTTCCTTTTTTCGAGCTGCGGTTTGAGAACGGCCGCATCGGTGGGGAAAAAACCGTAGGGGCCGAGTTCCGTACCGGTGTAGCCGGCAGCGACCATCTCATCGAGCATTTTCTCGTACGACTGGTTCCAGGAAGGTCCGGGATAGTCGAGTACGCCCCAGCTATCCGGTGCCGATGCGAAAAGAAAGCGCGAAGCCATGCTTGCCATAGAGAACCCCAAGGGAACGAGATTGAACTGAACCAACGGCTCATGACCA
>DATJVZ010000132.1:0-6138 GCA_035501575.1 Terriglobales bacterium | reverse complement strand
ATCGACGGCATTCCAGGGCACTTCCTCCTGTGCCAGGGCACGCAGCATAAGCCAAGGAGTATGGCCGCCGCTGACGGCCATGACAAACCGCCCGCGAGCGGCTACCGCCGCCCTGGCCTCGGCAGCGACCAGGGTGGCGGCTTTGCGAGCGACCGCATCGCTATCGGCAAAAACTTCAATTTTCATCTAGCTCCATCCTCAGCGCTCGCGAGGCGTTTGATCGGGCAACAACCAGAAGTTCGATTCTGGCTCATGCCGCCTCGCTTGCGACGGTCAATGTTTCCTGGCCCGTCGTGGGATTCGACCAGCCTCCCGGCGGGGTCACACGCTCAACCTCCTCAGGACCCCAGCTGTTGGGGAGGTACGGATAAATCGGCGTGTTGTGCTTGAGCACTGGATCCACGATGCGCCACGCTTCTTCGACGTAGTCCTCCCGCGCAAACAGAGCCGCGTCTCCTTCCATGGCGGCTCCCAACAGCCGTTCATACGCGTCCATTTCGCGGGCGCGCGGAAACCGGCTGGCTACCATTTCCGCGGTTTGAAGGGAGAACCCTTCGCCAGCAGCCAGCGACATCATCCCCATCGCGGTTGTGACATCCGGACTCAGGCGCAGCCGCAGGTGGTTTTTGGTCAAGACACTAGCGGGAATCAAGGTGGGAGGCTTACGAAACATGCCCATGATTTCCGTGCTGGTTACGGGCAGACATTTGCCGGCTCGAATGTAAAAGGGAACTCCTTTCCAACGCCAGGAATTGATCTCCAGCTTCAAAGCGGCAAAGGTTTCGGTCCGTGAGTCCTTGGCTACGCCTTTCTCGTCCCGATAACCTTGGAACTGACCGCGCACGAGATTCTTGTCTTCAATGGGTGAAATTGCTTTCAGCACTTTCACTTTCTCGTCGCGCAGGGACTCGCTGTCGGTTCGAACCGGCGGCTCCATGGCCAGATTCGACAGCACTTGGAATAAGTGGTTTTGGACCACATCACGCATAGCGCCCGTCTCATCGTAGAAGGCTCCTCGACCTTCCACCCCAAAGTCTTCTGCCATGGTGATCTGGACGCTCTCGATGCAGGTGCGGTTCCAAAAGGCCTCCACAAAAGCGTTAGCGAAGCGGAATACCAGCATATTGTCCACTGGCCGCTTGCCGAGGTAGTGGTCGATGCGGAAGACATCGGCTTCGGCGAAGACCGAAAGCAGAACCTTGTTAAGTTCCCGCGCTGAGTCCAAATCATGCCCGAAGGGTTTTTCGATGATGACCCGCGCTCCTTGGGCACAACCCGATTGCGCCAGCTGTTTCACTACGGTTTCAAATAATTGCGGCGGGATGGCCAGGTAATGCGCTGGGCAATGGGAATCTTTGAGCTGTTGGCGAACCGCCACGAAGGTTGCCGGGTCTTGGTAGTCTCCGTCAACATAGCGCAGCAACTTGGTTAGCGTTTCGAAGGCCGCAGGGTCGACTCCGCCGTGCTTTTCGAGGCTATCCTGGGCCCGCGCTCGAAGTTGTTCCACAGTCCAACTTGCCTTGGCGACGCCGATGACGGGTACGTTAAGGTGTCCCCGCTTCACCATCGCTTGCAGCGCCGGGAAGATCTTCTTGTAAGCCAGATCGCCGGTCGCGCCGAAGAAAACGAGGGCATCGGACTCAGCTTTGATCATTGCTATCTCTCCCTCAGGCAGCCTCAGATTTTCCCTTCGGTTTCTCCAGGTGCCCGCCGAATCCGAAGCGCATGGCCGATAAGACTTTGTTGGCAAACTCTGCCTCGCCACGGGAACTGAAGCGCTCGTACAGAGAAGTCGTCAGCACCGGGGTTGGCACGGCTTCGTCGATTGCGGCTTTGATCGTCCATCGCCCTTCACCGGAATCCGATACCCGGCCGGCAAATTTCGCCAGGCTGGGGTCTTCGAGCAACGCGGCGGCGGTAAGATCCAGCAGCCAGGATGCGATTACACTCCCCCGGCGCCACACTTCGGCGATGTCGCGGAGATCGAAAACGTACTGATAGTGCTCGGGATCGCGCAAAGGCGTAGTTTCGGCATCCGCCTTATGCTCTTGCTGCCCGACGTTAGCGGAACGGAGCACGGCTAGCCCTTCGGCATAGGAAGCCATGATCCCATACTCAATTCCGTTGTGAACCATTTTGACGAAGTGGCCGGCGCCGTTTGGGCCACAGTGCAGGTAGCCTTGTTCGGCTGTGCCCCCGAGCTTCTCGCGACCGGGCGTGCGAGGGATGTCTCCTTTGCCCGGGGCGAGCGCGGCGAAGATGGGATCCAGATGTTGTACCACATCCTTTTCTCCGCCAATCATCATGCAGTAACCGCGCTCGAGACCCCACACCCCGCCGCTCGTGCCTACGTCCACGTAGTGGATGCCCTTGGCGGTGAGCTCCCGCGCCCTACGAATGTCGTCGACATAGTAAGAATTCCCGCCGTCGATGAGAATGTCGCCGGCCTCGAGATGAGGTACTACGTCGGCGATGGTCTGGTCGACGACCGCGGCGGGAACCATGAGCCAGACCGCTCGCGGTTTTGCGAGCTTTTTCACCAGATCCGCAACCGACGCCGATCCGACCGCCTTATCGTTTACCAATTCACTGACCGTTTGCTGCGACACGTCGAACACAACGCACTCGTGCCCTTGCTTGATCAGTCGTCGTGTCATGTTGGCACCCATTCGTCCCAGTCCTATCATTCCAAGTTGCATAAGCTCTCCTCTCTTTTTAGCGATCCCCAATCCCGCCTTGTTCCGCGGGCTACGCGCCTGCCCCCCCACTACCTCGTCGAGATCCGGCACCCGGGGGGCGAGGGATTCCGGGGTCGCCTAGCGCGGTCATTGCGACTCCTTACGATGGCGGTAGCGTCGAATCAAATTGTTGGTAGAACTGTCGTGGTTGAGCACGGGCTCGGCCGGGTTCTCAAGTTCCGGAATGATGCGCTGTGCCAGAACCTTGCCCAACTCAACACCCCACTGGTCGAACGAATCAATATTCCAGAGGACACCTTGGGCGAACACGGAGTGTTCATAAAGGGCGACCAGCTTGCCCAAGGTTGCTGGGGTAAGTAGCTCGGCCAGTATCGTGTTGGATGGCCGGTTGCCGTCGAAAACCCGGTGTGGCACGAGCCAGTCGGGTGTGCCCTCAGCCTTCACTTGCTCCGGTGTCTTGCCGAAAGCCAGCGCCTCGCTCTGGGCGAAAACATTGGCCAGCAGCATATCGTGATGCCGGCCAAGCTGATTCAGAGGTTTGGTAAATGCAATGAAGTCGCAAGGGATGAGCCGGGTTCCTTGGTGGATCAATTGGTAAAACGAGTGCTGACCGTTCGTTCCCGGCTCGCCCCAGTAGATAGGGCTGGTGTCGCGCGTGACGGGCTTGCCCTGGAGCGTGACATGCTTTCCGTTGCTCTCCATGGTCAACTGCTGCAAATACGCCGGAAAGCGCTTCAGATACTGTTCGTACGGCAAGATGGCCACGGTCTGAGCGCCGAAAAAGTCGTTGTACCAGACGGCGAGCAAACCCATAAGTACCGGTAAGTTGACCGCGAAGGGGGTGGTGCGAAAGTGCTCATCCATTTCGTGAAAGCCGTCCAGCATGGCGTGGAAGTTATCCGAGCCGATGGCAACCATAGTCGAAAGGCCGATGGCTGAATCCATGGAATAGCGACCGCCAACCCAATCCCAGAACTCGAACATGTTGGCCGTGTCGATGCCGAACTTCGCCACCTCCGCGGCATTGGTCGAAACCGCCACAAAATGCTTCGCCACCGATGCTTCATCGCCTCCCAGTCCAGCCAGGGACCAAGCACGAGCGGTTCGGGCATTGGTCATTGTCTCGAGCGTGGTGAAAGTCTTCGAAGAAACGATGAACAGGGTTTCCGCCGGATCGAAATCCCGTACCGCCTCCGCGAAGTCGGTGCCGTCGATGTTGGACACGAATCGAAAGCGCAGGGCGCGGTCGCTGTTGTGCTTGAGTGCTTCATAGGCCATCACCGGCCCCAGATCGGAGCCGCCAATCCCTATATTCACGATGTTATAAATGCGTTTCCCGGTATGACCTTTCCACTCGCCGCTCCGCACCCTGGCGGAGAAATCTGCCATCTTGTCGAGCACCGCATGAACCTCGGGTACCACGTTCTTTCCATCGACCAGGATGGAAGCGCCTCGTGGTGCACGCAGGGCCACGTGCAAGACCGCCCGCTTTTCGGTGATGTTGATCTTCTCTCCGCTGAACATGGCGTCGATTCGCGCTCGCAGGTCTGATTCTTCGGCGAGCTGAAGAAGCAGCTGGATGGTTTCGTCGGTAACCCGATTCTTGGAATAATCGAGGTAAAGGCCGACGGCCTCGACGGCCAGACGCTGACCGCGTTTCGGATCGTCCGCAAAAAGCTGCCGCAGATGTAGCTTGGAAACCGTTTTGTAGTGCGCCGCTAGGGCGCTCCATGCCGCGCGACGAGTTGCGGGCCGTTTTACCAAGGGTTGAATCTGTGTTGCCATACTTATACTCCTTTCGTCTCCCCGTGCATGCACGGAACCGGCTTGAGGCAGTTGGTCTGGGCGTTAACTAACGGCCTTCAGCGAGGCATTTTGGCCAAGCGAGGCAGCCTTTGAAGAAATCACAGTCATCAAGTCCTTCCATGACTTTACAAACGACGCAGCTCCTTCTTTTTGAAGCTGTGCGGCCAAAGCATCCACGTCGATGCCGGCTTGGGCGAACTGCGCCAGCACGTCTTCGCAGTTCCCACCGTCGACCGGCAGCAACTCGCCTAATTCGGTGTGAGTAGCCAAGGCCTTCAATGTGGCCTCGGGCATGGTGTTCACGGTAAAAGGCGCGGCCAGGGCCTTGACGTAGAGAATGTCGGAGGCTTGGGGATCTTTGGTTCCCGTGCTGGCCCACAAGAGACGTTGCGGACGACCTCCGAGGTTATACATGCGCTGCCAGCGCCGCGAGCTGAGAAGTGTGCTGGCCGCCTTGTAGGTGCGCTTGGCGATGGCGATGCCGAGTTGATCGCGTAGTTTCTCTGGCACCTTGCCGGCGACCGCAACGTCCCAACGGCTGATGAATACCGATGCCACGGAGCCGACATAGGGATTGAGTCCCGCCTCGATCCGACGCTCGATACCACGCAAGAACGCCTCCGCCGCGGCCAGGTATTGCTCGCGTGAGAACAAAAGCGTGACGTTGATGGGCACGCCCGCAAAGGTCGCCTCCTCGATCGCGGGAAGACCTTCCTTGGTGCCGGGAATCTTGATGAATAGGTTAGGGCGCTGCGCCCGGGCAAACAAATCTTTGGCAGCAGCCAGGGTGCTTTTCGCGTCGAAGGCGAGAAGAGGCGATACTTCTAGCGAGACCCAGCCATCCACCCCATTGGTGATTTCGTGAACCGGTCGAAACAGATCGGCGGCCCGCGTCAGATCCTCGAGGGCCAACTCGAAAAAGAGGGCCTCTCCTGCCTTGCCTTGCCTTGACTTCTCCGTGATCGCCGAATCATAGGTCGTGCCATTCTTGATCGCATGATCGAAGATCGTAGGATTCGAGGTGAGTCCGGTGATCGACAGTTCGTTGATGTATTGTTGCAGAGTACCGCTGTTCAGGAGCTCGCGGGTGATGTTGTCGAGCCACAGACTCTGGCCCTCGTCGTGGAGCAGTCGGGTTGCTTTCATACTGTCACCTCGTCGGTTGTAAACGCTCACTTCTGGCTTGATCCAGAACGCCTGTCTGTCCGTTCTTGAGCACGTGCTCGGTGTCGTTCCACAGCCGGATGGCGGGCTGCGAGAGACTGTTCTCATAGCCGAGTACGCTTAGGCTTGCCGTGCTCAAGACCAAAAATCTGCCGTTGATGGGTTCGATGCCAATCCAGCGTGTGGCCAGCACGCGGAGAAAATGTGCGCTGGAAAAAAGCAAGACATTCGCCGCAACCGCGCGCACACGCTTGACTACGCGATCGGCTCTGGCTGCGATCTCGAGCGGTGATTCCCCGCCCGGGCAGCCGTCGCGAAACAGCTCCCAGTCCGGGCGTTCTCGAAGGATGTCAACCGTGCGGCGACCTTCATACTGGCCATAATTCCATTCGACCAAGTCACGGTCAGTCTCGGCCACGGCTCCGAACCCGGCCAGTTCGCAAGTCCGCATGGCCCGGCGCAAAGGACT
>DATJVZ010000131.1:0-7734 GCA_035501575.1 Terriglobales bacterium | reverse complement strand
TGCCCAGCGCTCCTGGAGCGGCATTGGCTCTGTCCGCGCGGGTCCGGGCGACTGTATCATGGCCAATCCCGGCGAAATCCATGATGGCATCCCGCTCGAAGGCAAGCCGCGCGCCTGGAACATGATCTATCTGGACCCAGTGCTGGTTACAGAAGAGTTGGGAGAGGATTGGGTGGGTGCGGTCGAACTAGTGTGCCCGGTTGCCCGCGATCCGTTGCTAAAGCGACATTTCACTGACTTGTTCCGGTGTCTCACGCTTGCCCCCACGGATGATTTGGCCGCCGAAGAGCGCCTGCTTCGTTCCTTGGTGTGCCTGCTGGGGCGGCACAGTACGGCCCTGCCTCGGTGCAGTGGTCCTGCGCCATGCGTTCAAAAAGCGCTCGAGCGCATGGCTTCCGCTCCTGAGCAAAATGTATCCCTGGCCGAGTTAGCGGTTCTTTCGGGCGTGAGCCGCTTCCAGCTTTTGCGCGGCTTCCTGCGCGCGGTCGGAAGCACGCCGCATGCATATCTGGTTCAGATGCGCGTCCGTTTAGCCCGCCGCCTTCTCGCCGAAGGCCAAACGCCGGCCGAGGCCGCCGCGCTAGCGGGTTTCGCAGACCAGAGTCATATGACCCGCACTTTCGTTCGCCAGCTTGGAGTTACACCGAGCCAGTATCGTATTGCCATCATGCGAGCCAGCCTTGCCGCCTGCAATTTCGTTCAAGACATTGCGAAGCGATTGCGGGACCCTCAGGAACAGGTCGGCGAGGAGGATGCATGATTCGGAGATGTCACGAAACGGACTTTGACATGATTTGGGAGATTATCAACGATGGTGCGCGGGCCTATCAGGGTGTCATCCCCGAAGACCGGTGGAAGGAGCCCTACATGTCCAGGACCGAGTTGCAGCATGAGATCAGCGATGGTGTCGAGTTCTGGGGGTTTGTGGAGAATGGAGTCCTAACCGCTGTCATGGGGACGCAGCCTGTCCGGGACGTGACTCTCATTCGCCACGCCTATGTGCGTTCCGATCGACAGAGGTTGGGAATTGGAGGTCGGTTGTTATCTCATTTGTTGAGCATGGCCGAACGCCCAATCTTGATTGGAACCTGGGCGGACGCAGCCTGGGCCATCTGTTTTTACCAGAAGCATGGGTTTCAACTGGTTTCGCCGGAACAAAAGGGCTTGCTTCTGCGACGATACTGGAACATTCCGGAACGGCAGATTGAAACCTCCGTCGTTCTTGGACGCGAGGTGGCAAAACCTCAGGCTGGGCCGCCGAGATTTCGACCGCCGAGATTTCGACCCTGACTACGCCTCGTGCTTTTTTTCGATGACTTTGTACATTCCGAGGCCATGGTGAACCTTTTGAGCGAGCGGAAGCAAATTTCGAAGAAGCCATGACCGCCATAAGGAGAGCCGTATGACACGCGAAGCAAGACTGATGTCGGGGATCATTCTTATTACCGTGCCCACGATTCAGTACGGAGGATACTTCCTTCTGACCTCCCTCATGAGCAAGGAGACCGGATACATGGATAATCCGCTACGCCAGAATTTCTTCCGGGCCGGACACGCTCATGCTGGAGTAATCGTGATTCTCTCGCTGATTTGTCAAATTCTTGCGGACTCAGCAGTTCTCCCTTTTGGTCTTGTCTGGTTTGTGCGTGTTGCAGTGCCCGTCTCGGCGATTCTCATATCGGCTGGGTTCTTTTTTTCGATGCTGCCGCCCGCGGCTACCCAGGCTGGTGGCGCAGTCGGTCTAATCTACACCGGTGCTTTGGTTCTCGCCGCGTCAGTAATCACGCTGGGCATCGGGCTGCTCAAAACTCCACATTCCGCATAGCAAGATCGACCACGATCTGGCATCTGCCGGGTATAGGTCGGCGGTCACGCTTACGGTCGCGGTTGGAGAAACATTCATGGCGCCGTTGATCGTACTTGTCATTTTAGGGGTGGTCTTCTGGCTTGCAGGGCGGGCCGGAGCAGCAGTGTTTCAGGATCCTAGCTTTGTGCTTCGGGCAGCGTTGGGACTTATGTTCCTATTCACGGCATCCGCCCACTGGGGGAAGAGGCGGCCCGACTTGATCCGTATGGTGCCGCCGCAACTTCCACATCCCCATCTGCTCGTCACTGTCACCGGAATATCGGAAATCTTGGGGGCAATGGGCTTGTTTGTGCCAAGGACGGCGCAGGCTGCCTCCATTTGCTTGGTTCTGCTCCTGTCGGCTATGTTTCCCGCGAATATTCGCGCAGCGCGCCAGAATTTGACTATCGGTGGGCAGCGCGTACTCAGCTGGCCCATCCGAGGTGCAATCCAGCTTGTCTTCATAGCGACGCTGATCGCTGCGGCATGGCTCAAGTAACAGAGGTGGCAAACTCTGAAACACGACTAAGTTGTCCCTCGACTTTCGACAACTGCGCCTTAGGATTCAGTGTTTCTGGCTCGGATCGTCAGCCGGGTTGAAATACCTGGTGTCGGTGGGGCCGGACCCGCTGACGTGCACGACTACGGGCGTATCCGTCGTGCGCGCGCAAAATGATTCACGCCTCCTGGCTCTGAGTACACGCTTCCCGCCGGCAGTGGTTTCAATGCGCTTTCGTCAAAGTGTGTACCGTACCCAAATTGCCAGTTCCCAGAAACCACGGTGGCCATACGATCGTCGCGGTGCGAGTGCGCCTGAATCGTCGTGTGTGCGGGCACGAACAACAGGATGGAATAAAAGCCAGCGCCTGCCGGGTTCCCAGCCAAAATCTTCGTGTGCACTCCGGCTACCTTCGAACTGCCAATCTGGCTATCGCCATGATCCCCGTTCTCGATTTCTGAGGGAGTCATGCGCATTTGCGGAAATGAAGGAGCAGTCGCGCTAGAGTTGACGGCGAAAACGGCTAGCGCCAATAACAGGATGCTCTTCATGGAAACTCCTCCTTGTCGGGGGGAACCAGAATTGCAATCGATCCGATTGGCACAGGTCACAGGAATTGAACGAGGGCGTCCATGGTCTCTTTGGGTCGCTCTTCCATTAGCCAATGGCCGGTATCCTTCAAATCGATCACCTTGAGGTTGGTGGCTACCCGCTGCATCTGAGGGCCGAGGATGGCTGCGCTTGCTTTTTCACCCGCAATAGATAACACAGGCATGGTTAACTGGGTTTGGGCCATTTGAGCGAAGTCTTTCGCGGTGTCCGGCCATGCGGCAAAGTACGCCCATCCAGCACGCATCCGCCCCCGACCTGAATAAGCCGCCACGTAGGACGCGCGGTCCGACTTAGGAAGCGATCGATCTTCATCGGCTGCAAGGTCATTCCAGAAGTAGGCAAAATAGGTTTTTTCCCGTCCTTTGACTAGAGCTTCCGGAGTCGGACCGTGAAAGCGGAAGTGCCAAAAGTTAGGATTGTTGTAGGCAAGTTCCCATCCTGGCACACCCGGAAGGAAGGCATCCATGACAACAAGCTTCTCGACTTCAGAAGGGAACTGCGCGGCATAAGCGTAAGCGACCATCAACCCAATGTCGTGCCCGACGACTCGCGATTTGGGAATCCCTAGGGATTTGGCCAGCGCATGCACACGGATAGCCGCTGTCTTCATGTCGAGCCCATCCTTGGGAATATCGGATTCGCCGATGCCGGGCAGGTCGGGAGCAACTACGGTGAACTTATCCGTGAGCTTAGGAATCAAAGGCCGCCACATTCGCGAAGTCTGCGTATATCCATGTAGAAGAATGACCGTCGGTCCGTGCCCGGCTTTGAGGTAGTGAATTTTTATTCCTTCAACCGTTGTGAACCTTGATTCGATTGCGTTCGCGCCTGACGGTGCGGCGGTTGTCCGTTTCGGATTGGTCCGCATGTTATCCTCCGCCAAAGGTGGTAGCCCAGTTTCGTTCGGTTTTGGCCTGCATCCGATCCATCATTGGCCTTGAAAGCAGATCCAGACTATACGGTCTAGAATTACGGTTGTCAACCTCCCTGGTTGTAGACTGAAAAGTCCACATATGGCCCGGCGCAAAGAATTTGACCCCGATCGCGCATTAGACAAGGCTATGCAGGTTTTTTGGCGTGCGGGTTACGAAAACGCCTCACTCGAAGCCCTGATGGGCGAAATGGGCATTGCCAGGCAAAGCCTGTACGACACCTTCGGAGCTAAGCGCAGCTTGTACCTGAAAGCGCTGGCATACTACCGGGACCAGACCAACGGTGAAATGCAGAAGATGTTGAATAAGATTCCTTCTGTTCAGGGCGGTTTTCGAAAGCTCCTGTACGGGTTGGCCGCCGAGACGCACAAACAGCACGAACGGGGCTGCCTCTTGCTCAGTGCCAACCTGCAGCGTGACCCGAAAGATGCTGTGATGCGGGACTTCCTGCGAGATAACCAAGCTCGAGTGGAAGCGATCTTCGCTGAAGCCCTTAAGCGAGCGCAAGGAGAAGGAGAACTCTCGACCCAAGAAGACCCCGCCGCCCTGGCCCGGTTCTTTGTGGTGACCATTCAAGGTATGAGAGCAATGGCCCGACTCAAGTCGGATCGCAAAGCCCTCGAACAGGTTGCGCAAGTCGCACTGGCCGTCTTCAGGTCCTCAAATTCGAGATCCAGCCGAAGGAAGCGTACCTAAGACCCGGCAGCGCAACGATGATGCGACGGAAGGAGACGAATAACTGCATTTGTACCTAGAGGTACGTGAAGAGACTATCGCAAGGAGTCAATTTGCCGAGACCACGGGAGCCAGTCTCTGGCCGTCCTTGGAACTTTACAGGCTCGGAGACTCTCGGCCATAGAAGCGACAGGTGCGGGTTGGTTACTCCTGCCGGTTTCAGCTGGCAGCAGGTTCTCTTCGCGACCCGGATATCAGGGCAGTAACGATAACTGCGAGCAACCGCAAAATGGCACCCAGAATTCCGCTCTCCTTAAAGTGCAGAACCATTTCCGCGCCGGCTCCCGCTCCGAGAACAAAGGCGATCCAGATTCCAGAGAGAAGGCTAAATTTTCGATGATGTTTTGACCGTCGGCGGTGAAACGGCTAGCGCTGATCGCGCCTTTGCGATAGGTGACCTGATGGAATTGGGAGCCGGTCACCGGGCGCAGAACGGACGAGATTTTCCATCCGGCGAGGACGGCGAGGGCGAGTAGCCCCGCGAGCCCTGCGGCGTACCACCGGCGCGCACGCTGCGGTGCTTTGGCGGCGGCGAGCGCGGGCGAACTGGTAAGGGTAGAAATGGCTGAACCATTCCAACATCTGCACCATTTACAGCGTTGGCGAACAGGATGGTCAAGCGTTCCTCGCCCTGGAGTTCCTAGACGGCGTGACGCTGAAGCGTCGCATAGCAGGGCGTGCTCTCGACACCGAAGTTCCGCTGCCCATCGCGGAAACGATCAGAAGGCGAAACGGGCACCGATCGTCGGAGCAAGGTTGTTGTCGTGGAAATAGGGGACGCCGGGGCTATGAGGAATGGCGATGGCCAGACCGCCGCTCACATAGGAATACGCAATTCCGGCATAAGCGTCGAAACGCGGGGTGAAGTGATGATCCGCATAGATGGAGACCTCGTTGAGGGTGCCCGCGCAGGAACTGCGGAAACCGGCTTCGGGCGAGCAGGTCGGCGGAACCCGGAAGGTGTTCTGGCGCTGTTGATACCAGGAGAAAGTGAAGTCGGTTTTGCTGCGGTAGGTGTACTTCACACCCGTCCACCAGATCTGCACCAACTTTTCAGAATCAAGATTCTTGTCTTCGACCCCGATCATGATATAACCCCCCTGGGCCGAGGCGCCAACGCCCAACGGGTTCGTCGGGTTATTCTGCCATATGTATTCGTAGCCGACAAAAAACTTGAACCGGTCCCACGCATACTTGGCAGCGCCCATAATTGCGTTGTTGTCGGTCACGATGCCATATACGGTGTTGGTCGTTCCGATCAGATTGTCGCCGGTGATGGGGTTTGTATTGATGCTGTTGGTGGTCGACTGATATGGCTGCGTCGGACTCTGAGGCCCCAGCAAAGGGTTCAATACGCTGATCGCCTGGTTGTACTGTTGGTAGACGATGTCGGCGGAGAACTTGCCGTAGAGTCCGCCGAGGTCGAATCCAAAGGCATCGTTATTCGCCGATTCCGGCGTACAGGTGGCGGCAGTCCAGGTTGCCGAGGCCGAGTAGCAGCCGCCAGAACCATTAGCGAATTTATACATCGCGCCGAAATGGACCGGGCCATAGGCGAGGCGATACTTCAGGGCCTCGTCCCAACGGCTGTCCTCGGTGTCGCCGCCGCCGGCCATGGTGCCGTTGTACCCGATGTAGGAAAAGGCATAAGCGCCGCCGGCCGGATCGTAAAGGAGCATCGCATCGGTGCCGAGAGCGCGCTGACGACCGAAGGTCAGCGTGCCAAAATGCGCGGACGATATCCCACCATAGAATTCGTCATTGAAGGGTTGGCCCGCCCGCGCGCCGTCGATGACGTACGAATAGCTCGCCCTAGGAAGGCCGTTGTTGGCGGTCTGGGTGGCCGACGCGTTGGCGAGCAGGCCGGACTGCGGATTGATGCCAGTTGAAGCGTTGAACACAACGGACCAGCCATGCCGAAATTCTTCCTTGCCCCTGATGCCCAAACCTGTCTGCTGCAGGTTGTTCGGTGTGATGAGCCATAGATGTTGATAGCCGTTTCGGTTCACCAGAGATTCGCCTTCATAGTTATAGCCGTTTTGCGGTAAGCCGTGGCTGACCCAGCCGACGCCGACGTCAAATGCACCGTACAGCGTGATGCCGTGCCACGTCAGCGTGCAATCGGTGGTGGCGAACTCGTGGCCGCTCGCGCAGGCGTCGGGGGTGCTTCGCTGCATCTTAATATCGACCGTGGCGTCCTGGGCAACCGCCAAGCTGATTCCGGTGCGCGTTTCATCGGTGAACCCTCGTTTTGCCGCACGAATCACGAAGCGCCCCGGGGGCAGGGCGAGTGCCTGATAGTGCCCCCCGCCGTCGGTTGTGATCGTTCGCGTTTCACCTGTATCGACGTTCTTGATTGTCACCGCGACATCGGGAAGGGTTGCGCCGGTTTGGTCCGTCACGACGCCGGAAAGGCTCGCTCCCGGTTGAGCCCACGCCGAGAACGTCCCCATCGCAAGCCACAAAAACAGCAACAAGGGTTGGGCGAGCCGCCGTGAGGTAGCGGTTGGAATGTAGTCGGCGCGGGTCAGAGTTTTCCATTGCCTCCCGTATCGGAAGAGGATCTGCGAGCGGTCAGAGCGTTTCACGATGGATTGCCTTTCCTAATAATTCGTCTCGACGTGGTCCTGCTAAAGAACCTATGTCCTATTTAAGCGACAACAAGCGAAGCCCAATGCAACATGAAATCGGTGGTGAGACGTGCCTGCGAGATGACCCCGCAGCCTTCGCTAGAATGTGACTCGCACCTCTAATTACAGCCCGGTAGATCTGGAGTGTACATCAAATACGGTTTTGATGTATTAAAGTATACGATTATAAGTGTTGTCCGGCTCTTGGAGTTGCGCTACTGCCGGAACTTCGAGGAATGACCACACCCAGTACTGGCGGTACGATGCCCCTCCGATGCCCAAGAAAAGCGCATCCCCACGGAAGAACGAAGCGATGCTGCAGCTGCGGGACCCCGCCTAGCAGTTGGGGATCAGTTTCCCGACGATTAAGCAGTTGATTTATAAAAAGGAGATTCGCAGCACCCTGACTGCTGGGGCACATCATCGAATTCCGGGAGCGAAGTGGACAGGTTGCTATTCAGAATGCGAGGCAAAACGCCA
>DATJVZ010000130.1:0-3950 GCA_035501575.1 Terriglobales bacterium | reverse complement strand
GCTAGTGTTGCCTCTGAGGTACTTAGCGGGAAGCGAGAACTAACGAAGGAGCATATTAAGCGTCTGAGTGCTCGCTTCCATGTTTCTCCGGCCCTGTTCTTTTAACTGTTCGGGTGGCCCAGCGTGCTTTTGCCGCACCCTGGGCTATTCTTTTGCGCTCATCAGGAGACAGCTTCCTTGCTCTAGCGGGGCCACCTTTCTTCCCGCCTTTCCTACCGATTGCGACGGCACGCGGGTTGCGCTGATCCCGCTCGGGAGGATCGAGCGCGGTCCCGTCTAAATGCTCCCCAATGGCGCGTTCAACGGTTCTGAGGGCGCGTTCCGCGAAATCAAGCTTGCGGCCCGTTGCTTTTGACATAATGCCATGATGCCACGGATTCAGAATCGATGTGAGATGTGTGCAAATCAAACTGACCCAGCACCCGTCCGTGGCTTTCGTTGACTCGCCTAGACGGCGTCCTTAAGATAAGGCTTTCTTCAGGCGGCGTGAGCCCATGATTGGTCAGACCATCTCGCACTACCGCATCATCGAGAAGCTAGGCGGTGGTGGCATGGGCATCGTATACAAAGCGGTAGACACGAAACTTGACCGATTTGTGGCCGTGAAGTTCCTGCCCGACGACGTGGCGAAAGATCCGCAAGCCTTGAGTCGGTTCCGCAGGGAGGCCAAAGCAGCATCCGCGCTCAACCATCCTAATATCTGCACCATTCATGAGATCGACGAACAGGACGGCCAGACCTTCATCGTCATGGAGTTTCTCGACGGCCTTACCTTGAAGCACCGCATCGCTGGCCAGCCGCTAGAGACTGAGACTCTGCTCGCTTTAGCGATTGAAATTGCGGATGCGCTGGATGCTGCGCACACCGAGGGCATCGTCCACCGCGACATCAAGCCGGCCAACATTTTTGTGACCAAGCGCGCTCATGCCAAGATCCTCGATTTCGGACTGGCCAAAGTTCGACCGCCTGAGAGAGCCGGATCGGCAACCGCCGCCACCGCGGTGGAAATGGAGTATCTGACGAGCCCGGGCACAGCCGTCGGAACGGTAGCCTATATGTCGCCGGAGCAGGCCAAGGGCAAGGAACTCGACGCGCGTACCGATCTTTTTTCTTTCGGCACCGTGATGTACGAAATGGCTACCGGTGCGTTGCCCTTTCTCGGCGACACTTCGGCGACCCTGTTCGACGGCATTCTCAATCGGGCCCCGGTTTCGCCGCTGCGTTTGAATCCCGGTCTTCCGCCGAAGCTTGAAGACATCATCAGCAAGGCGATGGAGAAGGATCGGGAACTGCGCTACCAATCGGCGGCTGAACTCCGCAGCGACCTCAAGCGCCTGAAGCGCGATAGTGAATCTGGAGCGGGACGAGCCGATTCCGGGGCGGTTCCCGGGTCGAGCTCAGTCGCAGCCCAAACTGAACAAGCCTCGAGTGGCTCGGCGGTGGCCGCCACGACTCGACAGCACAAAACCCACCGGGGAATGATCGTGACCGTGGCCGCGTTGCTGGTGGCCGCCGCTGTTTTGGGGGTTTACAGCCTGTTTTTCGCGACCCGCGGCCTGCCCTTTCAAAGCATCAAGGTCACGAAGATCAACGGTACCCACAAAGCCCGGATCGGGGCGATGTCTCCCGACGGCAAGTACATTGCATACGTCATCGATAACGAGGGAAATGAGTCGCTCTGGCTGCGGCATCTCGCCAGCGAAAGCAACGTGCAGATTGTTACTCCGCAGCGTGTGCGGTATCTTGCCTTGCGCTTCTCTCCCGACGGCAGTCATATTTACTATTCGCATACGAAAATGGCGAGCGGACCTGCCTCGCTGGAATTCGATCTGTACCGTACACCTGTGTTGGGTGGGACTTCCCAACTGCTGGTCCGGGATATCGACACCAACGTCAGCTTTTCTCCGGACGGGCAGCACTTGGTTTTTGCCCGCGCCAATGACCCCGAGCCCAACAAGTACTATGTGCTCGTTGCCCAGGCCGACGGCAGCGATGAAAAGAGGGTTTTTGTCGACTCCGTGACCAAGGCCCTCGGAGCCTTATCCTGGTCACCAGACGGCAAATCGATTGCTGCAGTGATGCATGAACAGAGCGGCGAGAGCCTTAACGCCATTGTTTTGCTCGATCCGAAGACCGGCAACCTCAAGGTAATTTCCAGACCCGCCTATACACAGCTGGGCGATATGGCATGGCTGCCCGACGGAAGGGCGCTGGCTGTGACCTTCTCAACCCAAGAAACCAACTTCGTTCGCCAGCAGGTCGGACTCGTCACGCTTCCCGATGGCATCTTGCGTGCCGTAACCGCCGACACCAACGATTACTTGAGGCTGAGCCTCTCCTCCGACGGGGCCACCATCGCAACCGTCATGCAGATGCCGGTGCGCGATATCTATCTCGCCTCCGGTGAGAAGCCCGATTCTTCCGCCATGAAACAGGTCACTTCCGGAGATCCCATGACCGCGATTTCCTGGGCCAGTGACGGAAGCCTTTTGGCCGAGCACGTACCCGACATCCAGTTCGTTGCTACCGATGGCACAGTCAAGGGCGCAATCACCTCCGATAAGGAGTCGTCGGCATTTGAGCCTTACGGTTGCAGCGATGGCCATGTCGTGGTCGCCCGCGGTGTTTTGAAAACCGTATCGGTCAACATTTGGCGCAGTGAGGCCAATGGCAGCGGATTGCTCCGTCTTAGCGACGGCAACGACGACGAGTTCCCCAAGTGCTCCCCAGATGGGAAGACGGTTTTCTACCTCGACATGCCCGCGAAAGCCCTCAAAAAGGTGCCCATCGATGGCGGGAAGCCGAAAGCCGTAACCGGTGCGTTCGTTGAGGCCAACGGCGGTTTCGACATCGCCCGCGACGGCAAAACGGCTGTGATTGGCACCTATGACTTCAAGGTTGAGCGGCCCAACATCTGCCTCGTATCTCTCGATTCTGGGGAAATATTGCGCACGCTCGACTATGACGTGCGCCACAGCGGACGGCTGCAATTCAGCCCGGACGGCAAAGGCATTGTGTACCCTGTCCGAGAAAAAGGCGCGGACAATCTCTGGCTGCAGCCGCTCGATGGCGGTGCCGGCCGTCAACTCACCAGCTTCAGCGCGCTGCGAATCTACTCCTATCAGTGGTCACCGGATGGCAAGAGTCTGGCGTTGATTCGCGGGGACTCGCCCTCGGATTTGGTGCTGATTCAGAATCAGAAAAAGTAGTCCGCAGCCCGCTTCGGCGGCAATCGTCGCCCTTTCCAGTAAAAAAGCTCGTATATAATACGCAGGCTTTGCCGAACAGGAGGAAATCCCCATGCGAATGTTGCTGAGAGTATCGGTTCCCGTGGAAGCCGGAAATGCCGCTGCCAAGGCCGGAACCCTAGGTTCAACCGTCGAACGAATCGTCGCCGACCTCAAGCCGGAAGCGGCCTATTTTTTGGCCGATGACGAAGGCAATCGCTCGTGTTCGATTGTATTCGACCTGAAAGATACGTCGCAGATTCCCGCGGTCGCTGAGCCTTGGTTTTTGGCTTTCAACGCCAAGATTTCGCTGCGACCGGTCATGAATTCGCAAGACCTTGCTAAGGCCGGTTCTTGGATTTCCAAGGCGGCAGAACAATACGGCAAATAAAGGGCAATTCGCAGAATTTGCGGAGGGAAGGGAACGCGATCTCCATCGCGGAACGTCCGCCTAGCGCGGACGTAAGGATGGGGTTTCGCCCACAGTCCTCGGGATCCTCACGACTTTTTGTCCGGTTCCTTTTCGCCTTCTTTCATCGCCGAACGAAAATTCCGGATGCCTTCCCCTAGGCCCTTTCCGAGCGCGGCAAACTTGCTGGGGCCAAACAGTAAGAGGGCAATGCCCACAATCAGCAGTATGTGCAGCGGCGAAAATAAGCCCTCTCCCATAGACCCTCCTGCGAGCACCAGCTAAGCCACTGGCCTACTGGTAGGAATTCTAGG
>DATJVZ010000129.1:0-8986 GCA_035501575.1 Terriglobales bacterium | reverse complement strand
CCGGATCTAGTGGCCGGGTATGATGGCAGTCTTGATGTCGCCGTTCCGGTTCAGCATATGGCGAAGAACGTGTTGCAGACGGGAAAGCGGCGCTTCCCCGGTGATGTAATCCGTCGATCGGATTTTCTTCTCCGCAATGAGCGCGAAAGCCTTGCGCACCATCTCCGGGGTGTGATGAAAGGTGGCTTTGAGGGTAATTTCCGAATAGTGCAGACGAGCCGTATCCAACTGCGCCTTCGTGCCGTTGGCGCATCCTCCAAAGAAGTTGACCGTGCCACCTTTGCGCACCATATCAATAGCCCACTCCCAGGCCTCGGGCCGACCCACCGCTTCGATCACCACGTCGCCGCCGCGCTTTTCCGGCGACAGTAAGCGAACGGCCTCGACCGGATCCTTTACTTTGGTGATCTCGACCACCTCCTGAGCGCCCATGTGCCGGGCGGCGGTGACCTGAGAATCCCGCTTAACTACCGCAATCACCTTGCAACCCACGGCGTTCGCCACTTGGATGAACATCAGGCCGATCGGTCCACCGCCGATAACCACGACCGTATCCCCAATTTCCACTCCCGTCTCGTGCAAGCCGCGGAGAACACACGCCAGGGGCTCTACCATGGCGGCTTCCTCGAAACTCACGTCGGGGGGAATGGCCAGCATATTGCATTCCACGATGCGGCGCGGAATGCGAATGTACTCGGCGTAGGCGCCATTGTTGAACAGCAGGTCGTCGCAAAGATTTTCCTGATGGCGGGAACAGTAGAAGCACATCTGGCATGGGGCCGAGTTCAAAGCCACAACCCGGGTTCCGCGCCGGAAGTTCCGCACGTTGGGTCCCAGTTCCTCAATCACTCCCGCCAGTTCGTGTCCAAACAACGCCGGCGGGACGATCATGCGTGCGTGATAGCCTCTCTGATACACCTTAAGATCAGTGCCGCAGGTCAGCGCGACCTGGACTTTAACCAACACTTCGCCATCCCGCAGCCTAGGGATGGGGACCTTTTCAATCTTAAGGTCCTCCTTACCATAGAGGACGGCTGCAGTCATCTTTCCGTTCACTCGCTACATCCTCCCCAGCCGCTGCTCGGTTGGATCACAATTTTCATCGAATCTGGTCCTGGATGGGCAGCTAACTCGAAGGCTTCTACACTGCTGGATAAGGGAAAACGGTGGCTGATCAGTCGTTCCAAATCGATCTCGCGGTTCATTACAAACCGTACCGACTCCTCCTGAAGCGCGACCGAAGCGCTATAAGACCCTAGCAGAGTTTTTTCCTGTACACACACCTCAGCTGGGTCGAGCGTGACCTCGCCTTTGGCCGTCTGCGCGAACAACAACACCCGACCCCCCGGGCGCACAACCTCCAGGGCCGTTCGGATGAGACCGTTACCTCCTACGGCAACAATAGCCGCGTCAGCACCACGTCCTTCCGTACGCTCTCGCACCGCTTGCATCGTGTCGGTGCGGGAGGCATCGATCCCATTCTCTATACCAAAGGTTGAAGCTATTGTAAGCCTCTGGGCATACAAATCGGAAGTGATGACGTATGCTCCGGCTCGTTGTGCCAACCAACTCAACATGATACCGATGGGTCCCTGCCCCATCACCAGAACCTTCTCCCCCGGCAAGACTTGCAGCCTGTCGACTCCCTTCATGCAAGTGTTGAGGGGTTCGAGAAACGAAGCCTGTTCGAAGGACACGCCATCTGGGATTCGCACCGTGCCCCGGCGAACAATCCAATCCATGACTCGCACGTATTCGGCGAATCCGCCTCCGGCTGCTTCGAACCCTGCCGTGGTACCGACCTTCTTATAGGCCGCACATTGGGCAAATGTCTTGTGGTAACAGTAAAAACACTGGCCACAGGGAATGTGGTGAAAGACTACCACCCGATCTCCGCGACGAAAGTCCGACACTTCAGCCCCGACGGAGGCAACCACGCCCGAGATCTCGTGCCCGAAGATGCGCGGCGCTGAGTGCGAGCCGGTGGCAATCTTTTTCAGGTCCGTGCCGCAGATCCCGCAGGTGTGCACGCGCACCAGCAGTTCGTGAGGACCAATCCGGGGTACGGGCACCGATTCCACCCGAACGTCATTGACGCCCCGGTAGACGGCTGCTTGCATGGTGGTGGGAATGGTTTCGGGCAGCATCTCGAGCTTGGAGCCTTCGGCGACCACCATGGAGTGTCTCATATCGGAATCGTCTGGAATTCGCTACCTGGCACTTTCTCGGCGCACATCTCGGCCAGAGCTGCGCACAGGTTAGTCGCAGCCCTCTTCGCTTCCCCCGCCCATCGTCCGACCTTCCACCACAACCACGGCCGCAGCGCCACATAGCCTAGAAAGTTCAGGACATGAAACTTGCCGTCGTGCCCGACAAAGAGCTCAAACGGCGGGAGAGACGTGCCGCTGGTGTCGAAGATGACCTTACAGGCCGTGAATCTCACTCCGTGTGCCTGGGCGCTCTGGGCCACCGCAGAGGCTTCCATGTCGACCGCCTGAGCCGCGTAGGCCTTGCGCAATTTGGCTTTTTGCTCGGGACTGGCCACATGGGGAAAACTGATGAGCACCCCTTCGCCGATTCCGGCATCGGTCCGACTACCATCCCCCCCGTTGAGGATGAGCCGCGGTCGCAAGGCCACGCCTGTCGCCAAAGCCGGGTCCAAGCCTCCTGCAAAACCGGCAGATATGACGAGCGTCGGCCGATAGAGCTCGATGATGGCCTCGGTGGCGCGGCGGGCCGCTTCCGCGCCAATTCCTCCGCAAACCACGACGGCATCTTCCCGCTCAAAGAACCGATACCAGCGGCCGGCAAAACTGGTTTCCCTTCGCGGCCAGTTTTTCACCAGGGGCCATATTTCCCGCTCGATGGCGGCCACGATTGCGATCTTCGCTTTGCTCAACAAGTCCTTAAAGTCTAACGCTCCCTTGCCAGCGGGTGCGCCCTGACGGTCGCTGTCCGGACCAGCTAAACGAATCCGTTCCTGCGAAACCAGTCCACCGCTCGTCGGAGAGCATCTTCGACAGAAGCCGGTTTCCATCCCAGTTCGGCCTCGGCTTTGGCCGTGCTAACAAACATTTTCTTACGGCTCATGCGCACGGCATCGACCGTGGCCCGCGGTTCGCGGCCCAAGACTCTGCCTGTCACCAGTTCATCCACCACTCCGGCGGCAAGAGCTACGACGTAGGGAACCCGCACTTGGGGAGAGGGTAGTCCGGTGATTTCGGCCAGTCGGTCGAGAATCTGCTTCAAAGTCAGGTTCTCGCCTCCCAAGATGTAGCGCTCTCCGCTTCTTCCCTTCTCGAAGGCGGCAAGATGGCCGAGCGCGCATTCTCTCACGTCCACCAAATTGAGCCCGGTATCGAGATAGGCAGGAAATTTCTTTTTAAGGAAATCCACGATAATGCGTCCCGTCGGCGTCGGTTTGATGTCTCGCTCGCCTACCGGAGTGCTGGGATTCACCACCACCACGTCCAACTGGCCTCGCCCGGCTTGGATCGCGAGTTGTTCGGCCATAAACTTCGATCGCTTATAGGGGCCGATCATCTGGTCGAGCGAAACCGGCGAATTCTCATCCACCGACTGGCCGTTCGAACGAAATCCCATGGTGGCCACGCTCGAGGTGTACACCACCCGCCTAACTTGATTCTTCGCGGCGGCGTTCAGAATCGCCCTAGTCCCGTCAACATTCGACCGGTACATCTCCTCCGGGTCCCGCACCCACAGGCGATAGTCCGCGGCGACGTGAAAAATAACTTCGCATCCGGCGATGGCCGGCCCGAGCTTTTCGGGCTCGCGCAAATCGCCGACCACGCGTTCCCCCGGGAGACTCTCAATATTTCTCTGATCGCTCGAGGGGCGCACCAGAAGCCTGAGCTCAGCCCCTTGCTCGGAAAGCGCCTGGGCCACGTGGCTGCCCACGAACCCGGTCGCGCCAGTGACGAAGGCCTTCATACCAGCCCTGAGCGGCTCGCCACGCGCCAGTACCTTCTACTCAAGTTTTTCCGGCGCGAGGGAAATGTTCTTTTCCCCCGCAGCCTTTTTCTCCCAATAATGTGCCACCCAGGTTTCCCAGCCCTTGCCGGCGGCCATATCGCGCCCGGTGAATGCCAACCCTTTGATCTCATCGTAACCAATCGACACTCTCGGACCGCCATCCTTCGGCAGCAAACGCAGGTAAGAGTCCGCCAGAGACTTTCCCGTCCGGCGGTCGAAGACATAGCCTTCGATCTGGCTGCCGTCTTTACGGGTGATCCGTATATCGCCGCGATAATCGAATGCCTGGTCGAGTACCCGATGAAGTTCCTCGGGGCTTCCGAGCTTAGCGACCGAGCCTTCTAGGTTCTGGTGCTCGGATCCCGACACGACTTCGAGCGTGTCTGGATCGGCTTCCGGGCCAGGAGGATTCGAGCCCACTCGACCTGATTCTCTTCCACTCAAACGGCAGTCTCCTCAGTGGTAGGGGTTTTGATCTGGACAAGAGGAGGAACCGAATGCAGGGCGCGCACCGGCTCCTCGAGCAGGGAAAGCGCCGAGCGATCCCGGTAGGCGCCGGCAAATAGGGCGCGTGCCGTGCGCCAAACGCCGCCCAAAGAACTGAAGGTATCATTCACGGCCGAAGCTTCGTAGCCGCTGTGCACCATGCAATTCGCGCATTTTGGATTGCCGGATTCGGTTCCATACTTCTCCCACTCCGTGGTAGCCAACAATTCCTCAAAGCGATCGCAGTATCCGTCCTGCAGCAGGTAGCAGGGCTTCTGCCAACCGAAAACATTGAAGGTTGGCATGCCCCAGGGGGTACAGGGATAGTCGCGGCGACCCATCAGAAACTCGAGAAATAAGGGCGACATATTGAACCGCCAGCTCGGCTTGCGGTTCGACAAGATGGCGCGAAAAAGTCGCCGCGTACGGGCCCGTCCGAGAAAATGACTCTGGTCCGGAGCTTTCTCATACGAGTAACCCGGGGAAAGCATCATGCCTTCCACCCCGAGTTCCATCATTTCGTCAAAGAACGAGCGCACGCTCTTCGCGTCGGCTCCGTCGAAAAGAGTCGTGTTGGTGGTGACGCGGAACCCGCGCGCCAAGGCTTGCTTGATGCCTTCGACGGCTTTGTCGTAGCCGCCTTCCAAGCATACCGAGAAATCATGGGCTTCGCGTTGCCCGTCCATGTGGACGGAAAACGTCAGATATTTGCTGGGCTCGAACAGGTCAATCTTCTGCTTGAGCAGCAGCGCATTGGTACACAAGTAGACGTACTTTTTGCGCGCGACCATGCCGGCGACGATTTCCCTAATCTGCGGGTGCAGCAGCGGCTCACCGCCCGGGATGGCCACGGTGGGCGCGCCACATTCCTCGACCGCGCGAAAACACTCCTCCGGCGTGAGCTGCATCTTCAGCACATGCGCCGGATACTGGATCTTGCCACATCCGGCACAGGCCAGGTTGCAGCGGAACAACGGCTCCAGCATGAGCACCAGCGGATACCGCTTGCGTCCCTTGAGCTTCTGTTTCAGGACGTAGGTGGTCACGGTCCACGCTTGCGAAATAGGCACTGCCATCGGATTGCTCTCCAGATTTCTGCAGCCGGCCACGGCGGCGGGCTGGAACCGACTGCTAAAACCCAATGCTAAGCCCGTCGATTCGTAACTTGTCCATTCCGCGTCATGGCCTTCTGATAGGTTGTCAGCGCGAGCAACGGGAAATACTGCCGGTACATGTGATAGCTCAGATAAAACACCCGCGGAAAGCCCGTGCCCGAGTAATACGGCTCGTCCCAGGAACCATCCGGGGTTTGCGTGCGCAGCAAATAGGCAATGCCACGGGCCACACAGTCACTGCGGATGTCGCCCGCCGCGAGCAAGCCGAGGACCGCCCAAGCCGTCTGGGACGGTGTGCTTGGCCCCACGCCTTTGAGCGTCGGATCATCGTAAGATCCACAGGTCTCGCCCCAGCCGCCATCCCCGTTTTGAACCATTCGCAGCCATTCGGCCGCCTGCTGGATGTACGGCTCGTGCGAATCGACGCCCATCGCCTCGAGCCCGCGCAGCACCAGCATCGTCCCGTAGATGTAATTGACCCCCCAGCGGCCGAACCAGGACCCATCCGCCTCTTGCTCGTCGCGAATGAACCGAATGGCCTTCTTTACCGCCGGATGGCTCGGACTGTACCCGTAGGCAGCCAGCATCTCGAGAATTCGGCCGGTAATATCCACCGTCGGCGGATCCAGCATGGCATTGTGATCGGCAAAGGGAATGTTCTGAAACACCATCTTGTCGTTGTTCTTATCGAAGGAAGCCCAACCGCCGTTTCTCGACTGCATGGAAAGGATCCAATCGATGGCTCGCTGCACCGACTCGCGCTGATAGCGCCCGTTAGGGTGCTCGACCTGGCAAAGAGCCAGGCACACCATGGCGCTGTCATCGATGTCGGGGTAAAACTCGTTGTTGAATTCGAAGTACCAGCCGCCCGGGTGCCCTTTCCTGTTCTTCACCTTCCAATCGCCGATCGAACGAACCTGCTTTTGCAAAATCCAGTCTGTGGCCTTGATCATGCGCGGATCATTGGCCGCCAGGCCGCTCTCGCCCAGGGCAAAGAGGGCGTAGGCGGTGTCCCAAACCGGCGATTTCGTGGGCTGCATGCGGAAGGTATCGCCTTCCTCGATGCCCAGCTTTTCAAATTCATCCAAAGCACGAATAACCTGGGGATCATCGAGCGAATATCCCAGGCAACGCAGCGCGATGATGGAATTCAGGATGCCGGGATAAATTGCGCCTAACCCGTCGCTCATCTCGAAACGTTCGAGCATCCAGCGCTCCGCCTGGCTTAACGCGATCGAGCGCAGAGGACGAATATGAACTGCCTCAAACCAATGCACCAGGCGATCCAAAACAAGGAAGAAGTTTCGCCAAGACACGAGCCGCTTCGACCAGTGCAAGCGCATCCGCGACTTTTGCCGGCCCCCAAGGAAAAGCTCGTCAATGCCCATCTCCTCCGGAATCTTTTTGAATGGCTTTTTGGCATAACAAACCGACAGCGGTACCAGAATCGCCCGAGACCAGGAGGAGATTTCGTAAAGATTGAACCAAAACCATTTGGGGAACAGAACAATCTCGGGAGGAACGGCGGGTACGGCGTCATAGTCGTATTGCCCGAGAAAACAAAGATAAATCTTGGTGAAGGTATTCACCTCGGTGACGCCGCCGAGCTCAAGAATCTTGCCGCGGGCGCGCACCATCGCCGGGTGCTCTGGCCGATACCCCGCTAGCTTGAGCGCGAAATACGCCTTAACCGACGCACTCACATTCGAGGGGCCTTCGGCATAGATGCTCCACCCCCCGTCTTCCTTCTGGTGGCGCAAGATATAGTTGGCACACTTCTCGAAGCGCTCGCGATCGACCGTGCCGAGCAGAGTGTGGAGCAGGATGTAATCGGACTCGAGAGTAGTATCGGCTTCGAGTTCACCACACCAGTAGCCTTCTTCATACTGCTCGGAAAGCAGAACCTTGCGGGCCGCTCCAATGGCCGCGGAAGCACGCCCGGGAAGATCATCGATCTTTCCGAAGCGCAACTCGGGAGCAAACGCTGGAATAGGGGAGGTATCGTCCATAGGTGTCATTCGGCCAACGCCGGTCGCGGTTGCTGGCCGATGGCCTCTACGATTTCGGGAGGTAAGCCGAAGCGCACATTTTCGGGCATGACTTCCACTTCCTTCACGTGGTCAAATCCCTCGGTGCCGAGAAACTTCAAAACCTCTTCCACCAGACATTCCGGAGCAGACGCACCCGCCGTAAGGGCAAGGGTGTTCACTCCTTCCAACCACTCGGGTTGGATGTTCCGATAGCTGTCAATTAGATGCGACCGCGTGCCTAAATTACGCGCAACTTCTACTAAACGGTTGGAATTAGAGCTGTTATCGGAACCGACGACGAGCAACAGGTCGGCCTCGGAGGCTACTTGTTTCACGGCCACCTGGCGGTTTTCCGTGGCATAGCAAATATCTTGGGCCGCAGGTCCTTGAATATGAGGGAACTTCTTGCGTAGGGCCGCAATTATGTCTTTGGTCTCTTCCAAACTCAAAGTGGTTTGGGTCAGGTAAGCAACCCGATTGGGATCGGCAACCGTGAGCCTCTCGACCTGCTCGGGCGATCCCACAACCTGGGTGACGAGCGGTGCCTCGCCCAGGGTTCCGATGACCTCATCGTGAGCCCGGTGACCGATCAAGATCAACGAGTAGCCCTCTTTGGCAAACTTAACCGCTTCGACGTGAACCTTGGTGACCAAGGGGCAGGTAGCATCGATCACACGCAGGTTGCGCGCTTTACTGGCCTCCCGCACCTCGGGTGAAACTCCGTGGGCGCTGTAGATAACCCGCTCACCGTTGGGAACCTCGTCGACGCTATCTACGAAAACGGCTCCTTTCGCCTGGAGCTCCTCGACCACAAACCGATTGTGGACGATCTCTTTGCGGACGTAGATAGGCGGACCAAATGCCTCTAGGGCGATGCGGACAATGTCGATAGCCCGCACCACACCGGCGCAGAAACCCCGGGGCTTGAGCAAAAGCAGTGTCTTGCTGTCTTTATTGGCTGACACGTTGACATCCTCCCCGCCCTGAGGAGCGCGGATTCCTGGGTTGCCTTCGCAGGCAACCTTTTGTGTACGTGACACTTCTCAGGCTACGCATGGAATTCCTTCTCCTACGTTAGTGCCTGATGGCTCTATCCGAGCCAAGATGCTTTGTGCCGCCGCGGTATCTCTGTGCGTTCTATACCCACACACTGAGCATTTGTGTTCTCTTTGCGACAGCAATTTCTTTTCTCGATTGCCACACCTAGGACAATCTTGCGATGTGTACTGACAGGGGACATACTCTATTTCTCGATTGACAGCACTCTCAGCCTTCCAATCCAGCATCCTGAAGAATGTTCCCCAACTGGCATTCACTTGCTTACTCAGGATTCCCTGAGCCAAGCCTTTGACATTCAGATTC
>DATJVZ010000128.1:0-38693 GCA_035501575.1 Terriglobales bacterium | reverse complement strand
GAAGCAGTTGTTGCGCAACATTCAATCGCCGCAGATGCTGGTATGCATGTTTCTTGCCTTGCTGGAGTTGGTGCGCCTGCAGGCCGTTCAGCTGCGCCAGGAGCGTATCTTTGGCGAGATATTGATCCGTAAGCATGTGGGCTTTGAATCCCTTAGCGGAGAACCGGCAGCCGTAAGAGACGATTGGAGGTAGCGGATCTGCGAAACCACCGACCCTTTGACGCGCGGAGCAGGGATCAAAGAATGAAATCGCACCCATGAGCCTTAAAGCCAAAGTCGAAGCCATTATTTACGCGGCGGAAACGCCGATTACTCTAGACCACATATTCCAACTGATCAAGACGCCCTCTCTCGCCGAGGATGCGGCCAACGACGTCGAAGTGCGGTCGCAAGTGCGCGCGGTCCTCGAGGAACTTATCCGCGATTACAGCGCTCCCGACCACGGGATCGAAGTACGGCAGGTGGCTGGCGGTTATCGCATGTCTACCAAACCCGAACAGCACGACGTCGTGAGCGCCTTCGCCAAGAGCTTGAAACCCCCGATTCGGCTGTCGCTGCCTGCGCTTGAAACCCTGGCGGTCATTGCTTACAAGCAGCCCGTCACGGTTCCGGAAATCAGCGAGATTCGCGGCGTGGACTCCAGCGGTGTCATCGCCACGCTGCTCGATCGCAAGTTGATCGGCCCCTCAGGCCGCAAGGCTGTGATTGGCCGGCCCATTCTGTATAAGACCACGAAGGAATTCCTGCTCCGTTTCGGTCTCAATGATGTCGGCGAACTCCCCAGTATGGAGGAGTTCGAGAAGCTTGTAGCGGAATCTTTCGACAGCGAACTGCCTCTCGAGACCAAGTCCGCGGCCAGTGGTGCGGGATCCGATGCCGGGCCGACCGAACTAATCTCGCAGCCGTCGGATCCTGTGCCGTTGTCGAGCGCGGTCGAGGAGCCAGCTGGGGAGCCGATTGCGGGAGAAGACGACTCTGCGGCGTAAGCCTGGATTCGATCTTGTCGCCGAGTAGGACGATTCCCATGCCTGCTGAGCGTCTGCAGAAGATCATTGCTGCCGCCGGAATTGCCTCCCGCCGCGGAGCCGAAGAGCTGATCCGCAACGGACTGGTTACGGTCAACGGCCACCAGATTACGGAGCTGGGCAGCAAGGCCGATCCCGCCCAGGATCACATTCGCGTGAAGGGCAAACTGCTACGCGGGCCCGAGCACCGGGTATACCTCTTGATGAATAAGCCGAAAGGCTGTGTCACCACCCTGCGCGATCCCGAGAACCGCCCCACCGTCATCGATCTCTTGCCCAGGGTGGGCGCTCGGGTGTACCCCGTTGGACGCCTGGATTACTCAAGCGAGGGCTTGCTGGTGTTGACCAACGACGGTGAACTGGCGAGCCGCCTCATGAAAGCCGGCTCGGTCCCCAAAACCTACCTGGTCAAGGTAGCCGGTTCTCCTACCGCAACCGCACTGGCGCGGTTGCGCGAAGGTATTTCCATCCCCTCGGAGCGCGGAAAGCGGGTCAAGACCGCCCCGGCCAAGATTCGTCTTCTTCATCCCGCGGCCAACCCATGGTACGAAGTGACCCTGATTGAGGGCAAGAACCGCCAAATTCGCCGCATGTTCGAAGAGATCGGCCATCACGTGGAAAAGATCAAGCGGGTACGCTACGGCCCTTTAGAGCTCGATGTACATCCGGGAAAGTTCCGCTATCTCACCGCCCAAGAAGTCGCGCGCCTCAAGTCCGCGGCCAAATAGCCATCGCCGAACTCAAAACACCCACCAATCGGCAACAGCAGGTCAGGTGACACTCTCCGTGGGGCGTGGTAAAGATGTCTAAGTTCTAGACTGGCCGGCTTGCACATGTGTGCCACCTGGGCAGGTATAGCACCAGGCACAACAGGAGAACGGCGTGGAAGCGATCAAGTTGGCTTCAAACGAGAACCCTTTCGGGCCCTCACCGAAGGCGCTCGCAGCTATGCGGAGGGTTCTCGGCGAAACGCATCTTTATCCCGATAATGATGTCAGCGAGCTGCGCGACAAATTGGCGGAATTTCACGAGATCGGCCCGGAGAACATCGTACCGGCCGCGGGTTCGACCGGATTGCTGGGTGTGATCGCGCGCACCCTGCTGGCATCCGGGCTAAACGCAATTACCAGTGAGCGCTCTTTCATCATTTACCCGATGGCAACCCAAGCTGCTGGTGGCAGGATTATCCAGACCGCGATGCGTGAGGACGGCTTTGACCTCGACGCCATCCTCGAAGCGGTGAACCGCGACACCCGCATCGTCTTTCTTTCCAATCCCAACAATCCTACCGGGACGATCCAGACCGCCTCCGTTATCGACCATTTCTTGAACAAGCTCCCCGATCATGTCACGGCAGTGCTCGATGAGGCGTATTACGATTTTGCCGAGCACTTTGCCAGGCTCCGAGGCATCGATTATTCCCGTGCCATCGACTGGGTAAAACAAGGGCGCAAGCTAGTGGTGCTCCGTACTTTTTCTAAGGTGCACGGCCTGGCGGGAATTCGGGTTGGCTACGGTATCGGTCCGGCGGAATTGATGTCGCATGTGGAGCGCAGGCGCACCACCTTTTCGGTTTCCGGGCTGGCGCAAGCAGCGGCTGTAGCCGCGCTCGAGGACCAATCCCACATCCAAAAGACTCTCGAGAATAACGCCCGCCAAGCCGAAAGGCTGATCGAGCAACTGGCAGGGCTGGGATATGAGGTTGCCCCCACTTGGGCCAATTTCCTCTACTGCGAATTGAAGGAAGACGCCGCCCGGGTTGCCCAACACATGCAACAAGCGGGTGTGATCATTCGGTCTTTGGACGCCTGGGGAGCTCCGACGGCGATTCGCGTCACCATCGGCACCCCGGAACAGAACGACCTGTTTTTGAGGGCCTTCAAGAAGGTTACCGGACGCGCGGCCGTTCGCTAGCCCAGTCTGGCGAAGCGTCGCAACCCATAAGGGCTAGCTGGCCTTGGCGGACTTTGGCTGGTCTGCGTCAAGCCATGCTAAGCGTGCCGCGCCAAACAGGCCGGCATCACTTCCGAACAGCGCCCGGGTTGCCCCCCGGCCGCGGTACTCAGCCTTCACGCGCTCGACGGCATCGCACATATCGCGCACGACTCGATCGCGGCCGAGCGCCACAGGCGTGCCCAGAGTAATTTTTTCGAGTAAGTTTCCTTGCCAGCCAACCGCCGCAATGCGGAGGTTGGTGCCCCCAAGATCGACGCCAATCGAGTAGTTGGGCATAGGTGAAGGTGTCCAGGCTATCATCTCGGATTTCTCATTGTCGATGGCCAGCGACCGGGCTAAATCGTTACTGGCGAATCCCAGCCCATCTCATCGTTGACAGCGCGGACAATAGTGACTGGAGCGTCCGGCAATGACCAGGCGCCGAATGGGAGTCTTGCAAACCAGGCAAGGCTGGCCTTCACGACCGTAAACCCGATGTTCGAGCTGGAACATGCCCTCGTCGCCGTCGGCGTCCACGTAGTCGGAAACCGAAGATCCTCCGAGCGCAATCGCCTCCTGCAGGACTTCCTGCAAGGCCCGATAAAGTCGCCGCAGCTCTTCCCGGCTAAGCGACGCTGCCCGGCGCCGCGGTCGAATGGCGGCACGGAACAGAGATTCGTCGGCATAAATATTGCCCACACCGCTGAGAAGCTTTTGATTCAGGAGAGCACTCTTGATCGGTGTCTTGCGACCTCGGAAAAGCTTCACGAAGCTCTCCCCTTCCACTTCCAGCGGCTCCGAACCGGGGGCGCGAAATCCGTGGGCAACGCTTAAGCGGCCAAACCGCCGGGGATCGACGAATCTCAATTCTCGGCCCGAAGCCAGACGGGCGATGGCGTGCGTATGCTTGGCGACGGGCTGGTCGGCCGGGCAGACCAGGATGCGTCCGGTCATGCCCAAATGCACAATCCACTGCGCCGGCGCGGATCGGGTCGCACCTGTCTTCGCTCGCTTGCCGCCCCCTTTGCGGAAAGGCAACGAGTTTGACTCTCCCGGTTCGAGGTCGAACACCAAATGCTTGCCGACGCGCCGTACTTGAGCGATGCGCTTCGATTCCAGAGTATCGATGATCTCGACCGCGCGAGATTTGAGAGGCTCAGGTTTTGCTCCCAGCCATACCGAATCGATCACGTCGCCCGCCACGCAACCGGCCAACCCGCGTGCGATGGTTTCGACTTCGGGCAACTCGGGCATGCAATCAGTCTATCTCCCCTGGCTTTCGTCTGTCTTGGCCTGCCGGCTTGACGGGCCGCCGGACGCACGCGGGTGGCCCAGGATGACGCTGGGCACAGCTTGCTCTGAATTGCCGACGCTCAGCCCGGCAGGTTATCATGCCAAGTACACTTCTGCTCCGCCTTTATCCGGGAATTCAGCGAATCAGGTCATCATCCAAAAATTGTGTGCGGGCGGCATGGGGCAGCCGCGCGACACCGGGGGACGAGGTCGGTTTTGATGAAGGGGAAAACCGCGGTTATTGTCGGGGCGCAGTGGGGCGACGAGGGCAAGGGCAAGATTGTCGACGTGCTCTCGGACAAATTTTCCATCGTTGCGCGCTATGCCGGCGGGCACAACGCCGGCCATACGGTAATCACGAACGGAAAAAAATTCGTTCTCCAGCTGGTACCCTGCGGTGTGCTGCGCCCCCGCTGTTGCAGCGTGATCGGCAACGGCGTGGTGCTCGATCCCATGGCATTTCTGAAAGAAGTGGCCACCCTGCGAGACGCCGGGATTAAAGCGGAAGGAAATCTGTTTGTCAGCAATCGTGCGCATGTCATCCTTCCCTATCACCGGATGATCGAACTGGCCTCGGAAAATGCGCCGGGGCGGGTGAAGATCGGGACCACTTCCCGCGGCATCGGCCCAGCTTATGAAGACAAGATGGGACGGCGCGGCCTGCGGGTTTCCGACCTCTTGGATTTGAAGCTGCTCAAGACCCATATCGATAACGCCTGCCGCGAGAAGAACATGATCGCGCATGCGCTGTTTAACTCCGAGCCGCTCGATCCCGACAAGATGTATACCGATTATGCGGCCGCGTCCGCGCAGGTTGCCCCCTTTGTTACGGATACGGCGTTGCTGTTGAATAAGGCGCTGGCCGGCGGCGACTCCATCGTATTCGAAGGCGCCCAGGGCACCATGCTCGACATCGACCACGGCACTTATCCCTTCGTGACTTCCTCCAGCGCTACCGCGGGTGGGGCGGTGATCGGCACCGGCGTGGCGCCTACCGCCATTCAGACTGTGATCGGTGTCACCAAGGCTTATTGCACGCGGGTGGGCGAGGGACCGTTCCCCAGCGAGATCAAGGACGCCACCGCCGACCTGCTGCGGGCCCGCGGCAACGAATTCGGCGCGGTCACCGGCCGCCCACGACGTTGTGGTTGGATTGATTTGCCACTGTTGCGTTACGCTGGCATGATTAATGGGATCTCCTGGCTGGTGGTTACCAAACTGGATGTGCTCGATGAGATGGCAGAGATTCCTATCTGCGTGGCTTATAAACTCGACGGCAAACCAACCGACGAAGTACCCGCAGAAGACAGCGAATTCGCCAAGATCGAGTGTATTTATCGCAAGCTGCCGGGATGGCAGAGGTCAACCCACGGAATCACAAAACTGGAGAAGTTGCCCAAAGCGGCACGCGAGTATCTGGCGTTTCTCGAGAAGGAGACCGGTACCCGCATCGGTGTGATCTCCACGGGTCCAGAGCGTGAACAGACGATCTTCAGCGATGAATTCGCGCGACATCTCGACGAGTACAGCGGAACGAGAACCAGAGCACAGGCAAAACCTTAAACGGAGTCTCGCATGGTGGTCCTGGCGGTAACGTGGGTGGCAAAAGTCGGTCATGAGGCAGAGGTGGCGGAGGTGTTTCAGAAGTTGACCGAGGAGTCTCGCAAAGAAGCCGGGTGCCTGCTGTACCAGGTTCACCGGCACAAGACCGACCCTCGCCGCTTCTTTATCTACGAGCAATACAAGGACGACGCTGCGCTTGAAGCCCACCGCGCGGCGCCCCACTTTCTTCGCTACGCCAGAAAGGAGCTGCCCAAGTTGGGAGACCGGATCGAGGGCCAGCTCTACGAACCCCTGGGATGAGTGGTGCCGTCAGTGAGTCTGATCCGCCAGCAACACCCCGGCGGAAGCATAACTTTCCCGAGACACTTCGTGAAAAGTTACGACAACCGCTTCGCGGCGAGCACCCGCCTCTTCCACCATCACATCCGTGATACGCTGCGCGACCTTGCGCTTTTGCTCGGTGGTTCGACCGCTTAACATCGTGATTTGGACCAACGGCATGGAGGCTTCCTCCGGCCCCTTCGCAACCGCTGCGAGCGACCTAACCTGTCAATTCGAATCCCGCAAAAAAGTAACTTAGCTCAAACCGGGCGGTTTCTTCGGCATCCGAACCGTGGATGGCGTTCTGCTCGATGCTGCTGGCCCACTTCTTGCGGATGGTTCCTTCGGCGGCATCGGCAGGATTCGTCGAGCCCATGAGCTGGCGCAGATCCTGGATGGCGTTCTCTTTCTCCAGAGCCAGCACCACGATGGGTCCGCTCGACATGAAATTGGTCAAGGAGTTGTAAAAAGGCCGGTGCGCGTGGACTGCATAAAACTGCTCGGCCTGATGCTTCGAGATTTCGAGCAACTTCATGGCCAAGATGCGGAAGTTGTTTTTCTCGAATTGTTCGATAATGCTGCCGATTGCATTCTTGCGCACTGCGTCCGGTTTGATTATGGTAAGCGTTCGTTCCAGCGTTTTCATAGCTCAGACGTTCGTCCCCCGACCTTGTTCCTAGACCTTCACTCCCATCGCATTCACCACCATGTCGCCAATTTCCGACGGCGAACGGGTCACCCTGATTCCGGCGCCTTCCATGGCTTTGATCTTCTCGGCGGCCGTCCCCGTACCCCCGGAGATGATAGCTCCGGCATGCCCCATACGGCGTCCTGGCGGAGCTGTCTGGCCGGCAATGAATCCAATCACCGGCTTTTTCATGTGCGTTTTCACATAGGCGGCTGCAGTCTCTTCCGCCTGACCGCCAATTTCTCCAATCATGACCACAATTTCAGTTTGGGGATCCTTGTTAAACAGCTCCAAAGCATCGACAAAGCTCGTGCCGATGATCGGATCGCCTCCGATTCCAATGGCGGTAGACTGACCGAAATTTCGGTTCGTGAGTTGAAATACCGCCTCATAGGTAAGCGTACCCGAACGGGACACGATTCCCACCGGCCCCTCGCGATGAATATGCCCCGGCATAATGCCGAGCTTCGATTTGCCGGGTGAGATGATGCCCGGGCAGTTGGGTCCAATCAGGCGCGCCCGTCGATTCTGCAGGAACTCCCAGGCACGCACCATATCCATCGTGGGAACCCCTTCGGTGATCGCAACGATCAGTTCGATCTCGGCATCGGCAGCTTCCATGATGGCGTCGGCGGCAAAGGCAGGAGGAACAAAAACCATCGAAGCATCTGCGCCGGTTTTGTCCACCGCTTCTTGCACGGTATTGAAAACGGGCCAGCCTTCAAGGGTGGTCCCACCCTTTCCCGGAGTCACCCCGCCGACAATCTTGGTTCCATATTCCGCACAGGCCTTGGCGTGAAACGTGCCCTCTCGTCCCGTCAACCCCTGCACCACGACGCGCGTCGATCTATCGATAAGGATACTCATGATGTGTACGGCCTGCCCCCGAGGTTCCTTCGAAAGCCATCGGTTATTTCGTTCCGGGTCATAGATCTATCCAGAAAACTTGAAGCCATCTCGAGCTGCGCGTGTTTACCCGTTCGCGGCCGCTTGGACCACCTTCTCGGCGGCGTCCTGCATGGTGTCGGCCATAATGAAGTTGAGTCCGGAGTCTCTCAAGATTTCCCGACCGGCTGCCACATTGGTGCCTTCCAGTCGAAGCACGACCGGCAGCTGGAGGTTGGTCTTGCGACCAGCTTCGACCACTCCTCTGGCCAGAGTGTCGACTCGCAGAATGCCTCCGAAAATGTTGATCAGGACTGCCTTCACATTCTTGTCGGCAAGCAAGATCTCGAAGGCGTGGGTAATCTGTTCGGCATTCGCTCCGCCACCGACATCCAAGAAATTTGCCGGCGACCCGCCGGCATGCTTGATGATATCCATGGTTGCCATCGCTAGCCCGGCGCCGTTCACCATGCAACCGACATTTCCTTCCAAGCGGATGTAATTGAGGCTGTACTTCGAAGCTTCCACCTCGAGGGGATCTTCCTCGGCGAGGTCCCGCATCTCGCGGAGGTCAGGGTGACGGAATAGGGCATTGTCATCGAAATTGATCTTGGCGTCGAGCGCCAGTAGGCGGCCATCCGGGCAGGTTACAAACGGATTGATCTCGAGCAACGAGGCGTCGGTTTCGCGGAACACCTGGTACAGTCCGGTCATAAAGCGCACGGCTTCTCCCATCTGCTGCGGCTTTAAACCTAGCTGGAATGCCAGCTTGCGGGCTTGAAAGGCCTCGAGCCCCATCCCCGGATCGATGTACTCCTTGAGGATGGCATCGGGATTCTCGGCCGCGACCTGTTCAATCTCCATACCGCCCGCGGACGACGCCATGAACACCGGCTTGGCCTCGTTGCGATCGACGAGAATGCCTGCATAGAGTTCTTTCTCGATGGGCAAAGTCTCCTCGATGAGCACCCTCCGCACCACACGGCCTTCCGGTCCGGTCTGGTGTGTCACCAGTGTCATGCCGAGCATCTTGCCGGCGATCTCGGTGGCTTCGTCGACGGATTGAGCAATTTTCACGCCCCCGCCCTTGCCCCGGCCTCCAGCATGAATTTGCGCCTTCACCACCACTCGGCCGGCGCCGGCGTCAAACAGGCTCTTGGCAACCGCCTCGGCTTGCTCGCGGGTTTCGGCCATTTCTCCGCGCGGCACGGGGACCCCATATTTCCTCAAGAGAGCTTTGGCCTGGTACTCATGGATCTTCATAATCTGACTTCCTGATTTCTTGGGACAGGACTCTTCTTGCGGCTTGAGACTGCGGCGAACATTCGATTCTATAGAAGCGGTTGGGGATAGGGCAAACTCTTCAGGCAATCGAAGGGTCATCTCGTCGGGCGGCGCACCCCTTAAAAGCCGCATCAGGCGATCTTGGCGCTCTTTTCGGTCTGGCCTCCGCTTTGCGAAAAGTGCGGCAAACAGACTAAGCTGAGCGTCGATGATCACTGACGCTCTGCATCGCATCGTGATTCACCGTGAGTCTCTTTCTCGGGAACAGGCGCGCCAGCTCATGGCCGAAGTGCTGTCAGGGGGTTGCACGGACGCGCAAATTGCCGCCTTGCTCGTGGCACTGCACATGAAGGGTGAAACCGTCGAGGAAATTGTCGGATTTGCCGAAGCGATCCGCCGGGCCGCCACCCCTCTGGCCATTGGCGGGAACTCGACTCTCGACGCGAGTGGCACCGAACGCGATGCCCTGGTGGATACCTGTGGCACGGGCGGTGATGCCAGCGGAACATTCAATATCTCAACCGCCACTGCCTTCGTCGTCGCCGGAGCCGGCGTGAGGGTGGCCAAGCACGGCAACCGCAGCGTCACCTCCCAATGCGGCTCGGCGGATGTCATGGAAGCTCTGGGCGTGTATATCGATCTTCCTCCTGCCCGGCTAGCCGCTTGCCTGGCGGAGGTGGGAATGGCATTTTTGTTTGCCCCGGCCATCCACGTGGGGGTGAAGTATGTTCAGCCCGCACGCCGCGAGCTTCGCTTACGCACAGTTTTCAACTTGCTGGGCCCTCTCACCAACCCGGCTCAGGCATCCGCTCAAGTGGTGGGAGTGTACTCCGCGGACCTCGTCGAGAAACTCGCGGAGGCCTTGAGCATGCTGGGACTGCGACGCGCGATGGTCGTGCATGGGGCGGACGGGTTGGACGAGATTACCATCACCGGCCCCACACGAATTGCCGAAGTGAGGGATGGGAACGTGCGCTCCTACGAAGTCACGCCGGAGGAGTTCGGCATGAAGCGCGCTCGGCTGGAGGACCTTGCCGGAGGGGATGCCGGGGAAAACGCAAGAATCATCCGGGAGATCCTTCGAGGCGAAAGATCGCCGCGGCGCGATGTAGTTCTCCTGAATGCCGCAGCGGCCCTGGTCGCCGCCGCCAAGGCCGACCATCTGGTCGAAGCCGTGTCGTTGGCAACTCAGGCCATCGACTCGGGAGCCGCAGCCGACAAGCTCGCTGCCTTAGTACGATTCACCAACACCCATACCGCATCGTAGGCGTCCGATTGATCGGCCGGAACCTCAACCAGCACTTTCGCTATTGCGGAGAGGCCGGAACGTATACCTGGGAAGCAGCCACCAGTTCTGCATTCGGCACCTCGGTTTGCAGTCTGACGCGGCGCATCCCCGCCTTCTTTTCGGGCTTGGCAAGGAAACCCAAAAAATACTGCTGGTTCAGCCGATGAGCCAAGTTATCGAGATAGGGGGAGAAAGACACCGGGGCACCAGTGAAGCCTATGTAATAAGCCTCCCCTCCGGTTTCTTCGGCGACTTGGGAGAGATAGATCTGACCCCAATAATATAGCCAATAACTATGTGCGGCATGCCCCTGCCCGGGCATGTAGATATCGAACACGATCACACCCGCCCGCTGGGCGTCGGTGATCGCCGCATCCACATACGGATCTTCGGGTGAGGTTCCGCCAAACCAATCCACGCCATCGGAAACCATAAACACTTCGCGCCGAGCCGTGCTCTCTGGCCAACGCTTAATCAGGTCCTGAAGAGAAAAATAGGGGCTGGCGTCGGCGCCGGCCAGACCGCGGGGCAGCCGTAGAGCTTTGGCGGCTTGCGCATGATCGCTGGTCGGATTCTCGAGGACTTCCGCAATCCCGTTCTGCATGTATGCCACGCCGATCTTGGTTGTCGCAGGCTGCGCATTGATGAACTGTCGAAGATCATCCAACTGTCCGCCCAAGCTGGGGCTAGCCCCGTCGTCAATGAGAATGAAGAACTCGAGCGCAGCACGCTCGCCTTGTGCCGGCACCCAATCCGTGACCGGATCGCGATCGCGGCCTTCCTTGACCATGACATCTTCGCGAGTGATCGCGGGAGGCGTCGTGCCGTGGCGGGCCTCCACCGTAACCACCATGTGAACCGCTACGCCACCCGGTGCAGTTCCCTGCCCTAAAGCGCACGGAATGGCTAGCGGCACCATCGCCAGGGCATACAAGGGAATCGATAGTCTCTTCATGTCGGCCTCGCTTCACTTTATCGGAGGTAAATTTCGCCCGTCTAAGCGGGTTTGCCTACGGCTGTTTTCTTCAAACGCTCGATTTGCGCAAGGTGGTTCGCGCCATGAGTCGCGATCATCTCCACATACTCTGCGACGGTTACGTTACGCTGGTGTTCGGGATGAAATGCCGATTTCTCGAGGTCGCCGGGTTTGAGACGACGTAAGAGCTGCAAGGTGCGGTGTCGGTTCAATCCGTAGGCCGCGACCAGTTCGGCCGGCGATTCTTCGGTATAACCAAGGCTGTTTGCCCAGTCATCCACATCCACCGGAGCGAGCGCCGGCTTCTGGTCGGCCAGCATCTGGCGAAAGCGATGCGCGTAAACGATCTCAATATCCGCCAAGTGACCGAGGATCTCGAGAATGGACCACTTGTTGGCGGCCGGCTTGTAACGCAGGACGGCATCGGGCAGACCGGAAACGGCGGCCGCAATTTGCTTAGGGCTCTTGTCGGCAACCGCAATGCGCTCCTTCAATTCCGCTTGGTTCATCACTCACCTCACATCGAATACCTTGAAAGATCTAGGTACATTCGCTCTCCCTAGGTCGAACCTCACAGATTTACCTTCTCCATCCAGCGCGCCACCTGAACGTTCCATCCCAGCTCTTGGCTCATGACATCGCGCAACTTGGACGAAGCCTCGGGATCTCCATGCACGAGATAAGTTCGGCTGGGCGTGCCTTTGAAAGTCCGCAACCATTCTAAGAGTTCCGGGGTATCTGCGTGGTCGCTGAATTGCTCGAAAGCGACCACCCGCGCCCGGATGGGTACAACCTCTCCGAAGATCTTCACCTCCGAAGCGCCACTTTTAATCGTAAAGCCGCGGGTTCCCTGCGCCTGAAAACCGATGAAAACCACCGTGTTTCTCGGGTCCGGAAGTCTTTGCGCCAAATGATGCAGAATGCGACCCCCGGTCGCCATACCGCTCGCGGAGACAATGATTGCAGGATCCTTCTGTTGATTAATTCGCTTCGATTGCTCGAGGGTCGAAGCAAACTGGAAGCCCGGCCATTCGAGCGGCGATCCGTATTGGTTGACCAGCCGTCGAGTCTCTTCACTGTACTCTTCAGCGTGCTTCATGAAGATTTCCACCGCCTGAATGGCCATGGGGCTGTCGCAATAGACGGGGAGCCGCCCGATCTTGCCCGTCTCCATCAACTCTTTCAGCATGAACAGAAACTTCTGGGTGCGCTCGACGGCAAAGGCAGGCACGACCACAGTACCGCCACGGGCGACGGTTTCCCCGATTACCGCCGCCAGTTGCGGCCGCGGGTCATCGGTCGGATGCTCGCGATTTCCGTAGGTCGATTCCATGACCACAATGTCCGCCGTCTCGCCTTCCACCGGTCCAGAGTGCACGACCTTCCCGGGAGAGACGTTCTGGTTGCGCACCCGCCCTATGTCTCCGCTAAACAGCACCCGCCGCCTTCCCTGCTTCGACTCGAGTGTGAGTTCCACCATGGCCGATCCCAGGATGTGCGCAGCGCGAACGAAACGAAATGACAACTCCGGTGAGAGCTGCTTCGTCGCATCCGACGGCACCGGCTGGAAATATTGCAGACAGGCTTGTGCTTGTTCGAAAGTGTAAAGGGGCAGGGCGGGACTATGTTTGGATTTCTCGTGCCGGTTGTAGAAGTCGGCATCTTCTTCCTGCAGATGGCCCGCATCGGGCAACAGAATGCCGCATAAATCAATGGTCGCGGTCGTTGCATAGATGGGCCCGCGAAAACCTTCCTTTACCAGGCGCGGCAGCCAGCCACAATGGTCCAGATGGGCGTGGGTAAGCACGACCGCGTCAATTTCGCCGACCGGAATGGGAAGATCCTGCCAATTGCGCTCGCGCCATTCCTTCGGCCCCTGGAACATGCCGCAGTCAATCAGGATTTGCAAACCACGGTTTCCCGCCGGATTGCCGACGGTGTTGACCAGGTGCTTGGAGCCAGTCACCGTGCCGGCAGCACCGAGAAACTGGATATAGGCCACGAACTCCTCCGGACTTTATCCCTTCGTTTTGTAGATGTGCTCGTTCCGATTGCTCTCGGGAACGCTACCGTCATTCAAGGTCACTTGTTGCGGAGGCGATGGAGCTTGAATCCGAATGGAGGCTTTCGATTTCGCCCGTACCTCCAGCCGTTTGCTGATCTGTGTGCCATCGACCTCGAGCGTCACCGGCACCTCGGCACCCGCATTGCCTAAGTTCTCGACGGCGACGGTCACAAGAAAACCGCCGGTTGCGATCGGACTGGAAAAGACCGAGTCGATGCGGAAATCCGGCAAACCGCGGTCGTGATACACCCAGTCGTCAAAAAACCACTGTAGATCTCGCTGACTGGTTTTCTCGATCAGGCGCTCAAGGTAGGTTATTTCCTGGTCCTCCGCCGCACGGTAGCTGACTAAAGCATCCGCCGGGAGACGTCCCAACATGTCTTTGAGCATCCACCACACATACATGGCTTTGGTTTGGAGGTACAAATCGTCGGCTGCGGTAATCAGAGAATGAGTCGCATCTTGAGCGCCAGGTTTGTCGGAAGTCTGCTTCTCGGCTTCCATCAGGACCGTGGCGTGTGCCATCAGGTAATCGAGGGCGGCCGGGCGGCCCTTCTGCTTTTCAATGAATTCCGCCTGCGCGAAATGCGCCAGGCCGTCCTCGATCCAGGCCCTCGGAGACCGGACCCATTGCCGACCTTTGGCATAAACCATACTCAGCTCCGCTTCATTCGTGAGGGGTAACTGCAGCGGGGTCAGGAGCATACCATTGGTCACGAAAGGCTGCGCGTCCGCATCCGGCAAGCCCAAAATCTGAAGACTTCCCGATCCGCCTCCGCCGGGAACCAGGGGACCGAGCTGGGCTGCGACCTCGCCATAAGATTCCGCTGCCGCTTGCTGGCCGGACAGGTAGTAAACCGAGACTGAGTCTTTGGCTGCGAGTTTCTGATAATCGGCCATAACAAACGTTGGCACCGTGATTCCAAAACCCTCGATGGTGAACCGGGCGGCTTTGCCCGCAGCGTGCTCGGCAGCCAAACTAGAGGTGCTGAAGTAGATCGCGTCACTCGAAGTGGACTCGAACTTCACCTGCATCTCTGCGTTGGCTTCCTTCGCCTGCCATCGCCCGATGGTCTCCGCTACGCTGTTGCCCTCGGAAAAACTGGCGTCTTCGGTTGCGATCGGATACCAGGTAACGTATCCAATCCCTCGCACGGCGGTAAACGATTTGCTGATCTGGTCCCAGTCGCTGTGCTTGGCCTTTCCCTCCGGCACGTCCATGCGCGTGAGACGCGTCGTCGCGATCGGAATGACTCCTTCGTAGCCAATCTCCAGCTCAATCACTCCTTTGGACGGGACCTCCGCCACATTCACGATGGCTTCGCTAAATGCGCCGGTATGATCGAGGTCAGAATTGTATTCTTCGGTTACGAACGGGAGCGGCTTCCCGCCCGCCTTGATCGAGCGCCAATCCAGGCTGGAAGAAATTTGCAAAGCCAGATCTTTTTGGGGATCGGACGAATCGTTGCGCAAGGTGATCTTGCCCCGTACGCCGAGACGGTGCTGCTCGGGCTCGAGCCGTACGTCGAGATCGTACTTGGTAAAAGTGAATGCCTCGCGGTCGAGAGCCGTTGCCACATCCCATAGCCCGCAGATCATGGCGAAAATACAAAGAACCCTCATCGCACATGCTTCCTTCTTTGCCGCACAATCTCGTATAGGATGACCCCCGCGGCCACGGAGACATTCAGCGAAGGCACTTTGCCCAGCATGGGAATAGATGCCAGGAAGTCACATTTCCTCCTCACCAAATCATGCAGACCCTTGCCTTCGCCGCCGAGGACCACGGCGCAATCCATGTTGTAATCGAGCGTGTCATAGGACTGGGAGCCGCGCTCATCGAGACCTACGATCCACAGGTTCTTTGCCTTGAGCTCCTCTAAAGTGCGGGCAATGTTGGTGACTTTCGCCACCGGCAGGTATTCGCCTGCGCCCGCGGAAGCTTTGGTTACCGCCGCCGTCACGCCCACCGCCCGCCTTTCGGGAATCACGACGCCATCGGCACCGGCGGCATCGGCTGTACGCAGGATGGCCCCGAGATTATGCGGATCCTCTACTCCGTCAAGCACCACAATGAGGGAATGCGAACCGCGCTTGGCCGCGATCACATCATCCAAGTCGTTGTATTGCTTGGCGGAGGTGATTGCCACCACCCCTTGGTGAGCATTGTTCCCTGCCATCCGGTCAAGCTCGGCTCTCTCGAGGAATCGTACCGCAACACCCTGACGGCGGCATTCGTCGATCACCCGCTGAAGGCGAAGGTCATGGCGTTCGCGGGCAACCCCCACCCAGGCAAATGCCCTTCCGCGCGCTTTCAAGGCCTCGGCCACGGAATGGATCCCATAGATGTAATGCATGAGCCTTCAGTGTACTGCCTGGGCTTGCGGCAAGACCACGCGGCCGCTTCCCGGCCGCTCCCAAAGCCTGGACTCGGTCAGCCGGCTAAGCTTTTCGCGAGCAATCCCATCCCAACCATTCCCGATGCTAGACTTGAATTCTGGGAGGGAGTTTTGGACAACGTCTACATTGTGTCGGCCGCGCGCACGCCCATAGGAAAATTTGGAGGCTCACTCGCCTCCCTGACTGCCGTCGACCTAGGGGTGGCGGCGGCAAAGGCGGCGCTCGAACGGGCCAAGGTCGGGCCGGATCAGGTGGAAGAAACCATCTTTGGCAACGCCCGGCAGGCCGGCGGAGGGCCGAATCCTGCCCGCCAGATTTCCGTCCGCAGCGGCGTCCCGAAGGAGGTCCCCGCGTATACGGTAAATAAGGCTTGCGCTTCGGGCTTGAAGTCGATCGCACTCGGATTTCAGGAGATTGCCACGGGAAATCTGGACTGTGTACTTGCCGGCGGAACCGAATCCATGTCTCGCCTGCCCTACTACCTGGATGGCGCCCGGTGGGGCTATCGCCTGGGAGACCAGGAGTTGGTCGACGGCATGTACCGCGATGGGTTCTTCTGTCCTCTGGCCAAAATGCTGATGGGCGAGACCGCCGAAGTTCTGGCGGAGCAATACAAGATCACGCGGGAGGAACAGGATCGTTTCGCTCTGTGCTCACAGACTCGCGCGGCGCACGCAATTGCACGCGGGCGGTTTCAGGAGGAATTAGTACCCATCACGCTCGAAAGCAAGAAGGGTTCGCAAACATTCAGCCAGGATGAACATCCCTTCATCGGGGCTTCGCTCGAGAAAATGGCAAAGCTGCCTCCGGTATTTTCTCGATCGGGCACAATCACGGCAGGCAACTCATCGGGTATCACGGACGGCGCGGCCGCTGTCGTTCTCGCCGGCGAAAGTTTCGTCAAGACACATAAGCTCACGCCGCTCGCCCGTATTCTGGCCGTCGCCTCGGCCGGAGTTGATCCGCGGGTCATGGGAATCGGTCCGGTTCCCGCACTGCGGAAGCTCGAACAAAAACATCAGCTGAAGCTTCCCGATTTTGATCTCGTTGAATTGAACGAAGCCTTTGCCGCGCAGGTTCTGGCCTGCGACCGGGAGTTACACTTCGATCGCGACAAGCTCAACGTGAATGGCGGTGCCATCGCCCTCGGTCACCCAATTGGCTCGACCGGAACCCGAATCACGGTTACGCTGCTTCACGAGATGATGAAACGAAAAGCAAAACGCGGGGTCGCCACTCTTTGCGTGAGCGGCGGAATGGGCATGGCCTTGGCCCTTGAAAACATGGTCTGAGGGACCAGAGCGACTCTTAGCAAGAGATTACTGAATGTACTAGGCCGTTACAATTGCCGCCGAGCACTGTGCAACTGTAAAACTTGGATCCGTTTTCTGCCATCGAGGCAAAGCAGATTAAATGTCCCAAAGGAGGTACCAGTGGCGGAGCAAACTCTAGGGAAGCGGATCGCGGCGACATTGGTGCTGCTCGGACTGGCGACCGCGCCGCTCGCCGCGAAAAGCGCGCCCGATGCTGTCGTCGAGGAAGTCTCCGCTACCCACCTGCTCGATGAGTTGAAGGCAGGCAAGGTCACGAGCGAAGAGTTGGTCCAAGCCTACCTGGCCCGCATCGCCGCAATGGACCGCGCCGGCCCAGAGCTCCACGCCGTGATCTCACTCAATCCCGACGCGCTCGCCGAAGCGAGGAAGTGCGACGCCGAGCGCAAGGCAGGCAGGCTGCGCGGACCGCTCCACGGCCTGCCGATCCTGGTCAAGGACAATATCGAGACCCTGGATAAGATTCCGACCACTGCCGGCAGTCTCGCGCTCGAGAACAATGTAACCGGGCGCGACGCGCCCGTTGTTGCCCGGCTGCGCGCGGCGGGGGCCATCATCCTGGGCAAGACCAACCTCTCCGAGTGGGCCAATATGCGAGCCTCCGACCCCATTGCCGGCTGGAGCGGTATGGGCGGTCTGACCCGGAACCCTTATGTGCTCGACCGCAGCGCGTGCGGGTCGTCGGCTGGAACGGGCGCGGCCATTGCCGCCAGCTTCGCCGCCATCGGTCTCGGCACGGAGACAGATGGCTCGGTAGTCTGCCCCGCATCGCGAACGGGCCTCGTAGGACTCAAGCCCAGCATCGGCCTCGTGAGCCGCACCTATGTCGTGCCGATCACTACTAGCCAGGACACGGTGGGCCCGATGGGGCGCAGCGTGCGCGACGCAGCCCTGCTGTTCTCTTCGATGATCGGCAGCGACCCGGCCGACCCCGTCACGAAGGACGCCGACCGCTACCACCAAGACTACGCCGCGGCGCTCGCGCCCGATGCGCTCAAAGGTGTTCTCTTGGGCGTAGTGCGCCCGGACAACATGTTGCCCCTCGTCGCCGAGCGCTTCGACGCCGCGCTCGCCCGTCTCACGGCCGCTGGCGCCGAGCTGGTCAACGTCGAACAGCCCCCAACGGACGGCATGCGCGAGACGGAGCTCGACGTCGTCTTTAATTATGAGTTCAAGGCGGGCGTCAACGCTTATCTCGCCTCCACCCCTGCAACCGTGAAGACACGCACGCTGAGCGACGTCATCGCCTTCAACAAGATGCACGCCGCACGCGAACTCGGCCTGTTTGGGCAGGACATACAGGAGGCAGCCGACAAGCTCGGCGGACTTGACAGCCCGGCCTATCAGGCGGGGCGCGCTAAAATTCTGGCACTGGCCAGGGATCACGGACTGGATGTCATGCTGGGAGCCAACCACGTCGCCGCCCTGGTCGCGCCCACCGTTCCCCCAGCGCCGCTCGTCGACTTCGCAGGCACCGGAAACGACTCCGCCACCTACTACACGTCGAACATGCCAGCCATCGCCGGCTATCCCCATCTGACCGTCCCCATGGGACTGGTGCGTGGCCTTCCAGTTGGCCTCTCGTTCATTGGGCCGCGCTTCTCGGACGGTGCGCTCTTGCGCTACGGCTACGCCTTCGAGGCCACGGGGCCGATGCGCGAGCCGCCCCGATATTTGCCCAAAGTAGAGGTCAGTGGTGACTTGCTGGATCCGCTGAAACAACTACCCACACGCCGCTGATCGGCTACCTCCTGGTCGCCGAACGAGTAATGTTGGAAGGCTGTTGGCGCACGGGCCTCGGAGGCTCGCAACGATATCGAGGAGGGCCAGATGAGTGAGCTGTCGGACCAATTTGCCCAAGACGGGGCTGTCGTGCTCAGGAACGTCCTCACGCCATCCCAGGTGGACACACTGAGAACCGGCATCGACGCCAATCTTGCGCGGCTCAGCTCGAACTCGAAAACGGCGAGTCGGCCGGACGATCCGGGCCGCTTTGTCGAGGACTTTTGCACCTGGCAAGTGAATCCACACTATCGCCAGGTGATTTTCAACTCCCATCTTCCCAGCATCGCGGCCGAGCTGATGCGCAGCCGGACGGTGCGCCTCCACCACGATCATATGCTCACCAAGGAGCCCGCGACCCAGCAGAAGACGCCCTGGCATCAGGATCAGCCCTACTACAACATAGAGGGCCGACAGAACGTGAGCATGTGGATCCCCGTGGACCCGGTGCCACGCGAGTCGACTCTGGAGTTGGTCGCCGGGTCTCATCTTGGACCTTGGCTGATGCCCCGCTCGTTCATGGCCAACGAGGCCAAGTGGTTTCCGGAAGGCAGCCTCACCGAGTTGCCCGATATCGACGCAAACCGTTCCGCGTATCGGATTCTGGGCTGGGCGCTCGAGCCGGGTGATGCGGTGGCTTTCCATATGCTCACCCTCCATGGTTCTGCGGGCTCGGCCGCGAAGCGTCGGGTGTTCTCGGTGCGCTTCGTCGGCGACGATGCGCGGCATGCACCACGCTCGTGGAAGACCTCACCGAATTTTCCAGGACTGGCTGAGCGTCTTGCGGAAGGGGCGCCATTCGACGATCCGCTGTTTCCGCTCGTCTACGTTGAGCTGGGCGTATCCAATGACCCGTCAAGGGACGTTTCCTGCTGACCGTCGTCGGCAAGAGCGATGTTTCCCGGCTTCTTGATTACCGCGATTGCATCGCCTTACGCGGCTACAATGCCGTGGGGAGGAAAAATGCGAAAATCGCGAAGACAGTTTTTGACCGTCACATCCGCTGGCCTATTTGGTGCCGCCGTCGCAGGCAGTGTTCAGGCCCAGGTGCCCGAGACTCAGCAGCAGCCGACTCCCGGGGCGCCCCCGGCATTCGGTACCGGCCCGCTGGTCGGTCCGGAGATCTCGTCCACAACGATAACCGAGGCGGAAAAGCTGGTGCAAATCAAGATGACGGATGGCGAAATCGCGGTGGCCGCATCAAGCTGGCGGGCAAACATGGCCGCCCTTTACGAACGCCGGACCGGTCCGCGCAAGGTACAGCTGGAAACGACGCTTGTGCCCGCAACCACCTGGAATCCGATATCGGACAAGATGAAGGCGGGACCAACCGGCGACCGCCTCCTGCGCAGCACGGCCGGGCCGGGACCGTTGCCCGCGAACGACGAGGACATTGCTTACGCGCCGGTGACCAAACTCTCGCGCTGGATCGAGCAGCGCAAGCTCACTTCGACCCGCCTTACCGAGATTTACCTCCAACGCTTGCAGCAGTTTGATCCGAAGCTGCGCTGCGTAATCACGTTGACGGCTGATCATGCCATGGTGCAGGCGAAGCAAGCGGACTCGGAGATCGCATCAGGGAAATATCGCGGTCCGCTGCACGGCATTCCCTGGGGCGGCAAGGACCTGCTCGATACGGCTGGCATCCGAACGACCTACGGGGCCGAGCCCTATCGCAACCGGGTGCCCAAAGACGACGCGGTCGTCGTCAAGCGACTCGACTTGGCGGGTGCAGTACTCGTGGCCAAGCTCAGCCTCGGCGCGCTGGCGCTAAACGACATCTGGTTCGGCGGGCAGACCATGAATCCGTGGTTGCTCGAAGAAGGTTCTTCGGGATCAAGCGCCGGCCCGGGAGCCGCTACCGCGGCGGGACTCGTCGCCTTCTCGATCGGCAGCGAAACCGAAGGCAGCATCGTGAGTCCCTCCATGCGTTGCGGGGTGACGGGCCTGCGCCCGACCTTCGGGCGCGTGCCGCGCACCGGAGCGATGACGCTCTGCTGGTCGCTCGACAAGCTCGGCCCGATCACGCGTTCGGTCGAAGATACGCTGCTGGTCTTGCAGGCTATTTCCGGTCCCGATGCGGGTGACCTGGCCACCGTACCCGCCCATCTCGACTTCGATGCCGGCTCGAGCGTGAAGGGCCTGCGCGTCGGTTTCTTTCCAAAGTGGATGCAGGAGCCCCCTGCTACCGAGGTCGATCGCGCCGCACTTCATGCGGTGGAGCAGGCCGGGATGAAGCCAGTCGAGGTCTCGATACCGGATTGGCCCTACGATTCGCTTAATCTTATTCTGTTTGCCGAGTCGGCAGCAGCCTTCGAAGATTTGACGCTGAGCGGACGAGAAAGCCAACTCAAGGTGCAGGTTCCCGATGCGTGGCCGAACGTTTTTCGCCAGTCGCGCTTCCTATCGGCGGTCGATTTCGTGCAGACCGATCGTTTCCGTCGCAAGGTCGCTGAAGAAATGGCGCGCCTGTTTTCTCAAGTCGATCTCCTGCTGGTGCCTTCACTGCGGGACGAAATGCTCGTCATCACCAACTTCACCGGCTATCCTTCGTTGACCTTGCGCGCCGGTTTCGTGGAAGTGTCCGAGGCACGCAGCGATTGGGCGCCGGACCCGGCGCATCCCCTCCCGAAGTTCTCACCGCCGCGACGTGTGCCCCACGGCGTGACGCTGATTGGACGGCTGTTCGATGAGGGGACACTGGGAAGCGCAGGGTTGGCGCTCGAGAAAATCTTCGGTGTCGAAGAGCAGAGACCGGCGGGCTTCTGACCGCCTGGCTTCCTCGTCTTAAACCTCGGTCAAGCTTGAACCGCAGCGGGTCAACGTCGTTAGACTGGGGAGAACCCTGGACGCCGCTTTCTGTGCTACAGTGCATTGCTTATGGCCTCCAACCCGCAACCCCCACCTGCCCCACACCCGGAAGTCTTCTACTGCCCCAAATGTGAGGTGGAGGTCGCCGATCCCCTAATTTGTGGCGATTGTTCGGCCGTGATCTGCCGCTGTTGCGGCACGCCGCTGGAATCTCCGGATGAACTGGGAATCGGATAAGCCGCGGACCGCAATGTCAACACTGGCGGAATCTGAGTCTCAACCTACCTTGTTGCGGGGCCTGTCACTCCTCGACTCGGTGCTGCTGCTGGTGAGCGGCATCATCGGTTCCTCCATTTTTCTCACGGCTAAGGACATCGCCGGACCGCTGCCCCAACCCGTACTGTTTCTGTTGGTTTGGGTGTTGGGCGGGATCGTATCGTTGCTCGGCTGCGTTGCCTTCGCCGAATTGGGATCGATGTTTCCCGATTCTGGAGGCCAATATGTGTACTTGAGGGAAGCCTATGGCGATCTGGTGGCCTTTCTCTACGGCTGGATGCTGTTCAGCGTCGCCAACGGAGGAACCATCGCTGCCCTGGCGGTAGCCTCCGCCGCCTATATGGGCGAAATCGTGCCGGTCATTTCCCAGAACCACGTGGTGTTCTCGGCCGTAGGGCTCTCCATAACCCGCGCTCACCTTGTCGGTATCTTTCTTATCGCCTTGCTTACCTACGTAAATGTTGTCGGTTTGCGTTGGGGTGCTCTGCTGCAAAACGTCTCCACCTGGACGAAGTTCGCTGCGATGGCGTGCTTTGTGGTACTGGGGCTAACCCTGGGCAAGGGGCATTGGGGCAATTTCAGTCCGCAGGGCGGCGCAACCTTAGGGCTGGGTCCGGCGCCGTTCATTTCCGCCATGGGCGTGGCCCTCATTGCCGTCTTCTGGGCCTACGACGGGTGGGTCTACATCACTTGGGTGGCGGGAGAGGTTAAGGAGCCGCGGCGCAACGTGCCTTTGGCCATGCTGCTCGGCATCCTTGTGGTTGGCGCGATCTATCTCGCCATGAATGTGACGTACCTTTATTCCATGCCGGTCGGCGAGATTGCCCAACACGAAACCATCGCCCACGCGGCTGCCGCCTCCCTGTTCTCGCCTCGCGCCGCCCTCTGGCTCTCCGCCACGATCGCAATTTCCTGTTTCAGCGCGGCCGCGACCTGCACCTTGTCCGGCGCACGCGTCTACTTGGCGATGGCGCAGGACGGCGTCTTCTTCAAGCGCATGGCGGCGATCCATCCCCAGTGGCGCACTCCCGCGTTCAGTTTGATTGGCCAGGGTATCTGGGCGGGGATTTTGACGGTAAGCGGACGGTATGACCAGCTCTACACCTATGTGATCTACGGCATGGTGTTGTCCTACACCCTGACTGTCATCGGGTTGTTCATTCTGCGATGGAAGCGGCCGGAGATTCCCCGACCCTACCGTTGTGCGGGATATCCTTGGGTGCCCGCGATCTATGTGTTGATTGGTACGGCGTGGACCCTAAACACCATCATCACTCGTCCCGCCGAGGCGTTCTGGGGGACGGCGCTCGTGCTCGTCGGCGTGCCAGGCTATTTGTACTGGAAACGCAGCGCGAGAAAGACTGCACCGGGCACGTGAGGCACCCTGTCCTGCGAGCGCCTTGTGCAACTCGCCAATCTAGACCGGCACAGCCGTCTTCCTCTTGGGATTGAAGAACGGCATGGCCACGATATTGGCCGCAACCTTCTGCCGCTCTGCCTCAATGGTGATCTCCATGTGCAACCGTGTTCCCAGCTTCGCATGGTCGGTGTCGATGCTCGCCAAGGCGATCATCTTCTTGAGTACCGGCGACCAGGTGGTGGTGGTTGCTTTGCCGACCTGCTTTTCGCCGCAGTATACGGGAACGGCCACTCGTGACGCCTGAGTAGGAGCCACGGGCGCCAGCCCAAACTTCGAGTAGTGGGCTTCGACCTCGGTCCAATCGATCTCCAGTCCTACGTACTGCCGCGGAACACCCTGCTTGTTGTCCCGCTCCAAAGCAGCTTTGCCAACAAAGTTTTCCTTGTCGAGGTGGACCATCTTTCCGAAACCCAACTCGTAGGAGGAGTATTTCTGCGATGGAATCAGGGCCTTCTTGCTGCTGGTGTAATCGACTTCAATCAGCAACAGCCCTGCCTCGACGCGTGCCACGTCGAGTGCCAGCATCCCTGCGGCATGCAAATCGAACGGCTTGCCATTTTCTATCAAGGCATCCCAGACCTTCACGGCATTGGTCCACGGCACCCAAATCTCATAGCCCAAATCCCCCGTATAACCGGTGCGCGAGATGTCTACCGGCACCCCGGCAATTCTGCCCCGGGTCATGCGGAAGTATTTCAAGTTGGTAATATCGGCTTCGGCCGCGGCCTTCAACAGGGCGGCGGAAGTTGGTCCCTGCAAAGCAAGTGCAGCCACCTCTTCGGAGATGTCCTCGATCTGGACATCCATGTTGTTGCCGTTCTGGCGCAGCCAACGCAGGCTGGGGTCGGCTGCGGTCCAGCGATATTTGTTCTCCTCGAGGCGGGTAATCGTGCCGTCGTCAATCACCTTACCTTCTTCGTCGCACCAGCAGCAATAAATCACCTGCCCCACGCCGACCTTGTTGACATCCCGCGTGATAACCCGGTTGACCAGCTTGGTCGCGTCTTTTCCCGTAACCAGATACTTATAGAGGGGGGTGATATCGATCAACGCAGCGGCATTGCGAATCGCATTGTATTCGTGCTCGTGATGCACCTCGTAGACGCTGACCGTATAGTACCCCGACCATTCGCGGTAGTTGAGACTCTGACAAAGCGCGAATGTCCGCGCATGAAACGCAGTTCCGACCGGCAAGGCAATTCCCCTTTCTGGACTGTTTCTTCTTTCGTTGTGCCACGAGCCTTTTGTGGGTGGCTGGCAAAATCGAAGAGGCCCACGAAGCTAAAGTTGCTCGAAGGCCGGATTATATTCACCGTAGCCTTGGCTGGCAATGACCACCGCCATCTGATTGGATGGCAAGCTGGGGCACGAGTGCGAGACAGAAGAGCGAATTCCGGGTACAATGAGCCCTTAGTTCCTTCACTATGCTATCTCCTTGGAGCACGATTCGCAGTTGGACCGCCCTTCTTAGTGGACTCTGATCCGCCGCACCTAGCTTTTTTTTCCAGCGAGGATTACCCTTGGCGGCAGTCTTTCGTCGATGGAAGTCCTTGTTAGAATTCATCCGGCTGGCAATGAGCAACGTCTTTTAGTCCGGAGCTCAGAGCCGATAGGGAAGGCGAACGGTAATGGCGGCTTCAAAGCAAACCTATGACGTCATCGTGATCGGCGCCGGTCACAATGGGCTGGTCAACGCAGCCTACCTGGCTCGCGCAGGCAAAAAGGTTCTGGTGCTCGAGCGCCGCCATGTCCTCGGGGGCGCGGCCTGCACGGAAGAGGTCTTCCCCGGCTTTCACTTCTCGGTGTGCTCCTACGTAGTTTCGCTGTTGCGCCCCGAGATCATCCGCGACCTCGATCTTCCCCGTCACGGTTTGGAGATTCTTCCTCTCGATGGAACATTCACACCCATGCCCAACGGGGATTATCTCTGGCGGGTGAACGATCACGGGAAGACGCATCGCGAGATCGCGCGGCATTCCAAGATCGACGCGGAAGCGTATGACGAATTCGGCAAGGCGATGCAAGCGATGTGTCGCTTCGTGAAACCGATTCTCGGCATGGTGCCGCCCGATCCCACCACGCTCAGTCCCAAGGAGCTGATGAAGTTGCTGTTCATCGGTCGGCGTTTCCAGGGCCTTTCGAGCGAGGATAAGTACAACCAGGTGCAGTTGATGACCATGAGCGCCATCGACTTTCTGGATCAGTGGTTCGAGACCGATGTGCTCAAAGCCACGATGTCGGCTTCGGGAATTATCGGAACTTTCCTGGGCGTGCGCTCTCCGGGAACCGCCTATGTCTTGTTGCACCACTACATGGGGGAGATCGACGGAGCTTTTCGCTCCTGGGGTTTTGCGCGCGGCGGCACCGGGGCCATCTCCAATGCGATTGGGGCGGCGGCCAGGGAAGCTGGCGCCGAAATCCGCACCCAGGCTCCCATCGCCAAGATTCTGGTAAAGAACGGGAAGGTCCGAGGCGTCGTGCTGGCCGACGGCGACGAGATCCAGGCCCCTGTCATCTCCTCGAGCGTCGATCCCCGCCAGACATTTGTCAAAATGATAGAACCCGACGAATTGCCCGCCGAATTTCTGGAGGAAGTCCGGCGCTACAAGTTCCGCGGCTCCTCCGGCAAGGTCAATCTAGCCCTCGACGCGCTACCCAATTTCAAGGCCCTGAGTGGATCCGGCCCTCATCTTCGCGGCGCCATTTCCATCTCGCCCAGTGTGGAATATATGGAGCGAGCCTACGACGATGCCAAGTATGGCAACTTCTCTCGCCGTCCGTATGTCGATATGGTGATTCCGACGCTGACCGATCCTTCCGTAGCGCCACCGGGGAAGCATATCCTGTCCTGTTTCGTCCAGTACGCGCCGTACAAGCTGCGCCCAGGACTGAACTGGGACGAGCAGAGAGAAGCTTTCGGCAACAATGTGATCAACACCATTGCGGAATATGCACCCAACATCAAGGACATCATCCTGCATAAGCAGGTTCTTACGCCCTTGGATCTCGAACGCGAATGGGGCTTGAGCGAGGGAAACATCTTTCAGGGTGAGCTTTCCTTGGAGCAGCTTTTCTTCTTGCGGCCGGTTCCCGGTTACGCGCAGTTCCGCACTCCCATTCGAAATCTCTACTTGTGCGGTTCGGCCACCCACCCGGGCGGCGGAATCATGGGAGCGCCCGGTCGCCTGGCCGCGCTCGAGATTCTGAAAGACATCAAAGGAGCGGCCTGACTATGCCCGCCGCTCGCGACGTGGTCATCATCGGTGGCGGTCACAACGGTCTGGTCACCGCCTTCTATCTGGCCAAAGCCGGCTATAAGCCTTTGGTCCTTGAACGTCGGCCGCAACCCGGCGGCGCAGCCATCACCGAAGAGTTTCATCCGGGGTTTCGCTCGTCTATTCTCGCGCACATGGCCGGGCCGCTTCGCCCGGACGTAGTCCGCGACATGGGGCTTGCAACGAATGGCTTGAAACTGGTCGCCCCGGATGTGGCCGTAGCCTCTTTTTCGCCTGACGGACGGGTTCTCCTCCTCTACCGCGACCTCAAGAAGTCCACCGAAGAAATCGCTCGCTTCTCCCAGAAGGATGCAGCCCGCTATCCAGAGTTCGGGCAATCCCTCGCTAAGATAGGCGAGGTTATCGGCAGAGCCCTCGCGCTCACGCCGCCCGACATCGACGAGCCCAGCAAACACGATCTCTGGGACATGCTCCAGACCGGACGCTCGATTCGCCGCCTAGGCAAGAAGGACATGTATCGCCTGTTGCGCTGGGGACCCATGGCCGTGGCCGATCTGGTAGCGGAGTACTTCGATACCGAGTTGCTCCGCGCCACCCTGGCATCGCGCGGCATTTTCGGCACGTTTCTCGGTCCCTGGTCGGCGGGGAGCAGTTTGATGCTGCTGATCCGGGCAGCCTCCGATCGACATCCCGCCGGCATCGCTTCGTTCGCCGCGGGCGGAATGGGAGCAATTACCCGAGCCATGGCGGCCGCCGCCCAGCAAGCCGGGGCCGAAATTCGCACCGGGGCAGACGTAATTGAGATTAGTGTGGGGAACGGCGTCGCGAATGGAGTTGTCCTCTCCAATGGGGAGGAGATCCAAGCCAAGGCCATCGTGTCCAATGCCGATCCCCGGCGCACTTTATTAAAGCTCGTGGACCCGGTTCATCTCACGCCCACTTTCGTGGCTAAGCTCGAGCACTATCGCATGCCGGGGACGATGGCCAAGGTGAACCTCGCGCTTTCCGGTCTGCCTAACTTTCCCGGCATCCACGGCAATACCGACGCTTTGAAAGGCCGCATTCATATTGGTCCCGACATCGACTATTTAGAACGGGCATTCGACGAGTCCAAGTACGGTAACTTTTCCCGCGAACCGTATCTGGAGATCGCGATTCCTTCTTTGACCGATCCATCGCTCGCTCCCCCCGACAAACACGTGATGTCGATTTGCATGCAGTACGCCCCTTTCCAGTTGAGAGACGGCGACTGGGAAACCCAAAGGGTCGCTTTAGGAGACACGGTTGTCCGAATCCTGGCGCAATATGCGCCCAATTTGCCGGAGTTGATTCTGACTCACCAAATCATCACTCCGCAGGATCTCGAAGACGTCTACGGATTGACCGGGGGACATATTTTCCACGGCGAACTATCGCTCGATCAATTTTTCACTATGCGGCCGTTGCTCGACTGGGCTCGGTATGCGACTCCGATCGCGAATTTATATCTCTGTGGCTCGGGTACCCATCCCGGAGCTGGACTGACTGGCGGCTCGGGCGCCAATGCCGCCAGAGAAATCTTGAAACAATTGAATAAGAAATAGCCGGAGAAAAAGCTCCCCGCTCCTTTTAGCCAGGGAGCCTTGTCAAGTAATTGAAAACAAACAACTGCGCAACCGTTTCATCAGCGGGTAGTCGACCCATGCCGTTTTAGCCCGGGCAACGGTCCGCGTCTACAGCCTTATCTCTACCGTACGCTTCTAGGTTCCATCGGAAAGTCATTTGCACAAATAGTTGTGATATAAATAGCCCTTTCATCTCACCAGCAGTCACGGCTAACTCCGTCTGTCTGAGGACCTACTCGTAATGGATCTCTATCACCGCAGCTTGAAAGGACGAGATACCCGCCAAGGGAAGGAATGCCAGTTCTGCCGACTCGTGGACCCGGATTTCGAGAAACGCAGGCCGCTTGATCGCTTAGTTCAATCCGAGCCAAGCGATAGTGCAGCGGCACATCTCACCGAGGACGGCTATGTGAAGCACCGAATCGCCGAAATCATCAAGAAACTGGGAGGCGTCTCTTCAAACGTCTGGCTTCCTGAATCGGCCTAGTTGAGGTAGTAAGGCGATCCCTCTCTTGCCTGCTTTTCCAATCACTTAAAAGCTAGTGACAACGATGCGTGAGCGAAGTCACAAGCTTTTGCTCGGCTCGTAGGATAAAATGACGGTCATTATGGATACACCGAGGAAGACCAGCCTATCTTCAGCGGAAGTTCAGGAAATGTGCGATCGACTCAAGAACATCGGGTACGCTATCTCCAGCCGAATCCGGATGTACGGCGAAGAATTCGAGGTAATTTCCAATCCCTACCCCGACGGCGAAGGGATTTCGGTGGAGGCGATGTCAAAGAGGGAGAATCGCACCCGCGTCGTGCGATTACCCCTGCCGATTCTGCAGACTGTGGCTAGAGCGAAAGCAGCGGCCTAGACTAATCTCGGTTGCCCACGGTTGTAACCGAGTTCGAGGTCGCTCAGCGCACTGTTAGTCGCCCAGCAATGGTCCTCATATCTTCTGCGTTACCATGAGGAATGGACTGCGCCTAAGAGTTTTCTCAGGAACGCGCACGAAATCACCAACCAGGTTCGCGAAGCGATTGGTTTTGTGCATTGTTGTACGGTGCTGATCGGATCTGAGGATTCAATAACTTGTGCTCAACGACAAATTTGGGCCACACTCTACCCTCTCTGGCCCCAACTGAAGTAATAGACGGGAACAGACGATTTGCACCTTTCCCACAAATTTATGCACAACAGAGCACCCACTCAATACAGTTCTCCATGTAGGCTCAATACGGTTTTTTCTGTAGAGGCCTTAGACTGAACTGCTGCCTACAAACCTTCTGCGGCGTAACGGGAGATCGCCATTTCGACGATTTCACCAATCAGATCCGTATAGGATTTCCCGGAAGCTTTAGCAGCCATGGCGAATTCCTGCTTGCTCGACAGCCATGGGTTCGGATTAGCTTCGATTACATAGACTTCTCCCTTAGGGGTGAGGCGCATGTCGACACGCCCGTAGTCGCGCAACTTTACCGCTTGATAAGCGGCCAGCCCGGTCTCTTGCAGTTTGCCAACCATCTCCTCGTCGAGGTCGCTAACCAAGTGTGATTTGGTCAGCTTGTGCGCTTGCGTTTCTTTCTCAAATTTCACATCGTAGCTGGCGATCTTGGGGGTACCTTCTGGCAGCTTTGACAGGTCTAGTTCTACCAAAGGAAGCGCCTGGGCATTCTCGTAACTTCCGAGGATGGCTGCGTAGATCTCACGCCCATCGATGTATTCTTCGATCAAGGCTGGGGAGTCAAACTCATTTTGGATGTATTCCACCCGCTCCATCAGCTCCTTGACGCTGTTCACAACCGAAGCGGCGTCGATACCGATCGAGCCGTCTTCCCATACGGGCTTGACGATCAGGGGAAAGGACACATCATGCGCGTGCTCGATACGGCCGCGATAGGCCGTGGCAAAGAATGGGGTCTTGATCTCGTGGAAAGCAAACATCTTCTTCGCCGTAGCTTTGTCCTGGGCCAGAAAATGCGCGTGCGGGCCGCCGCCGGTATAACGAATGCCCAGCAGATCCATGTAGGCGGCCACGTTCATCTCCTTGGTGTCATCCCCGGCAAACGCTTCGGTCAGATTAAACACCAGGTCGGCTCCGCATTTTGCCAGAGCGGTAAGGCATTGCAGATTGCCATCGAGCACTTGATAGAAAGGTTCATGACCCAGTTTTTCGAGAGCCTCGAAAATCTCCTCCCGATCTTCCTTCTCTCTTCTGGTTTTACGGCGTGTTTTCTTCTTCTTTCTCGCGGTCTTTGGCTCCTCCGCTTCGGGGGTTGCTGCTTCCTCGCCCCAAACGTCATAGAGCACCGCGATTCTCAGCTTCGCGCTGACCATTTCGGCCTCCACCCTTTCCTTCTCTTGATCACGGCTGCACGAACCTCCCCCTGGCCACATAATGCATCGCCAACGCCGTGGCATAAACGGTGATGTGCACCAGATGTTCCGATTCGCGATCCAAATCTACAAACAAATTCAGGTCCCCCAGCCTTCGCTCGATCGATTCGACCAGCTCCTTGATGAGCGGACGCGGAGCACCAGTCCAATACGTGACTTTGTCGATTACGGTCTTGCGGTGAGAATGCAAGAAGCCTTGCGCAGGTTTCGCCGTCTTGCGCCTTCGAGAAGTATTGAAAATGTCCTGGAGATCCGTATCCAGCAACAGGTCGCGACTCGCGATTCCCTCGCCGTCGCGATGGTAGAACTCGGCGACGGTCATTTCCATCTCGTCGACGGTAACGTCAGGCTGCCCTCTTCGGCGGATGGGATCGATGTTGGCCAGTTCGCGGGCCATGCGATCGATGTAGCGCAGTTTCGCCAAGGCTCCCCACCCTCGGTAACGCCTGCGCCAGGCCGAACGCGGTGTCAGCCAGACGGCAAAGGTCTCCGCAAAATCCTCATCGGGATGCTTCTGCGCATACCAGCCGGCTAGATAGCGAACGTGATTCCGGGAGAACGGTACGGGGCGATAGTGATCGCGATACGGACGGCGAAACGAACCAAAAAGCTGCTTCCATTCCCGGTTGCGATGCAGCTTGTAAGCGTAGTTAAATGCGTGTCCGGCTTCATGGCGCAAGTACATCATGATCTCACGGGCGTCTTCGAGATCATTGGTCTCTTTTTCCAGTTGCGCCAGCTCCGCCTGGGCCAGATAGAAAGGAATCCCGATGATCGGCTCTCCCGAAGGACAGCCCCATTCGTCGGTGAGGTAAACCGCGGGACGAAACCGCAGCAGGTTTTTGCTTTCCAGTTCGCGGTAGAGCTGTTGGACAAATGGCTCGAGCGGCGATCCCTCAATCTTCAAGCCGAGCGTGCGAATGGGAGTGCACAGGACCTGCTCGAGCTTGGGGCGTAATGTTTCTCGTTCCGACAACCTAATCTCGTCAATCCTAAACCCGGGTTGACCGCTTGAATGCGGGAGAGGTGAGAGAATTCATTCCAACTCAAACCATAGCAAATCAAAGCGATCGCCACATGTCACCGTAGTCACCAGCTCGAACGGGCTCCGGTTAGGACCGATATCCCTCCGCCGCGAGCGCCTTCTTGAACTCGCGCAGCAGAAATTCAACGTTCATTTCGGTTGCCAAGGGCCCCATGACTCCCACGCGAAACACTTTGCCGGCCAGCGGACCGAATCCTCCGGAAATGTCGATGTCCGCTTGCGCCAGCAACCGCGCCCTGACTTTGGCATCATCGACGCCGGCGGGAACCGAAACCGTGTTGAGCGTCCGTATGCGAAGGCCTTCCGGCACGTGCATGGTGAGACCCATGGCTTCGATGCCCCGGACGAACGCTTGATGACAGCGAAGATGCCGATTCCAGCGGTTCTCGAGCCCTTCTTCGAGGATCACGGCCAACGCCTCGTGTAGGCCATAGAACATGGAAATCGGAGCAGTATGGTGATAGCGGTGCGAGATGGTCGTGTAGTCCCTGATCAACTTGAGGTCAAAATACCAGCTTCGAGGGGGCGAGGTGCGCCGGCTTAGCCAATCGACGGCTCGCGGGGATAGGAACATCGGCGAGAGCCCGGGAGGACAGCTCAAGCCTTTTTGGGTACAGCTATAGGCGATATCGATTCCCGTCCGGTCGGCATTCACCGGCATCGCGCCGAGCGAGGTCACGCAATCGGCAATGACCAAGGCTCCCACTGCGTGAGCGGCAGAGCAGATTGCAGCTCCGTTTTGCAGGGCTCCCGTAGATGTCTCCGCCTGAACGTAAGCGACCTGACGCGGCTTCTCACGGCGGATGGAGTCGGCAGCTTCCTGGTCTCCGAAGGTTTCCCCCCACGCCTTCTCGAAACGTACCACCTGCGCTCCCTGACGCCTGCCCATTTCGCTGATGCGATCGCAGAAATACCCGTTGGCGAATACGGCAAACTTTTCGCCGGGCTCGACAAAGTTCGCCACCGCGGCTTCCATCCCCGCACTTCCCGTCCCGGAGATCACCATCGTGGTTCCCTCGACGGTACCGTAGATCGTCTTTAGGGACTGCTCGATCCCAGCCATGATTTCGAAGAAGTACGGATCGAGATGGCCAACCACGGGCTTGGACAGAGCCTCATACACGCGGGGGTCCACCATGCTCGGTCCCGGGCCATACAAATACCGCTTCGGAGGCTCAAGGGGAGACCGGGCGCTGATGGGCGTTTCAACTCGGGCAGTGCTCATAAGCTTCCCTCTTTTCTAGACGCGTTGCGATCAATTCATAGTCTCCCAGACTCTACCAGAACCCTGCAACTCGCTTGCGGCTCGGGCGTTCTGAGCACCCTGGACACAAGCCGATCCCGCTGTTCTCAGCTCATCGCAGGAAACCGATACTCCGTGCAACCCCATTCGGGCCTATGAGTTAAGGATTTCAGTTAGCGCATGCCTTCAAGTGGAAATTCGCCCGAGGCTTTAGACTGGGGAATGACGACCCTGGACGATCATCTCTTCGGCGCTACGGCGAGCTTCGGGAAGCGTTGACACCGCCCGATCATCGATCTCGGACGGCAAATCCTTTTGAATTTTGGCCAGTTCCTCATCGAACACGCGCGTCACTAGCTCTTTCGTATGTTCCAATACTCGTCCGTCATCGCCGAGTACCTGCGTCTTGTGCCGTACGCGCTGCGCAATCATTAGCCGGTAAATACGATCCGTGGCCAAGTCTTCCATGTACCCATCGAGCAGACTGGCACCTTTCCCGTTCAGCACTCCGTTGCGGTAGCGTATGACCGTCCGCGCCGCCGCTCGCGTGCCGGCCAAGGTGGTCTTCCCCACCCCCTTGGGCACGGGACGAAGATCCACATGCGGGTTCCCCAGCTTGGGCCGTTTCACGATCTGGTTAGGAAATGGAAATTGGGCCACCGCGATCTCGTTCTGATCGGGATGCCCGGTCCAGGCGCCATCCATTAAGCAAGCCGCCTCGTTTTTCTTGTCTTCTTTGAGCACCGCGAGGGCGCGCTTATTCAGTTCGGAATCAGCGCGACTGGGAAAAAGCGCGGTCATGCCCCCTATGGCATGTACTCCATGCTTGTGGCAGATCTCGGGCATTAGAGTGCGGAAGTTTTGAAAGAAACTCACATCGTGGGGAATGGTGTTGCGGTCGGGCAAGATCCACTGCGGATCCTCGAACATGAAATCGATGAGCGAGGCCATGTAGTCCCAACGGCCGAGGTTCAACCCCAAACAGTGCTCCCGTAAATGGAAGAGAAACTCTTCCATTTGGAAGGCGAGGGGATGGGATTCGACCAGGGCCATGCACTTGATGTAATCCTTCGGCAAACCCTTGGATTTGGCTAGAGCCTGAAACAGGTCGCGCCACCAGGAGGCTTCTTCGGCGGATTCGCTCTTCGGAATGTATATCGAAAAATTGTGCGGCAGCCAGGCGGGATCGATTTGACACCAGATTAAGACGAGGTCAAAGAGCGAAGCCGAAACAAGCTCGTTTGCGATCAGTCCCCCTTGCGACAGATGCAGTCCCCGAGGGCGAACCCAGGTGACGGTCTTCGAGCGCTCGACCTTGACCTTCTTTTTGCGCTTCTGGTCGTCATAGCTCAGCTCGTACTGATAGGCAGCGACCACGTTCTTGACCCCGAGCATGATGTTCTGCCAGGTGTTCGCCGTCGAGTCTTCGAGATCCATCATGACAGCGGGCGATCCCGAGTTCAGCAGCTTCACGCTCAACTCGGCGTCATCGGCCGGACCGGTCATCTGGTTGCGCTGGTCCGCGCACCAGTCCGGCATCTCGACATGCCAAGCTGTGGTGGTCGCCGGCGATGGACCGAGATAAGTAGGAGGCTTGCCACGGCGGGAGGCCTGCAATACTTCGGCCCGCTTCGCGACCAGCTTTTGTTGCCAGGGGGTGAACTGCTTGTGCAAAGGCAGCAAGAGCTCCAAAAACCCCCTGGGAAGGTCCCGTTCGGGTTTCAAATCGGGCGGTGCATAGTTCATGAATTGCCACCCAACTTGTTCGGCTGGCAAGACCATACCTAAACTCCTGATTCAGTGTGTCTCGGTTTCGAGGAGATTTCAAGGGGATGGACCGAGTCGGTCAAAGACCGGTTAGAAATGTCCCGATCGCAAACCCATTAACAAGGTCTCCCTGAAGATTATCTTCTCGTTGGCCTGCGCAATGAAACCGTTGGCAGAGACAGACATGGAGCCGCAAACGACAGAGATTTGTGATAATGTCGGCTCGCGTTACGCTCTCCCCTGATCCGCGTAACCATCGTAACCAAACCTGATGGTCACCACCACCAACGCTGCAGCCGGCAAGCCCGCGACTCGCGTCCGCAAAGCCGGACTGCTCGCCTTCGTGTTTGTTATGTATTCCTACACCACCGCAGGTCCATTTGGCTTGGAGGACCAGGTCACGACCAGCGGTCCCGGTCTGACCCTCCTTTACCATTTGATACTGCCGTTCTTCTGGTGTATCCCCATTTCCCTGGTCGCGGCGGAACTGACAACGGCAATCCCGGTCGAGGGAGGATTCTATCGCTGGGTGCGCACCGGCTACGGGGACTTTTGGGGTTTCCTCGCCGGCTGGTGGAACTGGAGTGCGTCCTCCATGTTGGGGGGAGTCTATGCCGTGCTCTTCAGCGATTATCTCGGCTTCTACTTCCCGCAAATCACGGGCTGGAAGCACTACTTGTCTTCCCTTGGGTTAATCGCGCTGATTGCCTACATTAATGTGCGCGGCATCCGGATGGTGGGAGTGGTCGCTACGGTGCTCGAGGTATTGATTCTGCTGCCGGTGGTGTTGCTGTGTGGAATCGCCGCTCCCAAGTGGCAGCACAATCCCTTCTCTCCGTTCATTCCTCCCCACGTCCCGATGTTCCAGGTTTTTGGGGTCGGGCTGGCTCTGGGGTTATGGCTCTATTCCGGATATGAACAACTCTCGACTGTCGCCGAAGAAGTGGAGAACCCGCAGCGAAACTATCCGATCACCTTGGCCTTGGTGATACCGCTCTCCATGGCCACATACTTTCTCCCCACCCTGTTTTCCCTCGCCGCTCTTGGAAATTGGCAGCAGTGGCACACCCGTTATTTCTCCGATGCTGCGGAATTGATCGGGGGGAGATGGCTCGGCTTCTCGATGACACTGGCTGCCATGTTCACCAATGTTACCGTTTTGAATGCCACGGTATTGACGAGCACCCGCATGCCCTTCGTTATGGCCGAAGACGGCTACCTTCCCCCCCTGCTCACGGCCAAGCATCCTCGCTATGGAACACCTTGGGTGGCCATTGTTGCCTCCTCAGCCGTCTTCGGATTGTTGGCATTCCACACTCTGGCCGAGCTCATCACGGTCTATATGTGGCTGCGGATCGCCACCACCGTCCTTACCGTTCTTTCCGCTTGGCGGCTGCGCCAGACCTCGCCCGACCTTGCCCGGCCTTTTCGTATTCCCTGGGGTCGCACCGGATTGTTCTACGTAGTGGTGGCTCCGCTCATCATGAGCGCCGTTGCCCTGCTCGGCAGCGATCGTTTTGCTCTGCGTTGGGGACCGGTCGCGATTCTTCTGGGTCCGCTCGCTTACCTTTTCGCCGGCAAAAGGCGGCGAGCCAAGGCCTAGTCACGCGCTGCCCTGCGCTGACCGGTTCGCTCTTTGCCCGACAAGTGCGGTGATGGACCGGCAGCAATCGACCGAGTCAGCTCACCCAGTCCAAAAATTTGTAATAGGCGCCCGCCAGCGGAAGGGCCCAGGTGTGCCCGCTGCGCAGACCAATGGGCGGGTTGGGAAATGGAATGGTATCGAATGGAATGGCATCGGGCTCGCCTAAAATTACGCCCGCGGTTTTGGTTCCGAGATACGTTCCCATGGCGACCCCATGCCCCGCATAACCCAGGGCGTAGTACATGCCATCGCTCCGTCCTGTGTGGGGCATCACATCGAAGGCGAAATCGAGCGTCCCTCCCCAAACGAATTCCACTTTGCTGTCCCGCAGCTGCGGGTACACGTGAATCATTCCGCGGCGCAGAATTTCCGCGCTCTGTCGCACCGTGCTTTTGGTTTCCGGAAAAAAAGCCGCGCGACCGCCGAACAGCATGCGCCGGTCCGGAGTGACCCGGTAGTAGTAAAGGAAGTGTTTAGAGTCATAAATCATGCGGTTCTTGGGGCTCAGTTCCCGCGCCAGATCCTGGCTGAGCACTTCCGTGGCAATGATGTAGGAGCCGATGGGAATGATTTTCTTCCGCAGAGCCGGTGTGGCATCGCTGGTGTATGCGCCACTGGCTAAGACCACCTCTCGCGCCCAGAGACTGCCCTTCGCCGTGCGCAGACGAAACTTCGGTCCGCCATGGTCTTCGCGGTCAATACTTTCGACGCGAGCATGATCGAACATATAAGCGCCAGCCCGCTTGGCCGCCGCCGCCAACCCCGCCACGTAGCGGGCTGGGTTCAATCCTGCGCTCTTCTCATCGACCAATCCTCCATAGTAAATGTCGGAGCCAATTTCGCCGCGCAACTCCGCCTTGCCGACGATGCCCAGTTTGTGGTGGAATTCGCGGGCGATGAGGGCAGCCGATTCCGCGTAGCCCTCGAAGTGTGCCTGCTTGCACGCGACCTCCAAGTGGCCGCAGCGCGAGAAATAACAGTCGATCTGCTCTTCCCGTACAACCTGCTCGACACAATCAATCGAGGCCAGCGAAGCAGCATACATGCGCTGCACCGGCTCGCGTCCGTAGCGTGCCATCATTTGAGGCACAGGCAGCTTCAACCCGGTCAGCGCCATGCCCCCATTGCGCGAACTGGCTCCCCAGCCCAAACTCTCGGCCTCTAGTACAGCCACGGTAGTGCCACGCTTTGCCAGTGTCTTCGCCGCCGATAGGCCGGTAACACCGCTTCCCACGACGGCCACATCGACATTCTCTGGTAAAGGACGCGTGTCTCCCGCGGGAATGGTCACGGTTTCGAGCCAATAATTTTTTTCTTCGATCGCCATCGGGGTTTGATAAGGCGAACAATCTTATCATCGCGTGGCCCTATCGGCGGAGCGTAGAATTAATGCATAGTCTCCCTGCGAGGTGTCCTATGCCCGTATACGACTACATCTGCAACGACTGTCATAAGGTCTTTGAGGCTGTCCTCACCCTGAAGGAACACGACCGGGAAGCGATCTCTTGTCCGGATTGCGGCAGCAAGAATGTGGAGCAGGAGGCGGCCGCCTTCTACGCCGTAACCAGCAAAAAGAGCTGACCCTAGAAGACACGCTCGATTACCTTGATTGTCAGCGGTTTTGAGGCACTCAGTGTCGAATCCATGGCGTGGATTGCCACTTGCGACCGCTGGCGCGGAGGATGGTATGAAAGCCTTGCTGCATTTCAAAACCCATGATGAACGCTTTTTTCACAACCACCCCCTTCATGGCACGTTTTCTCTGATAACGACTCTCGTGATGGCTATGCTGATAGTTCTATTGCTCGTGATGTCAGCAAGGTAAGAACCATTGCCCGAGGGAGGAAACAGATGACGTCGGGGCTGAGGGGCGGTAGCATCGGTATAATACCGCCGAGGAGAAGAGATTGCGCCGAAGGGAATTCTTAGCCCGCTCCGCCGTGGCCCTGGGGGCCGGTTGGTTGAGCTCAACCAATCTGCTGGCCACGGTTCGAACCGAGCGGCTTCCCACCAAGTTCAGTGCATCCGACACGGTCACGCTCGGCAACACTGGAATCAAGACTAGCCGGCTCGCGATGGGAACTGGCACGGTCGGCTCCGGCCACCAGTCCCATCAAACCGCGCTGGGTATCAAAGGACTTTCCGATCTCCTCCTCAACGGCTACGACCAGGGCCTCCGATTTTTCGACGCCGCCGATTCTTACGGCAGCCATCCTCACGTCGCCGTGGCGCTCCAGCGCGTCGAACGCGACAAGGTTACCGTCCTGACAAAGACTTGGGCGCGGGACGCGGCCTCGGCGCGAGCCGATCTCGATCGTTTCCGGCGTGAACTCGGCACCGATTACCTTGATATTTGCCTCATGCACTGCCTCACCGAGGCCGATTGGACGGAACGCTTCAAAGGAGTAATGGATGTGCTCTCCG
>DATJVZ010000127.1:0-11631 GCA_035501575.1 Terriglobales bacterium | reverse complement strand
TCGCTTGCTCAACGGTCCGCCACCCGAGGCCAAACCGGTACGGCGGGCGCGCCGGCCGCGAAGTGTGAGCTATGGGGCACGGGTGATCTCGATTTTGCAAGCGGTCTGGGAAGCGGCGGATTATCCCTGGTCGGTGCGCCTGAAAGCCTTATTGCCGCAGTGGATGCCCTGGATTCGGCGTCATTTTCGGCTGACCCCAAACCTGGAAGAACAACTACTGCGCATCAGTGCTCGGGCGATCGATTACCGACTGGGTCCCCGCAAGCGCGTGCTGCGGAAGAGGATCTATGGTCGCACGAAGCCGGGGACGCTGCTGAAACAGCAGATTCCGGTGAAGACCGATCGTTGGGACGTCCAAGTACCGGGATTCACGGAGATCGATTTAGTGTCGCACTCGGGGGCGTCGGCGGGCGGCGATTGCTGCCATTCGTTGAACCTGACCGACATCTACAGCACCTGGGTGGAAACCCGTGCCGTGCTGGGAAAGGGGCAGGAAGGTGTGCGCCAGGCGCTGGAGGAGATACGCCAAGCCTTGCCCTTTCCTCTGCGCGGGATTGATTCCGACAACGGCTCAGAATTCATCAATGCGCACTTGTACGGCTATTGTCGGTCGCGAGCGATTCAGTTCACCCGCGGTCGACCTTACAAAAAAGACGACAATGCTCACATTGAGCAAAAGAACTGGACGCACGTGCGGCGCCTGCTGGGCTATGCGCGCTATGACTCGCAGCGAGCTTTGGCGGCCATCAATGATCTCTATGCCAACGAGCTAGGCCGGTTCCGGAATCTGTTCTTGCCCTCAGTGAAGTTGATGCGCAAGGTACGAATGGGCTCGCGCACACGCCGTATCTACGGGGTGCCGCAGACTCCCTTCGAGCGGGTTTGTGCTTCGCCCGCCTCCGATCCAGAGCGGATAGCCCAGCTGAAACGACAGCAGCAGCAGCTCGATCCGTTCCAGTTGTCGCGCACCATTCAGGCCAAGTTGGAGAATATCTTTCAGCTCAGCCAAGAGCTCACGGTGCGCGGGACACCCCCCAGAGCAACTCCTCCCAGAGGCAGCGAGATGGACATTCCTGAAAAGAAACAAACCGACCAAAAACAAGAACGGGGAAGAATGAAGGCAAGAAACACCAAGAAAAAACAACGGCGGGCTGCGTGTTATGTGTTGCAAGCAAAAGGTTGGCTCGGCCAACCCGGTAATGCTTCTACATCAAGGATGCAGGGGACGGGGGTTTAAGCAATGGATTCACCTCAGCAAACCTGCCCCCTTCCCCTGCACCCCTTCCCCCTCGAAAACGGAGGAATGGGGGCTACTCCCATGAGCCAGAACGAAACAGCCGTCGGGTTACATTCTGATTTTGCAGGACGATTAACGCAAAGTTACATTCTTAAATTGCTTGACAGGGGGGGGCTTCCAACGCCAGCCCCTTTTCCCCAGACCCCCTTTTCCCGGCTCGGTCTCCCGGGTACTTCTGAAATGTCTCGACAGCATTAGCTACGGTTACTTTTTGAAATGGCTTGACAGTGGGGCAAGTAGAGGCAATAACTTAACGCGGCTTGCGGGAAGATGAGGTTAGGGGCTCTTAAGTGTTGATACATCGCCTTATCACAAGCTTGCGCCGTTTCTTCGCCAATTTGTGCGGGCGTTGTACTCGGAACTTCATCCATGCCTTCGCGGATTTCTCCTACACCGACTTTGTGGTTCGCGTAACTGCTCCAAAGGGAGCGGCTAGAGCTTGTCGGCAAGTGTTTAGCGACGTAATGGCCGCACCGGGAGTCTTGCCGTTGCCGACGGCAGGCACACCCTAGGGCACAATGCCGCCCCGGGGCTAGACTTCTTACACTAGCCAGGGGTTGAAATTAAGTGCTATCGAACCGCTTCCCACCGTTCGCGGTCTGGCTGGAACCCTTAACAACATTGATCACCGAATACCCGGCAGAAAGTTCCATCACGGGAAAGTTTTTGTGCTGCTGCAACGGGCTTTACGAAAGAAAAGGCCAGGGCCACCAACATCAACAGCCTGCTTTCCTTGCATTTGTTGTTCACTTCACAGGATCGCTTTCAGAGCCCCAAGATCCCTGTAGCCCATATGCGACGGAGAGTTGACGTGCTGCCAGTTGCGGGTTGAAACCCCATTCATGAGGATCACCGACATGTGGGTTTGCATCGACTTGCCGCCCTGACCTCTTGCTGTCGGCACGACTTCGGCGATGGATACACAAAGAATTTTCTTGGGATGCTCTACCGTGGTTCCTGCATTATTCTGCTGAACCATTTGTAAGATAGCTTCTAAACTATGAACGCTTGGGATTGAGCAAAGAGATTGACTCGCAGACGAGCCCGCTGCACATCTTTGGCCGGCGGCGAGCTGAAAGAGGAGCAATCATGGGACCCGCGAAGATCTTTTCCTGCATTCTCAGCATTGTTGGCATCTGTGTGTTCGCACCTCGAATTGCTGCCCAGACACCTCCCCCTCAACACATTGCTATTGCTGCAAGCACTCTGTTGGATGGCAAAGGTCACACATTGCGGGATCTTCGCATCGAGATCGAGGGATCAACGATCGCCGCGATCAGTCCTGGGGGCAAGGGTCCGGTCGACTACGACTTGCGTGGCCTCACGGTTTTGCCTGGCTGGATTGACGCGCACGCGCACGTTACCTGGATTTTCGGTAAGGACGGGAAAAACATCGGCACGGAATGGACCACCCCACAGGATGCGTATCAAGCCGCGTCGAATGCATGGGTGACACTCATGGCAGGCTTCACGACGGTGCAAAGCCTGGGTGCGCCCGTTGATGTGCCGCTTCGTGATGCCATTGCGAAGGGAAAACTTCCCGGCCCGCGCATACTGACGGCGATCGAGCCGCTTGTGGGGCGCAACGAGGCGACCGGCACTACCGATGAAATCCGCGCTTTTATAAGGAAGCAAAAGGAATCCAGCGCCGACGTGATCAAGATCTTTGCCTCGAAGTCCATCCGCCAAGGCGGGGATATGACTCTTTCGCAGGAGCAATTGAACGCGGCTTGCGATGAGGCACGCACCCAGGGATTACGCACCCTGGTGCATGCTTACAAGGAGGCTGTCCGCGCCGCAACCCTCGCGGGATGCACCGAAATTGAACACGGTACGCTGGCCACAGACGACGACCTGAAACTGATGGCGGAGAAGGGCACCTATTTAGATCCCCAGTGCGGACTGGTTATTGAGAACTACATGCTTTACAAGGACAAGTACATCGGCACATCCGGCTACACCGCGGAGGGATTTGCGGCGATGGAAAAGATCCTTCCGGTGGATCACGAGATCGTACAACACGCGGTCAAGACTCCGGGACTGAAAATGGTCTTTGGCACTGACGCCGTAGCGGGTGCACACGGGCGCAATGCCGAGGAGTTCATCGACCGAGTGCGTGACTGCGGTGTGGACCCGATGGCGGCTATGATCTCCGCCAACTCGCTGGGGGCGGAGGCGCTCGGGATGGGCGATCAGATCGGCTCGATCGTCCCCGGCTTCGAGGCCGATATCATTGCGCTCGATGGAAATCCTTTGACAGATATCACGGCCGTTCGGCGAGTGGTATTCGTGATGAAGGGTGGCATCGTTTACAAGAATGCGGCGCGGGGAGCGCTTCCCTTGTATGCTGGCGTTGAGCCTTGATTCGACGAGCTCTTGTTGCCAAGCTTCGCCTCAGGCGCTGCTCCATGCGCCCAGCTGCCCACTCCTCAGAGGGGCTGTTCACCTTAGAAGCTCAAATCTCGGTTCAAACATCGAAACGCAAGGCTAGAATGAGGTAACGAGCAAGGAGGTACAGGATGAGGGCACGGACAATTTTGGCGCTGGCATTGTTCTTGACCGTTCGAACAGCTGCTCACGGTACATCGAAACATCCGACACAGGCACAATGCGAATTTTCCGATGGAAAAACCATTACCGTCACCTACTCCTCAGAGCAGACGAGAACCCTTAGATTGGTGACTGATGAAAACCTGGTCACGATTAAGGCGGTCGACATTCCTGCGGGTGAGTACACTGTTTTTCCCGCAAGAGATGCTCAAAGCAACTGGACGCTAAGGATGAGAAAGCAGACCGAAAAGGGTGAATCTTCTGCGTTGCCTCCATTGCCCATGTCTGTCAAAACAGCCACCTTGCCTGCTGGGAGCTTCCCGGTTTCATTCGACCAAACCGGCGGAAGTTGCATGATGCATTGGCGCCCTGAGAAATCGGAAGTTTCGCTCTCGCTGGAGTTCGCAATAAGGAATACAGACCTGCCCCTTACGCAATAGGCCCTGTTGCAGGCGCCCTCGGCTTTGTTCGAGCGATTAGCTCTGCGCGGCAGCCAGCACAGCACGTTTGGTGAAGATGCGAACCATTTCGCGTCGGTATTCGGGGGTCAGCGCCGAGGTGGTTAATGGCTTGGCCGTCTTAGCAGCCAAATTTCCAATCCGTTCCGCAAGCCTTGCATCAACGACTTTTCCTGCGAGCGCTTCGGTTGCTCCTTTCACGAGAACCGGTGCGGGGTTCACCGCCGTAAGCGCGACTCGTGCATCGGCGCAATGGCCATTGGAGCGCTTGAGTGCCACCGCAATACCGGCCAAGGGGTAATCGATCGAGCCGCGAATTCGCAGCTTGCGGTAAACACCCTGATAGTCCGCCGTTGCTTCGGGCAAAAACACCCGGGTGAGCAATTCGTTGGGCCGCAACTTGCGATAATCATCCCCGATCCCGGTATAGAAATCGGAAAGCGGAATGCGACGCGCGCCGGTTGGTCCAAGCACTTCCAACTCGGCATTCAAACATAGCAGTGCCGGCGGAGTATCACCCGAAAATGCAGCCCAGCATTTCGTGCCGCCTGGTGCCACGTGGCATAGATCCCCATCCTTCTTGATGCAGAAGCCGCACGCTCGACGCCAAGTGAGCGACTGGTTATACCAGAGACAGCGAGTATCGAGGCAAATGTTGCCGCCAATCGTACCCATGTTGCGCAGAATGGGCGATGCCACGGTGGCTGCAGCTTCGGTCAATACCGGGTAGCGGCGCCGAAGGAACCCTGAGTGCTCAATTGTGGTCAGCGTAGTAAGCGCACCGATCTCGACACCGCTGCCCGGCCGCTCATGGATCCCTTTCATCTCCGCGATGCGGCGAACGTCGAGGACGTATTCCGGCTCGAAGAGTTTCTGCTGCATGGAAGGAATCAGATCGGTGCCGCCGGCCAGCACACGAATTCTCCCGGCATGTTTGGCAAGCAGCTCCACGGCTTGGTTCGCGGTTTCGACCGTCAGCAGCTTGAATTGAGGAAGGCTCAATCGACACCTCCTGCTGGCGGGTGGACCTCGCGCCGCGAAGGATCGAGTGGATGCCGCTCGGGGCCCTTGCCGCGAAACCAGAGCGATCCGCCGTGTTCGCGGAAGCCGGTGGGCGCGGTCGGATCGATGCCTTCCGTCAGGTTAAGCTTCTTCTCGGCCCTTTTTTCTCGCAGCGCGGCCAAGACTCGTTCTGGCGTGAAAGGACATTCATGCAAACGCACACCGACTGCATCGTAAATGGCGTTCGCGATCGCCGGGATCGTGGCCGCCAGGGAACCTTCGCTGCACTCTTTCGCTCCGAACGGGCCTTCCGGATCCACGCTCTCGACAATGATGGGCTCGACCTCGGGAGATTCCACCGAAGATGGGCTGCGATACTCCAGCAAGCCGGGGTTCATCAGCATGCCATCCTTCCAAACCATCTCCTCGCTGAGCGCTTGCCCCATACCCATCCAAACGGAGCCGATAATTTGACCTTCGACGGAAACCGGATTCAGGGCCCGCCCACAATCGTGCGCGGCCCAAACCTTGTGAACCGCGACTTCTCCGGTTTCTTCGTCGACACTGACTTCAGCGGCTTGCGCAGAATAGGAGTATGCGGGCGAAGGGCCTACGCCTGCTCCCTTATGTTTCCCACCGCGAGCTTCCGGCGGAGGCGCATAGGAGCCGGTTCCGCTTAAGGCACCATGAAAGTCGATGGCCGCAACCACCGCTTCTTCAAAACTCATCCGACCTTTGGGGGCTTCGTCCTTGCGTTTCTGCTGCAGCGACCCGCGCAGGATTTGTCCTTCGACGTGTCCGGCGACCGAGGCACTCGAGCCTTGCTCGGCCGCGCGATCGACGACGGAGGGCTCCCGCTGTCCGTCTTGCTTGAAAACAGAATCATCGCGAAAGATCAGCTCTTCGGGCGAGCAGTTCATCTTTCGTGCCGCGGCTAATGCGATTTGCTTCCTGACTTCCTGGGCGGCCCGCAAGGTGGCATTTCCGGCCATGAACGTGACGCGACTCGAATAGGAACCAATATCGATAGGAGTTAGATCCGTATCGGCGGCGAAAATCTTCACCCGGCTCAGGGAACAACCCAGAACTTCGGCGGCCACTTGTGCGGTCATGGTATCGGAGCCTTGGCCGATTTCTGCCGCCCCCGTGTACACAACCACGCCACCATCGCGATCGATCTTCATGTTCACCGTAGAGTGCGGCATGTCGGAGCGAATGATGGAATTGGCGGCGCCGCTCACATAGTGACTGCAAGCGAAGCCCAACCCTCGTCCCCTGGGCAGATTGCCTTTGCGCTCTTTCCAGCCCGAGCGTTCTGCTACTTTGTCGATGCATTCCGGCAAACCGTAGCTTTGTACCCTCAGGCCATTCACGGTGACGGTTGGCGGCTTGAGTAAGTTGCGGCGCCGAATTTCGACGGGGTCCATTCCGATCTTGGCCGCGAGTTCGTCCAGTTGCGATTCAAAGGCGAAACGTACGTTGACGGTGCCGTGACCGCGCATGGCGCCGCAGGCCGGTTTGTTGGTGAGCACGCGATAGCCGTCATATTGGATGTTGGCGATGTCGTACAGCGCGCCCAACAGGGCCCCGGAGTAAAGAATGGTTACCACGCCATAGGAGCAGTAGGCGCCGCCGTCCTGAATCACGCGCGCCTGTACGGCGGTGATTCGCCCCTGTTGGGTGACGCCGGTCTTCAAGTCAATGATGGTTCGTGGTCTACCGCGGTGTGCCCAGAAAACCTCTTCCCGGGTGTAGGTGATCTTTACCGGCTTGCGCGCTTTTCTAGCCGCAATCGCGGCAATGATCTCGAGGGGGATGACTTCGCTTTTGCCGCCGAATCCTCCGCCTACGAGCGGCTTGATGACTCGGATTTGGGCCATCGGCATCTCGAGCACAAGGGACAATTTGTGCTGCAGATAGTACGGCACCTGCGTCGACGACCAAACCGTGAGCCTCCCCGGATTGCCGCTTTGGGAATCGATCTCAAAGGCCGCCAGCGTGGAATGCGGCTCCATGGCGGCGTGGGTCACTTCGTTGGCGATGAAACGTCCCTCGGCAATCTGATCCGCCGCAGCAAACCCCTTTTCCGGATCGCCGAAGACATGGTGGTAGTCTTTTTCGAGGTTCTGGGGCTTGTTGTCATGGATGAGGTGGGCTTGCGCTCTCATCGATTCTTCAGGATCGAAGTAGGCAGGCAGAACCTCATAATCAACGGCGATCAACTGCAGTGCCTTCTCGGCCGTAGCTTCGTCGATGGCAGCAACACAGGCAACGTTATCTCCGACGTAGCGGACCTTGTCGATGGCCAGGGCGTGCTCGTCATGGCCGACAGGAAGAATGCCGTAAGGATTGGGCGCGTCCTGGCCGATCGCGACGGCGGCTACGCCATCGAGCTTTTCGGCGCGGCTCGTGTCCATTCGCCGGATGCGGGCATGGGGATAGGTCGAATGCAGAATCTTGCCAACCAGCATGCCGGGGAGGTTGAGGTCGTCAGTATATTTGCCGGAGCCGGTGGTCTTCTCGGCAGCGTCGACCATGGCCACGGGTTTGCCGATAATGGAGAAGTCATTGGGCATAATGTGTCGCTCGTGGCTCATCTGGACCATCGATTTCTTGTCACCGTGCGGTTGCCATTCCCTTCTGCTCGGCTTCAATGGCGGCTTTGATCGCCTGATACATCTGGCTGTAACCGGTGCATCGGCACAGATTTCCGCTCAAAGCCTGGCGGATTTCTTCCTCCGTGGGATTAGGATTCTGATTGAGCAAGTGTTTCACGGTCATCATGAACCCGGGAGTGCAGTAACCGCATTGCGCTCCGCCCCAGTCACCATATGCTTTTTGGATGGCAGCCAGGCTCCCGTGTTCGCTGACACCTTCGACGGTTGTGATCTCCTGACCTTCACAGCTGGCCGCAAGCAACGTGCAAGAAAGCGTGGGAGTACCATCAATGAGCACGGTGCACGCGCCGCAGGAGGAATCATCACAGCCGCGCTTGGATCCGGTGAGCTGCAAATCCTGGCGCAGGGCATCGAGCAGCAGCTTGCTCGGCTCAATCGCCAGTTCATGAGTGCGACCGTTGACTCGTAGCTCGGAAAGTTGCTTCTTGATGCTCCCCGAGTAAACTCGGGGATTTCTGACCGGCTTAGACATAAGCCACCTCGACGGCACATCCTGCCGCAGCATTGAGAGTGTTGATAGCGGCGTTTACGTCTCTATCGTGCTGTGCTCCACACACATTGCACTCCCACTGCCTTACCAACAATCCCGCCCATCCTGACGGCCCCGATTGGCTACCGCATTCTGAACAGGTCTTGGTGGAAAACTTGCTATCAGGTTCGACATATGTCCCACCGCTTTGGGGCATTTTGTAGGACAACATTTGTCTCAACTGACCGTGTGCTGATGACGCCACACTCTTACCGAATTTCCTTGCCATGCCTTTGATGGCGTCCTTGCTGAACGCCATCAAAATGTTCTCCGCTACTAACCTGCGGGATAGTTTATGGTTCCTGTCTCGCCGTTGATTGGCAATTCTTTCCTGAATCCTCGCGGCCAACTTCTTGTCGTGTCCACGCTGGGCTTGAGCGAGGCGAACTTCACTCGCTTCTAACTCGCGGGGGGGCTCAATGATTTCCCCATCCGACGTAGTGAGCAGGTTCTTGAATCCGGCGTCTATTCCAATCTTTCCGAATACTGCTCGCTCAATCGACTTTGGCTCCGCGTCGATGAATAAACAGAGATACCAGCCTGATGCACGTTTGACCATCCGACCGCACTTAATCTTTCCTTCTGGCAATTCCATCTTATGAAAGCGGACGCTGCCGAGCGATGGTAACGTGATGCGATTTCCCTTTGGTTCTCGAATCGGGTCTGGGAACGGGATGCTCGTTAACTTGTTCCTCATACCCTTGAGCCGGGGTTTGCCCGCCTGTTTCTTGAAGCATCTCTCCCCAGCATCGTGAGCAGTACAGAGCACCCCCTGCGGTCTATGTGATGGAATACCTAACTTCTCCCCATGATTCGCCAGCAGATTCTGAAATTCCTGCTTGGAGAAATAAATCCTGTCCTTGGCATTGAGTTCCATCTTCCGAATAGCGAAGTTCCAGACCGAACCAAGAATAGGAAGCCACGATTCGACAGTCTTCTCTTGTGTCTTCGACACTCGCAACTTGAGTTGATACTGAACCATGGTTTCCTCCTTTCTTAGTCCGCTCACTTACCCAGACGATGTCTGGGATTGTGTTCGCTCATCTGTTCATTTCCTTCGCCACATTCAGGCGGCAAACGCTTGCGTCACCGCAGCGGTCTCGGGGTGTTCACCCCTCTGAGTCAAACCCCGAACCGTTTCTTGTTCTCAATACCCAAAATCCGCCTGCGCCGCAAACGCGTGCTGTTTTACTGCTAGGTTGTCGACGCGGCAGGCGCCGAGCTGGCTCATGTAGCCTCTACGATCGGAAAGGCCATAAACCCAGCGGTCCAGCCAGGCCTGATTGTCTTCCCGGGTTTTGGTCTGCTCGTGGTACTGGCGGAAGAACGCATCATCCCGTTTGTAATACCCTTGGACGGGCGAAGGGTGCGCTCCACAGGGACACTCAACCACCGCATTCACCAGGAACCCCGGAATCACGGTGCGGTTGGGATCGCTCGCAATCACATCGGGCTCAACAATCTCCTCTGCAATCACCACGACTCGCTTGGCGGCCCGTACGCCCTCGATCATGACCCCGAAGTTTCCCCAGCAATGGGCGTTGCCATCAGGATCGGCCCGCTGCACATGAACAATCGTGACATCAGGATTTAGCGCGCGCACTGCCCAAAGCGGGTCGCTCGGCTCGAACGGAGAGCGGATCGGATGAAAAAAGGTATGGCCTCGGCTCGTGTCACTCCCCAGAGCGGTTCGCGTGGGGAGAAAGGGAACACCCATGGCACCGGCCTGAAGGGCTAAAGCGATGCTGAAGTTGGTCATGTTGATGATCGGCATCCCGTTCTGCTCGACCGCACGGCGAAAGTTGTAGGCTGAGCCCATCATCACGTTGCCGACCCAGGCGGCGATGACCTTCTCTACACATCCGGCTCCGATGGCCTGGTCGAACAAAATATCCGAGATAGGCCCGATTAAGGTAAGGCCACGCTTCTTCTGGCGAATGATCTCGTGCCCGGCCGCAAAGGGAATCATTTGCTCCAGTTGCAGTCCCATGGCGACCGAGGCGCCGTCGGGTACAAACTCGGCAATGGCAGCGCGCATGGAAACGAGCTTCGCCATCACTTCCCTTTCCATCGCGGCGGCCGCTTTTCGAGAAAGGCCGCAATTCCCTCTTGTGCGTCCGCGGTTTTCATGAGCTCTCTCAAATAGATGTCCTCGGCTCGGGCAAGCCCTTTATCGAAGTGAGTGGAATCCCAGAAGTACAAAGCCTTCTTGGTGATGGCCAAGGCCGCAGGGCTGATTTGCGAAAGCGACTCGACCACCTCCTTCACGGCTTGCTCCAAATCGATCTCGGGCACGACAGCGTTTGCCAAACCAATGGCAGTTGCTTCTTTTCCCGAAATGCTGCGCCCTGTCAGCACAAGATCAGCCGCGTTCTTCTGCCCAACCAAGGCGGCCAAGGCGGTGGTAGCGACCGGCGGATAACAGCCCAGCTTAATCTCCGGAAATCCCCAGGTCGCCAACTCGGACGTGTATACCAGGTCGCACACCATCGCCAGTTCTGCACCCCCGCCGAGACAATGACCATGGACCGCCGCGATCGTCACTTTCTTCGATTTGACTACCTGACGGATGAGCCGGTGAAACTTCGTCAACATCTCCTCGACTGTGTCCGGCCGATGGGCAGCCACGTCGACGCCGGCGGAGAAAGCCTTCTGCGAGCCCGAGAGCACAACGGTTGTGATTTCGGGCAATGGCTCAATCTCGCCCCAGGCCGCGGCCAACTCATCCATCATCGGAATATCAATAATGTTGAGAGGCGGGCTTTCGAGGCGCAGCCTGGCCATTGGCGGATCGAACTGCAGGGCGATCCGAGACCATTTCGCTGCCGCTTCAGTTGCCATATCGATGACTCACATCTCCTGGTCCGCGACCACGCCGGACGACGGCACGGCGCATTGGGATGAAGACGGATCGACTACTTGGTCCAAAATCCCTCTTTGTCGTACTCGCGAATCGCGTCTATTTCTGCCTTGCTGGGCGGCTCGGTCTGCTCCAGATTCTTGCTTACCCGCAACTTCCAGCCTGTGTTGTCGAGCACGTCTTCGAGCCCCACGCCTGGGTGCACAGAGGCCAGATAGGCTTCTCCATCCTCATCGAAGCGGAGCACGGCTTTGGTC
>DATJVZ010000126.1:0-6820 GCA_035501575.1 Terriglobales bacterium | reverse complement strand
TCGCAGACCAGATCGCGGAGCCGGTCCTCCAATGCGTCTTTCACTTGCGCGTTCCATTCAGCCGAGTAGGATTCGGGCCACAGGTTATGGATGTCGTCAGCGCCACCGAGCGCCGGGGTAACCAGATAGTCGACCTCATACGCCCCCAGGTCTGCGCCCTGGAGCCCATATTCCTGAAACACTGCCTGCCGTAGCACCGCGGGAACAGCCTTGTTTTTGACGTTGGCTTGGCTGCAGACGGCCCAACGGTTGGCGAGGACCGTAGCACCCGGAGTCAGCTGGGAATCGGGACTTGATACCGTCAATTCCCTGAGTTGCGAGGGACTTCTTCGGGCAATCCCGAAGCGGAACAGAAACACACCAAGCAATGCAATTCCGCAAACGCCCGCCGCCGTCAAACCGAGCCGGCGCAGTACGAAACCTTTCGATTTTTCACCTGACGAGAGCTGCCGCAGTCGTGCTTTCAGTAAAGCTCGCGGCCCTTCAATGGGCGGCAGTTTTCCTTCAAACTCGCTTTGGTAGGCGCGGACTACCCCGGCGATCGTATCATCGAGTTCTTTGCGGCGAGCCCGGCAGGCCCAGCACGCACCAAGGTGAGCTCGAACACGTTTTTCCGCGCGCGCAGGAAGTTCCCCTTCCAGGCTCAAAAGCAACTGCTCGTCGGTAAGATGTGTGTCCTCTTTGCTCATGAATTTTCACCGCCCTGGGCGGAGCCCGCAATGCGCGATAGAGATCTGGCCAAAGAAACCGAGACCGCGCCCAGGGACATATCGAGGATCCCGGCGATCTCCCTATAGCGGAGGCCTTCAGCGCGAAGAGAAAGGCACCTCCGGTCCTTTTCAGGCATGGCCGAAACCACTGACAACACCCGTCTCTGAGTCTGATTATTGACCACCTGCTCCTCCGGATTTGGGCCTGGGTCAGCGACATCCTCTTCGGCTGCTGCCTCGGCGCGCCACTCAAGATCCCGGCGTATCTGATGATGGCGCTTCATAGCCTGGTTGTGCGCGACTCGGAACAACCAACTCGCCAAGTTTTCCCGGGACTTGCCGTGTTGCAAATGTTGAAACAGCGAAAGAAACACTTCCTGGATCACTTCTTCACCGTCTGGAATCGACATGCCGCAATTCGCAAGGTATCGCAGCAAGGGACCTCTGAACTGCTCGAATAGCGCGGCTACTTCCTCCTCCAACCGCTCCTGGGCGCGGCGAAAACCGCCTCCGGACTTCGAGCGCAACCCTTGCAGCGGTTCCGAGCGTGAAAAGCCCGATGACATTCAGTACTATCGACCTTACCTCAATCCGCGGTTCCAGCGCACCAGGCAGACTGACTGAACCACAGAGCTGTAAACAACCTCTCACACTGTATATTCCCTTCTCGCCGGAATTGTTCACACTTTTTTTGGGGCTTCCAAAGGACCGGGAGAATTCTTCTAAAAATACCGTGAACAAAACCTGTCGCGCAGGAATTTACCAGTGTGGGCTCATTTTTGTGCGCTTCCAGATTCAGAGGTGCTCTTTCTATACTCCTCGCGTTGGTTGGCGGACCTCTTCTGTCGGCGCAGGACAACGGTGCGATCCGGCTCGAGCTGAAGGATCCCGCGGGCGCCGCGGTGCAAGTATCGGGCACGCTCCGGAATCTCGATACCGGGGCGGAGCAGTCTTTCCGGACCAATGTGCGGGGCAGCTTTGATTTTGCAAACCTCCAGTACGGGCGGTATGAAATTCGCATTGAGAAGGAGGGATTCGCGACCCAAACCGTCAGGGTCGAGGTTCGTTCCGCGACTGCCGTCCGGGAGACAGTCACATTGGTCCTGAGTGCCCAGACTTCCACGCTGAACGTGATTTCCGTCGCGCCGTTGCCGGGTTCGACTCTAAGCAAAGACGACGTGGCGATGAACGTCCAAACCGCAACCGCGGCGGACATCCAAAAAAGCGGCGCCATCGACCTATCGGATTTCCTGAACCGTAAACTGGGCGGCGTTTATGTGAACAACAACCAGGAGAATCCATTCCAGCCGGACCTGAATTATCGTGGCTACACAGCTTCTCCGCTGCTGGGCACGCCGGAAGGGATGTCGGTCTACGTGGATGGCGTTCGCCAGAATCAACCCTTCGGCGACGTCGTTGCCTGGGACCTGATTCCCAAGATTGCCATACAGGATATGGCGCTAGTGCCTGGTTCGGACCCGGTATTCGGGCTGAACACGTTGGGAGCGGCGGTTACCGTTCGAACCAAAGACGGACGGAGCGCACCAGGGGTTGCCCTAACAGTCGATGGGGGATCTTTTGGACGCAGAGAAGGCTCGGTCGAATATGGCGGCTACTCCAAAGGCTTGAATTGGTACCTGGCTGGGGACTGGTTCCGGGAAGACGGCTGGAGGCTCTACTCGCCGTCCCAGGTCCGTCAGACTTTTGGCAAAGTTGGCTATACCTTCAGGAAGACCAACGTTTCACTCGGTTTCGGCTACGTGGATAACAATCTCACGGGAAATGGTTCGACGGATACGCGCTTTCTGGCCCAGAACTACAAAGCCGTAAACACGATTCCCGACATCACCTGGAATCGCTCGCCCTCGCTCACACTCAACGTGAGCCACAACGTCAACACCCACTTCACTCTCGCTGGCGCGGCGTACCTCCGCTACGTGCGCGCCGACACGACCAACGGCGATCTTAACGATGATTCCTTTACGGGGTCGCTTTACGATTTGAGCGACGACGATATTGCCGCGTTGACCGCCGCCGGCTATAGCGGCTTTCCGGTGACGGGCGACCCCGCCACTCAGCCATTCCCCTATTGGGCATGCATCGCACAAGCACTCGAGATGGGCGACCCGGACGAAACCTGCACTGGTGTATTCACCCGCACATACGACAAACAGCATGCCTGGGGCGCCTCGGGGCAGGGCACTTGGAGCAGTGGCCGCAACAGCCTGACGGTCGGCGCCTCCTGGGACCGAAGCAGCCTCACTTACCAACAGGCGGGGCAATTCGGCTACCTCAACCCGGATAACGTTTCCATTACTCCCATCAACAGCTTCGAGGATGGCAGCACCAGCAGCGATGACGGACCGATAGATACGCGCGTAAATCTCCACGGCCTCACGAATGCCTTCGGGATCTATGCGACAGATGTAGTGCATGTGCGGAGTAATCTGAGTCTGACCCTCTCGGGGCGATTCAACCACGCCGCTATCCAGAACATCGACCGCCTTCCGGTAACTGACCCGGATGTGCGCGGTTCGCTAAACGGAAGCTATACTTTCAATCGCTTCAACCCTTCGGTTGGCGTGGTCTATACTCCGGTCCATTTTGCGAGCTTGTACTTTAGCTACAGCGAGGCAAACCGCGCGCCAACGGCTATCGAGCTGGGATGTGCCGATCCCACGCAGCCGTGTAATCTACCCAACGCTCTGGTGGCCGATCCACCCTTGAAGCAGGTGGTGGCGAAAACTTTTGAAGCAGGCATCCGCAGCGCCGGTGAGTACGGTTTCAATTGGCACGCCGGTTGGTTTCGCGCCCAGAACACCAACGACATCCTTTTCGTTGCTTCGCAGCAGACCGGTTTCGGGTACTTCACGAATTACGGCAAGACGCTACGGCAGGGTGCGGAAATCAGCGTGAGCCGTACCTATCGCTGGATGACGCTGGGCGGGAACTATACGTTTCTCGATGCGACTTTTCAAAGCAGCCAAACACTGGGCGCAGGCAGCAATAGCACAAATGATTCCGGACCTGGCGAGGACGGCGACATCCAAGTTATGCCGGGGGACAGAATTCCTCAGACTCCACGGACCATTTTTAAAGCTTACGCTGATTTGCGTCCTACGTCTAAGCTGTCCATCCTTGTGGATTTCAATGCGGTGGGGCGTTCCTTCGCGCGCGGAAATGAAAACAATCTAGATCAACCGGATGGAGTCTACTACCTGGGACCTGGATTTTCACCTGGCTACGGCGTCACCAATGTGGGCGCGCACTATCAGGTTCGCAAACAACTTCAGATCTTTGTGCAGATCGATAACATCTTTGATCACCACTACTACACTGCTGCCCAATTGAACACGACCCCATTCGACAATGCCGGCCATCTTATTCCCCAACCTTTTGGCGACGACAGCGATGCGGTCCGCAACTCCACATTTTATTCGCCCGGCGCTCCGCGCGGTATATTCGGAGGAATGAAGATTACGTTTTGACGTGCAACGGAAGCGCCCCGTCGCTGGCCGAAGGATGTGGCTGATCGGTCGACTTTCCGCTGACACCGTCCCGCCTTCTATCAGGACGCAGTCGTGCTGTGATCCCACATCTGCGCCGCGAGCAATGTGCGAACCCCTCTTGTTTCACAGCTCGGCCTGGGCGCGGGCGAATCTTCGCCTTGAACGCGAAGGAAGGGTACGTGCTCACTGCAGGCACAGAGAATCGCAGCCGCAACCCATAGAAACGAGAGAAATCGGACTGGCAAGCGTCCGCTAATCACGTCTTCCCTCGTAAATTCGAGTTCTCCTCATTGGTTAGCGGCAGCTCTTTCCGCAAGCAACCGGACCACCGGCATATCCCTTTGAAAGTAGTCACCGCGGCGGACTTCGTCTTCATAACGAAGGACGCGCAATGCTTCAAAAGTTTTCAGCAGGCCATTGCGCGGGAACCAGAATTCCGGTCCTTCGAAGACCACGATGCCTCCCGGGCGAAGCGCCTCGACGATGCGGGCGGATTCGTTGGGCGGCATCCAACTGAGCAGGATCAGATCCCACTGCGCATGGCCGAAATCGAAGTTCCTGTCGAGAACGACCTGGGTGTGAATCTTCAGTCCCAGGGCTTGGGCGCGCTTTGCGGCCAGCGCCACCGCTTTGTCGGCGGGGTCGAAGCCGGTGACGTCCCATCCTTGCTGTGCGAGATAGATCGTATTGCGGCCTTCACCCATCCCGACATCGAGCGCCCGTCCGGGGGCTCTGCCCGCCAGCACGGATACCAGAAACGCGTTGGGCGCGGTGTTGAAGGCCGGCGGATCGACCGTAAAGAAACGATTCCAGAAGTCGGTTTCCAACTCCGGCCGGCGCGTACGGATCAGAGTGACGCGGCGAGTGATTTCAGCGGCGTCCACGCCTTCGGCGTTGAGCTTTTGCTGGTAACGTTCCACCACCGCTTCCAAAGGTTTGTTTTGGCCGGGCGGCAGCGCGAACCACCATCTGCGGAAAGGCGGATAGAAATCAAACTCGGCGATCTGTGCACTTGACCAGCCGGCGAGTAGCAGCAGGGCGAGCGCAATGCCGATTCGCAGCCGCATTAGCCCGCCATTCCCGAATAGCGCTGCGACAGGAAATCCCAGTTGAGGACGTGCATGGCGGCCGACAGGTATTCGGCGCGGCGGTTTTGATACTTCAGGTAGTAGGCATGCTCCCAAACATCGATGCCGAAGAGAGGCTGGCGGCCCGACATGATCGGCGTGTCTTGATTGGGAGAAGTTTCGATGGCGAGGCCGCCACCTTGGGGCATCACCCATACCCATCCGCTTCCGAAGACCGTCAGGCCAGCAGCTTGCAGCTTTCCCTCAAAAGCCTCGCGGCTACCGAAACTTTTGTCGACTGCCGCAGCGAGCTTGCCGGACGGACCTTCTTTAGGCTTGCCTAAAGTCTGCCAGAACAGAGAGTGGTTCCAATGCCCACCTCCGTTATTGCGAACGGCCACGCGTATGGGCTCGGGTACATTTGGAAGATCCCGTAGCAGTTGGTCCAGTTTGCGGTTGGCGAGTTCGGGGTGGGCTGCCACGGCTTTGTTCAGATTATCGACGTAAGCCTTGTGGTGCTTGTCGTGATGGATCTCCATGGTCTGCGTGTCGATGTAGGGTTCGAGCGCGCTGGCTGCATAAGGCAGCGGGGGAAGCGTGAAAGGTGGGGCCGCCTGGGCCAAGGCTTTGGCCGCCGCAAGAGCTGCGGCTCCTCGAATTACGTCGCGTCTTGTCATAGCTACTCATCCCTTCAAGGTTGTTTGCGCGCAAGTTGCTCGCGCTTACGGCTGGCGAGGTCGCGCGCCTGCGAAATCTGTGCCGCACTCATCTCTTTCGCCATCCGGTCACGAAGTTGAGCGGAAGCGGATAGTTTTGCGGAGGCAATGTCCAGCCATGCGTAGGCCCACAGGAAATCGCGCACTCCGGCGTCGCCATTTGCATACAGCAGACCGAGATTATTCTGCGCCACCGCGTAACCCTGTTCAGCGGCCTTCTGCAAGAGCTCTAAGGCGCGCGCAGGGTCGCGTTTCACACCTTGCCCTTTCAAATACATCATTCCCAGGTTGCAGGCGCCTTCAGGGTCGTTTTGCGCCGCCGCCAGCCGGAACCAATGCACCGCGGCGACAGCGCTGCGGGCGACGCCCTCGCCCTTCGAATAAAGCACGCCCAGGTTATTTTGAGCTTCCGCATCGCCTTTGAGCGCAGCCTTTCGATACCATTCCGCGGCCAGCTTCAGATCGCGCTTCACTCCTAACCCTAACTCGTATAGATACGCGAGGTCGTACTGAGCGTCCGAAAGACCTTTCTCCGCCGCCAAGCGATAGTACTTGGCGGCTAAAGAATAATCACGCGGAACTCCCTCGCCCGTTGCATAGCGCACGCCCTGTTGATAGTCCTCCTCAGCGGATATTGCGGGGAAGATTTGCCCAGACGGTGGTGAGGTGCGCGCTGGTACGTCGGCGAGCCCGATCAATGGCAAACACGCGGACAGCAAGATCATTGCTGGAGTTTTCATGGAATGGCTTTCTTGATGCCGGTTGGCCAAGGATTAGCGAACCGAGCGTCCGTCAGCAGGTGCTCATCGGTCAGGGAG
>DATJVZ010000125.1:0-4368 GCA_035501575.1 Terriglobales bacterium | reverse complement strand
ACATACTCCAGCACTAAATAGGGAAAACCGCTTTGTGTCACTCCCGCATCCGCCAGCGCGGCGATATGAGGATGAGCAAGCCTCGCCAGAATGCTGCCTTCACGTTTGAAGCGAGCTTCGTTTCCCTGGCCGATCAGCGCTATGTTTACGAACTTCACAGCCACGCGCCGCTCGAAGCGGCCGTCACTGCGCTCGGCCAGCCACACACTTCCCATCCCGCCTTGGCCGATTATCGAGAGCAATTTGTAGGGACCGACCGTTTGGCCGGACAGGTCGGACGCCGCACTCGGCACACAGCCGGCTTTGCCCTCCATGAACCCTGCGCTCGCCAGGACGTTGTGATCTTTCGCAAGGGAGGCCAATTGCTCTGCCAACCGAGGGTCAGTCTCACGCAGGGAAGAAAGCCAGGCAGCACGCTCCTCCTCGCTCATCTCGAGCACTTTATCGATTAGAGGGGCTAGCTCTCGCCATTGTTTGGGACTTAGTGTGGACATGGGTCTTCACGCCGGCAAATCACCGCGAATCTTTCTATGAAGGTAAAGACGTGCCCTTTCCCAGCCGCGCTGCACTGTGCGTTCCGAAACGTTCCGCAATGCCGCAATTTCACCGAAGGAAAGCCCGCAAAAGAACTTCAGATCAACGATCTCAGCCAGGCCCGGATCGACCTTGCCTAAATCATCCAAGGCCCCAGAGATGTCCTGTAGCTCGTGGTGATCTACGGAGTCTTCCATGGCGCTGGTGTCCAGCGAAGTAAGCTCGAAAAGTCCACCCCGTTTCTGGGCGTGCCGCTCCCGGGCATGATCGATGATCAGTCGACGCATCACTTTAGCCGCGTATCCCATAAATCGCGCCTGGTCCGGAAATGATCCCGCCGCGCGCATCGACATCGCAAGATAGGCCTCGTGGAGCAGCGTTGTGGCACTGATGCTCACCAGTCCGCCACGACGCGCCAGCTCAAGTCTCGCCATCCGGCGCAGCTCGGAATACAGCGCTCCAAAAAGTGCCTCGTGAGCGGCCTGGTCCCCCCGTTCGGCGGCCGCGATCAGCAGCGAAACCGTGCATCCCACATCACTTTCGGACACATCAACCATCCTGGGCGCACAATGTCTCGTATTTCAGCCGGCCAGTCAAGAAGGCTGAAAACTAAGGCTGCCGAGGCGAAGTTGCACTTTGCGGCGGGTTCCATTTGGCGGATGGCCCTTAGCGAGTTCAAGAATCCGTTGAGATATTGACTCTTTCAATTTGCTGATACTAAATGGAGCGTTCCTTCTATCTGTGAGGTTCGAATTACACTCCTTTTCCATACTAGATTTAAATCAATAAGCGAGTCGTAGGTACACCGGCAGCAGTAAAAAACCGTTGGAAATGGCTGACTTCGACGACGCGTCGAAAATGATTTCTTCAGTAAAGGGCCAAAAAGTATGAATTCCAAACCAGCGCTGGCTCTCGGAGTTGGAGAACGTATCGGCCTGGGCGAACCGACAAGAGTCTTACTTCAACGCGAAGCGATGTGATTCCTCCGCTTATCGTTGCTACGCCCTGGGTGGCAAAGATCTGCTCGCCTTGTTCGGTAGTTAGCCGTACTTCGTAAGGCCCATCCGCGCTTCCCAGGGGAAGTTGGATGTCCCACTGAGATGCATAACGGCTCAGTTCCAGCGGGACTTGAGCTGGACCCTGCTCCGCCCCGCGTGTCACGGACCGATTCCTTAGATCAAGCACGGCGGTGATTTGCGCCGGAGGCAGCTTATGGTGTCCCGGAAAAAGGAGCCGCCCCACAACGGGAATCGCAAGCAATATCCCCGCCGCGGCTGCAAAAAACACCCACTTGCGACGGATCCGATGTGCTGCGTGAAGGTCGAGGTAATCCCGGTAACACGGGCTGCAGGAGCCCAGGTGATCGAGCCACTTCTCTGATTCTGATAGCGGCATCTCGTGACTGGCAATTTTTTTTAGGACCTCGCTGGGTGGGCAGCCTTGGCGGTCGGGATTCGGGAACTCCCTGCGTAGTCCTCGACTGAAGACCTCCAGTAACCGCGCCTCTTCTCTATCCGAGTATCCCATTGTGTTCAGGTGATCCTCCATTTTGGAAACTCGGGCCTCCTGCCCGGCAGTAAATTTCTGGAACCTTAGGCAGACTCCTTCGCCTTTGCTGTCTTCAGCGATCCAACAATCCGTTGCCGTGTTTTCTCCAAGCCATACGCGAATTTCTTCTTCGCCGCTTGCTCGCTTAGCCCGGACCGCGTGGCAATCTCCTTCCAGGAATAGCCAAATTGTCGCGCCTGCCAGGCCTTCTTTGTCCAGGGGTCCATCCGGTCGGTGATCTGTCTGACGGTGATGGCCCGTTCGAGTTCGAGGATCCAGGTTGCGTCTCGAGCGTTCTCGACCAGACCGAGATCGAGGCTCGTGGAGACGGCCGGAAAGCGATTGCGCCGTCCATGTTCTGCCTTCTGGAATCTCCGAAACCAGTGCTGGAAGGCGACGAGAAGATAAGCCTCCGGGTCCCGGATGGACGACGCGTAATTGCCGTTCCGCCCGATGGCTCTGCCGACCGACCGTAGTACCCCTTCCCAGATCTCCGCTGCCAGAGCCTCGGCTTCCCGATTGGATCTCTCCGTTTTGATCTCGCTAGCGACTAAGGCGGGAATGCGCGGCCAGACCACCCGGGCAGCCGAAAGGACCTCGGCCGGAAAGTGATGCGCATTCCCTCCAGCCTCCTGCTGAAGCTTGCGGATCACCCATTCGCCATATGAGTCCGTTTGGTTCGGCTCCATGGGCTCCTCAGCAATCAGGGCTGGGCATAATGGGAATCAAAGCCTGCCACCGATTTTCTTCTCGCGTCAATAGTGCCATCACATCTTTATTTCCCTGAAAAAGATGAAGGTTCTTTCTCACTTTTTCCTGGTTCCAAGCCTCTATATCAGTGAGGGGAAGTTCTCGCCGAATTTTCCTCCTGTCAGCTTGGTGGACCCGCTTCAGCCGGGTGCTCCACCAGGCGCCGTGTACGGCCGAGAGACGGCGTGCCGCCCACGGGTCAGAGACCCACTACATGGAGCGATGGCTCCGGGTATGTTTTGGCCTAACCACTGGCTTAGGCGGCGAACTTCCTCTGCCCTGTCGAGTTCCACCAGGGAGCCAGCAGGGACCGAAATCTTTAGCGCGAGCGTTGCACGACGACAAAGGAGCTTTCACGGCTATGAAACTTCCCGCTGCTCACCTGGAGCGCATCCAGGAACTTGGCTATACCGAATCCGAAGCTCGCTTTCTCTACATCGTGGCGGTGTTCTCCGGCTACTTCACGATGCGCCACTTCCGAGCCTTTACGGGCAGCCGGTGTGGAAAGCGTTCCGGTTGTTTTGCTCAAAAGCTGATTGCACGAGGTCACGCCCGCGTCTGTGCACAGGCGCGGAATGCCTCCCTCTTTCATCTCTTTTCGAGAACGCTCTACGGTCCGATGGACAAGGACAACCTTCGAAACAGGGAGCGGCACTCGTTTGAATTCATGAGCACCAGGCTGCTGCTCCTCGACTTCATTCTGGCCAACCAGGAATTTGCGTATTTCGAGACGGAGCAGGATAAGGTCGACTTCTTCTGCAGCCAATTGGGCATTTCGAAGGAGTGCTTGCCGGCTAAGGTTTACGAAGGCGCAATACCTAACCAACAGACGATTCGTTACTCTGTGGACAAGTTTCCGCTGTTTCTTGCGCCTCCTCTCCCAGGTGTTCCACCTGTGGTCACTTTCAGTTACGTCGATTCCGGCTTCGAGAGGCCGTCGAGCTTTGTCGCGCATCTCGCTACCTATGGACGTTTGCTTCAACAGCTAAACACCTTCCGCTTTTTGTATATCGCGGCGAACAGAACCCGCTTTCACGACGCCGAGGAACGCTTCCGATCCGCAGTTAAACGGCCTCTGGAGGCCGACTGGGCGAACGAAATTCTGAAGTATTTCCAGATCCGCAAGAAGTGGGAGAGCCACGAATACATCATCCCTGTTACCGAGGATCTCGAATTCCTGCGAGATGCCCGGGAGCGTTTCCGGGCGGGGAAAATGGACAGGCTCTACGAATTGTGGTGCTCGGGTGTGTTCCGCTCGCGTCGCGGAGATCGTTTGAAGATTTTGGTGTGGGACCGGGACGGCTTCGTCCTGTGGTACAAGCGCCTGGAGGTCGGGGTTTTCAAAATACCGCGAGTGGAGCAGGGCGCGCGATCGGTGGAGTTGCGCGCCAGTGTTCTAAACACGACGTCATAAGTAATTGCGCATTAGATCGATGTATGTTCTTCTAGTGGAATGAAACCACTTACGATTGCGGACTCCGCAACCATCATTCTGGGATTACAAGATGAAATTCGACGAACCGAGGAATCACGCTA
>DATJVZ010000124.1:0-4293 GCA_035501575.1 Terriglobales bacterium | reverse complement strand
TCGTTTGGACGTCGCTGCGCTCCTTTGTCGTGGGACAATCTATAAGACAGGAATCATAACCATGCGAGCCACAGGCACTGCTGTCGGATTTGTGTATCTCCTCTCGTGTGCTGCTACCGCGCAGTTGTCACCCGACGTCCGGGAGTATGTAAAGTTTGACGCGCAGGTTATCGCCATCACGGGTGCTCGGGTAATCGACGGCACCGGTGCGACCACACGGACGGGTCAGACGATTCTCATTCGAGACGACAAGATCGAGTCGATTGGCACATCGAGTATTCCCTCCGGTGCTAAGGTCATCGATGCAACTGGGCGCACAGTTTTACCAGGGCTGATTGACATGCACGGCCACATGTTCTACACCGCGGGGAACGTGTATCACAAAGATGGCAGCCTTGCGATAGGCGGCATCACGCTCAATGAGATGCTATACACCTATCCTCGACTGTACCTCGCGGCAGGCGTAACGTCGGTACGGACCGCCGGGGCGATCGAGCCATACACCGACCTAAACCTAAAGAAGTGGATCGATCGTGGGATGGTACCCGGTCCGAAAATGGATGTAACCAGCCCCTATATGGAGGGGGAAGGAACCATGTTCCCGCAAATGCACGAACTCACCAGCCCCGCAGATGCTCAGAAGACGGCGGCGTACTGGGCCGACGAGGGCGTGACATCCTTCAAAGCGTACATGAACATTACGCGCGCCGAGCTGAAGGCGTTGATAGATGAGGCGCACCGCCGCGGGCTGAAGGTCACGGGCCATCTGTGCTCGGTGACGTCGCGCGAAGCAGCGGCACTCGGCATCGATAACCTGGAGCACGGGCCGATCGCGGTTGACACCGAGTTCGTGGTGAACAAAGTTCCCGACAAATGCCCCCCGTTTAAGGACATGCTGGACGCGCAGGCTCATGTGGACGTGAATGGGCCAATGGTGCAGCAGATCACCGATGATCTGATTCGGCATCATGTCGCGGTGACGTCTACCCTGTCAGTGTACGAGCTGGACGTTCCGAGCCATCTGCCGATTCGCAAAGAAGTGACGGATGCCATGCTGCCGGAGTCGCTGGCGAGTTACCTGGCCGCACGCAAGCGGGCGAACGGCGATCCGCGCTGGCTTATGCGCTTGCAGAAAGAGATGGAATGGGAGCGCGCCTTTTGCGCAGCCGGCGGAAAGCTGCTCGCCGGGAGTGATCCGACCGGTGTGGGCGCGATACTCGGCGGCGATCTGGCGGGATACGGCATGCAACGCGAACTGGAGCTGCTGGTCGAAGCCGGATTCACTCCCCTTCAGGCAATTCACATTGCGACGCAAGGGAATGCCGAGTTCCTGGGCCGATCTGACCAGATTGGGACGATTGCCCCCGGAAAACAGGCCGACTTAGTCATCGTTGAGGGCGATCCATCCACCAACATCGCTGACATTGAAAAAGTCGAGACCGTGTTCAAGGGCGGCGTGGCCTACGATCCCGTTAAGTTGGCCGAATCCGTTCGTGGCATGGTAGGACTCAGGTGAGTGTTGGGCGCACATCTTAGAGAAGCCCTTCCTGCGCAACACCGCGCCCGGCCATGGCCATGCCAAAGGGCAGGGCAATTTTAGAGTTTTATTAGCGGCGCACGGTGGTGTGGCTCTCGACTTCTTTTCGAATGGATTCGGCCTGGGGCCCTAAGAATCGATTGGTCTGGGTACGACGGAGGGTTCGTGCAAATGTAGGGGCTGCTTGGATAGAGGTAATAGGTCCAATCAAGCATCAGTTGCGTGCCGTCCGGGGATCACCCCGACAAAATCGCTCGTCGACGGTAACGGGAGAGAATCCACCGACTCAAACGGCTCACGGTCGAAGGAAGATGCGGCGGTCAAGGCGCCGTTCGCAAGTACCGAGTCGTGAAGTCGGATGGTCCCGATGATCTTGTGTTTCAGTCTTTGCGGAAGGGAGCACCGCTTCGCGATAACAACATTCTCTGGCGCCACATCAAGCCGGCCGGTCGAAGGATCGGCATCGGGTTTGTAAACTGGCGTTGCCTGAGAACGTCCAGAGCGACCTGGATGATCGAAGCTGGAGCAAATCCGAAGGATGTCCAGGGACAGATGCGCCATTCACGGATCCAGACCACTCTCGACATCTACGCGCAATTCGTTTCCGAGTCACAGCGCCGGGCGATTGAGAGAACGGGTGCCATGATCCGGGAGCGGATCGCGGCTGCCCGCGAAGCCAGAGCAACGGGGATGGTCAACTGAATTGTGACCTATTGTGACCCAAATGAAAGAATCGAGGCGTGTAAGTGCTTTGAAATGTGGTGGCCAGGGACGGAGTTGAACCGCCGACGCCAGCCTTTTCAGGGTTTAGCTTACTAGTGATTTCAACTACTTAGAGGTGCCACCCGGCGCTATAAGTCACTGATAGTTGCCCATGCAACCGCCAACTGTGGGTAAAACTGTGGTCAGGTCCGCCCTTCGTCCCGATCGTCCCTTCCGGATAGTTTGGGGGTACTGCGCGGACCTACCGCGCGCGCGTGTTGGGAAAGCAATGTGTTCCGCCTTGGGTGGAAATCCTGTGCGTGAACTCGACGCCACTTCATGTCTCGCTCCAACGTCCGACGAGTTCCCTCCGTGTTGCTAGGCAGACTCCGATCCGGGAAAATAAATTCTGATCGCGCCTGTCTCCGACAGGCCAGCTGTAAACTGCGTCCTTATTGGGTTCGCTTTCTCCGATAGCCCGGTCTGCGACGACCATGAGCGATAGCAAGGATAATCGTTTCAGATGCCGACTCCTGGTAGATAATGCCGAAAGGAAATCGGTGCAGGCTGTACTTTCGGAATTTCTCAAAATATTTCGGCCATCGCTGGGGTGCCTTTGCAATGGTCTCCAGAGCCTTGCTACCGGCATTCTCAAGATTGGTGGCCGCGATAAGGCTCCGATCTCGATACCAAGAGAGCGCGGCCAGTTATTCCTGCTCGGCTTCGGGGTGAAACCGAACTGGCTTATTAGCCATGAAGCAGCGTGCGCGCTCTTCGCTTGACTTCGTCGAGTGAAATAGTCTTTACTCTGCCCGATCTAACCTCATCCCACCTGCGAGCGACCTCGGCCTGCCACAAAGTATCCGCGTCGGGTCTAAGTCTGTATCCAAGCTCGCGATTAAATTGCCGGCCAATTCAGCCCGCTCGTTATCAGACAAGGCGAGAGCTTTCTGGAGTATTTCTCTAGCATCCTTATTCGTGAGCACATTATATGGTGCCTTCTTGGAGCCTTGGATGACACGTAAATCCACGCAAAGCACTCTTAGTTATGTTAAGAGCACGCAAATAGCACGCACGATTAATTAAGAGGCGATTTGACGTCCTCGACCTTTGATTTCTCGCATCGTTGTGTTGAAGGTCAGCATCGTGGCCAGACCGGCTCCGCCGTCTGGGTCAATCCCGAGGAGGCAGCACCGCGGGATATCGGAGAATGAAAAGCGCTCACGATAGTCGCAGTCGCCGGCCTTATCGTCTTGGCTACCTGCTTTCACAGCCCCGTCAAAGAGTGGCTCTGGATTCACCCGTGGTGGCATAGATTCCTTCTCGCAATCCCCGCGATTGCGTTGGCTCTCATCGCCTTTGTCGAGTTGCGTCGGTCCGAGAAGGCGAATGAGCTTCGCGACGAAGTGAATCGGCTGCTCGGTGAGACGTTTCCCACTTTTTGGCCTGCTGCCGTGTTCTTTCCACTAACCCGGCAAAGTCTGTCAGCAGATGGACGAGGTGAAGACTGCGGAATCTCGGAGGGACATGTCCATCGATGCCTGCCCCCTCAATGTGCTGAAGGCTTGGAAGCAAACGACTCAGTTCCCGAAGAGCGAGGACTGGATGTTTGCCTCTCCCGTGCAGCTGGGCTGCCTCCCTGGTCCTACGATCAGATCTGGCGTGTGTACCAGAAAGCAGCGAAGGCGACAGGAATCGGAGCACTCGGGACGTACCGTCTTCGTCACTCGTATCGTTCCTGGCTGGATTCGATCGGCACGCCGGTATTCGGGCTTTCCGCTGTCCTGAACCAAGGTCGACAGGGGGGAAGAGTCACCCCTGCAGCGACTCTCCCTTGAGAGCTGTCGTGCGATGCAAGCACAATACCTACTGCGGATGTCGGAAGAAACTGGGGTGACGGAATATCAGCGGCTGGTCTCCGGCGTACTTGCCAAAGACCGCAAAGTGACCGCGGAATTCGTGTCTCACTGTGCCGACTGGATCTATCCGTTTGTCCGGCACCGCTTGCCACGGGCCGAGCTGGTTGAGGACCTAATCCAGGAGATCGTGTTCGC
>DATJVZ010000123.1:0-5521 GCA_035501575.1 Terriglobales bacterium | reverse complement strand
CACGCTGTCCCCGTCCAACATCCGCCGCGCCACTCCCGCCTTGAACTCCGCACTGAACACTCGTCTCTTGGCTCCCACTCGGGACTCCTTTCCGTTTACTGAAAAGTGTCCCTAATTTCCTTGTCTCAGTTTTGGGGTGCAGTCCAGTGCGGCGTGTCCTGTAAGAACATGTAGAAGCCGCGCCATTTGGTCGCTTCAATCTCCATAATGCACAGTGTGCGCCTTTACGTTGTGCGCTGCAAGGCAGCAGGCCTCAACCCCGGAACCGGCGCTGGCGGGTCGATTTCTGTACACAAATCACTTAAAATTGAAAAACATGAATGGGCGATGTTGTGTGTTTCAGCCGTTCGACAAAGGGGCGCATGACAAAAGGTACGACGATATCATTGTCCCGGCCATCAAAGCAGCGGACCTTGACCCTTATCGAGTGGATCGGGACGATGGAGCGGTGATCCCGATTGACACACTTCATGAGGAGATTAGATCGGCCACGCTCTGTCTAGCCGATATCAGCACTCGAAACCCTAATGTGATGTACGAGCTTGGATTCGCCATCGCAGCTGGCAAGGATGTCGTCATTATTTGCTCCAGTCAGCAGGCCGACAAGTTCCCATTCGACATTCAACACCGCGGCATCATTCAGTACTTGTCTGATTCACCAAGGGACTTTGAAAAGTTGAAAAACGAGATCACCCACAAGCTAAAGGCACTTCTAAAAAAGAAGGTCACCACCGAATCCATAGCCGCCGCGTCCCCGGTCAAAAGCACAGAGGGGTTGAGGCCGCACGAGGTCGCCAGTTTAGCTTTCGTCATGGTGAATGCGGATACGGAAGCAACCAGCTACTTGATCAACACCGACATGGAAAAAGCAGGGTACACAACCATAGCCGCACGACTTGGCTTGATACGTTTGACTCGTGATGGTTTTGTCGAAGCGTATGAGGTCAGGGATTACAACGGCAACCCATACACCGGGTATCGCCTAACCATGAAAGGTGAGAATTGGTTGCTCGAAAACCAAGAGAAACTCCAAATCAAAGTATCCGAGGTCCGCCCGAGGCAGACCTTCGCGCCTGAGATCACTAGCTCCGGTTTCAGGCGGCTTTGGCCAGCCGCAGGCGCAAACGAAAGATATTGGTCTTGAGAGAATTGGCATTCAAGTGGAGGCTTCGGGCGATCTGCTCATAAGTCTGGCCTTCACTCAGCAGAACCCCCACCCGCGTGATATCGGGAATGTGGGCTTGGCGCCCCTGCCTCGAGATCACTACCAGACGTGCCTTGGCGTCCAACCGCTCATCCAATCGGTCCTCGACGCCGAAGCGCTTCAATCCATCCAGCCCGATGGCGTGGTTCCGATTGTCCACCAGTGTCATGGTTTCCAGGCTCTGCTCGCGACGTATCCTTGTGCGCCGAAACAGTTCGAACACCTGATTGCGGACGGCATGTCGCAGATAGCCCATGGGCGCCGTGTCACCGCGGAACTCGTCGCGGACCCGCCATGCTTTCAGCAATGTGGTTTGCACGACATCTTCAGCGTCGGCTTGGTTCAGCCAATGTCGCGCGAATGTCACCAATGCGGCACGCCCTGCCGGCGTCAATTCCTCAAGCGCTTTTTCGAGCCCATTCATTTCGTGCGCTTCTTCTTCAGATCCTTGGGCCAATCGCGATCGTTGTAGAGCTTATCCCACAACTGTTTCACGCGCTTGAATTTCTTCAGTGGCAGCAAACCCTGGCGCAGATCCACGCTCAGATCATTCCACGCCAAAGCGAATTCATTCCACCGGCTCAGGAATTGCGATGGCTGAGTTTCGAAGGCGACTTGGGGTTGCGTGGCCATGGGGTCAGTGAGAAGAGATGGCCCTCGAGGATCGGGCACAAACAGAGGCACAACCAGGAGAGCGGCGAGAGCGCAGGCGGTTAGCAGGCACATGCGGAGCTCAAGCAGACAGTGAAGTACGAAGGCACAAAGATCAACAGGCGGGGCCTCGCGCTCTCACGCATCTCCAAAAACACCTTGCAATCCGGTTGCAATTCCCTTACAGTCTGAATCATTCCCCAGGACGAAATCTAGGTTGTCACATTAGACAACCCCCGTTTAGGATTTAAGAGCCTGAATATCCTCTGTGTCCACTTCGACTGCGGCACCACGGCCCATGATGCTGATGTTCAATTGCACTACCGACCGGCCGCGCTTCTTGTGCCGCAGCAGCGTGCCTTCGCAGCTCTGCAAGGGACCGCGGGTGATCAGGATCTTGTCGCCGGGTTGAGCTTCGCGCATTTCGAACAGCATACCCGAAACCAGAAGCGTCTGGATGGCTTGAATCTCCTGGGCCGGAATGATGGAGGGAAGGATCAGAACCACCCCTGGCGTGCGCAGCACATCGATCCATGGTTGCCAGTGGACATGATCCGCGGCCATGCGGATAAAGACATAGCCGGGAAATAGAACGCGATCGATGTCCCGCTCTCGTGCGCGGCTCCAATGGTGTTACCCTCCTGCGCGTACCTCCTGGGAGCAGCAGGCGAGCAGGAGGCTCCAGCGATCTCCCTCGGCGTCGCCTATTGCTAATTGATTAGCATTAGATCCTGCTGGTCCCCTGCTAACCACGAGGGCGGTCGCCCTCAATGACAGATTTAACGGAAGCCCCCTGCCCCTTATCGAGCCCCAGATCCTCTCTAGTTGGCAAGACTGCTCTTTTTCCCCAGCAGCCGCAGCCTCTGGTTTCGATTTACTTGGCAGAGAGATGGTTCGCCTCCTGCTATGTCGCGTGCTCCCGTTCGCAAAACCTCCGCTACCACGAGGGCTGTCGGGACCACCAGCAATTTCTTCTTCTCGCTTCGATTTACTAATGGAAGGAACTATAGCGATGAAACATGCGAAGAACAAATCAAGCGCTGACCACGCGGCGAGTGTCTCGTCTGTACCCTTTGCTCAAGAGCCCTATTACTAACGGGCGGTGTGAAACCGAGGAGCTCGAAGCGGGAACGAGGCGATAATGGCAAAAACGAAGACGACTACCGGCAAGCGATCTGGGGCAATCACGTTTGACGAGTTTATATCGAAGCACAAAGAGGAACCGTTGTTCTCTACGGAGCCGGTCCCATTGTCTCGGTTCCTACGACGCACACCACCACACTACGAAATACCTACAATACCCGTCAGGCTGCTCAAGGGTGAGCTAAAGCACTGGCGGCCAGTTCGCATGCTCGAAGCGGCCGCTAGAGATAACTGTTCGGCGGCTTTCAATCTGGCGTTGCGCCTCCTGCTTCTCAAGATGGACATCGAACCGCCTATGGGCGTGTTGACTCCGTTGGCCGGAACCCATGGGCGGCAACATGAGAGGATTTACGAAGCGCTGCAAAACATCCAGCAGGCGCACCCCAATTCCATTCAACAAATCTGTGAGTGGCTGGATCGGGGATCCACGCCGCTTCCGAATTCCAAACTGTTTTCTGCCTTTCGTACTTGGCAGGAGGCTTTCGCGCGCAAGCCCAGCTACACCAGTAAATGGATCAGCACTGCGCGCAAGAACCTGTACTTGCCGGCTCTCCGGCGCGGACCGAAGTAATTACTGTAATTACTGTGGACAATTTGTCCAGGAAGCGTATGTATGTGCTGAAACAACGTATTAGGGGAGCCACGGGTTCCGTTGTGAAGTGCGGAATTGGTCGGATTCAAAGAAGTTCTTATTCTGGTCTCAGTATGCGAGAGGACTGCGGCCACACCGTCTTTACCGTCCTGCTGGCAGAAGGCGGGTGAAACCGATGCCTCGAAGGACAAGGGTAACCGCTCCCGGCAACAGTCGCTGACTAGAGAGGCACCTGCGATCAAAATACATGAGGAACTCGCACCTGAACATAGTCCTTCCGGCTCACCGGGAGAACGTTGCACGAATGGCACTGGAGCTACGCGTTGGACGTCGTCTCACCGATTTGGAATGGGCAACAACTAGGGCTAGACTGTTGGAGTTCGCCACCATTCTGCGTGCCTGGGAACAGAAGGCCGATGGCGTTAGAACAAATCTAGAGAAAGTTGCCTAAACCATGAAGAACACACGCATACAATCGGTGGAAGTTCGAGGCCATATGGCTCACGAGGACGTTGAAGCGGTCCTGTATGCCCGCGTTTCCAGCAAGGAGCAGGAGCAGGGATATAGCATCCCCGCTCAGCTGGAATTATTGCGGGCCTATGCAGCCGAACGGGGCCTGCTGATGAAACAGGAGTTCTTGGATGCTGAAACGGCCAAGACTACTGGCCGTGCGGGGTTCGCTGCGATGGTTTCGTACCTCGACAAGCACTCCAGTTGCCGGGTGCTCTTGGTTGAGAAGACCGATCGTTTGTATAGGAATTGGAAAGACTACATAACGATTGACGACCTGGATTTAGAAATCCATCTGGTGAAAGAGAACGCGATTCTGACCAAGAACGCACGGTCAGGGGAAAAGTTCATGCACGGCATCAAGGTGCTCATGGCGAAGAACTATATCGATAACCTCAGTGAGGAGGTGCAGAAGGGACTTCGCACGAAGGCTTCCCAAGGTCTGTTTCCGTCATTCGCGCCGATCGGTTACGTCAACACCGTGGGTGCTGGTGGCAAGCGCATCATCGTGCCCGACCCGGTACTTGGTCCAATGGTCACGAACCTGTTCACTTGGTTTGCTTCGGGTGAGTACTCGCTTAAAACACTGGCCAAGAAAGCATTTGAGGAGGGATTTCGTTTTCGGAAAAGCAGAAGTAAAATTCCGGTGGCCACGCTGCATAAGATCCTGCGCAAGCGTATTTATACCGGTGAATTCGATTACGGCGGCAGACAATATCAGGGCGTTCATGAAGCGCTGGTGACAGGAGCGGTCTGGGAACGATGCCAAGAAATTCTGGATGGCCGCCACGACAAAAAGCACCGTAAGGTTAAGCATGATTTTGCTTTCTCCGGGCTGATAAGCTGCGGTCATTGTGGCTGCTCGCTGGTTGGCGAGATGAAGAAAGGCCGGTATGTGTACTACCACTGCACTGGGTACCGTGGAAAGTGCCTGGAGCCGTACACTCGCGAAGAAAAGCTGGCGAGCCGTTTCGCGGCGCGATTGCGAGAGCTTGTGATCCCCTCCGAAGTGATCGCATGGTTGCGGGAGGAAATCGTGGCAAGCGATGTGAGGGAACAGGAGGTGCGCAGGCAAGCCCTAGTGCGCTACCAAACTGAATTCGACCGGTTAGGCAGACACCTTGAAGTTCTTTATGATGACCGGCTGGAAGGTAGAATCGACGCCACTACGTACGATAGCAGAGCCGGTGAGATGCGTGAAAAGCAGAACCGCGTTCGCATAAAAATGAGGGAATTGGAATCCATGACGCCAGCGCCGGCAGGCCAAGCTGTCGATCTGATGTTGTTAACCAGCAAAGTGGCGGACTTGTTCAGGGAGCAGGCAGCGAGCGAACAGCGTCGGATGCTCCGCCTTGTCTTGGAGCGGGCGAGTTGGCAGGGGGGAGAGTTGCGGATGTGCTTCCGCGAGCCGTTTGAGCAAC
>DATJVZ010000122.1:0-19069 GCA_035501575.1 Terriglobales bacterium | reverse complement strand
GCAATCCCACGATGGGCATCGCGGCGAATCATCTCGTACATTAGCGTCACCAACACGCGTGCGCCGCTGGCCCCGATAGGATGGCCAATGGCAACTGCGCCGCCGTTCACATTGACTTTGTTGGGATCGAGGCCCAGCTCGCGTATGACGGCGAGCGCCTGCACCGAGAACGCTTCGTTGAGTTCGTAGAGGTCCACATCCGAATTTTTCCAGCCGGTCTTCTCCCAGATCTTTCTCACCGCCCCCACCGGCGCCATCATCACCCATTGAGGATCGATGCCGCTGGTGGCTTGGGCAACGATCCGAACCATCGGTTTCGCTCCCAGTTCCTTGGCGCGCTTCGCGCCGGTCACGACCACGGCCGCGGCCCCGTCGTTTACACCGGGAGCGTTGCCCGCAGTGACCGTGCCATCCTTCTTAAATGCGGGCTTCAGGGAACGCAACACTTCAATGCTTGCGTCGGCGCGAGGCGATTCGTCTTTGTCGAACAGTACCGGATCTGCCCCTTTCTTTTTCGGCGGCAGTTCCACCGGCAAAATCTGCGATTGCAAGCGGCACTCTTTCATCGCGGCAACCGCCTTGCGATGGGAGTTCAAGGCGAACTGGTCCTGCTCGTCGCGTGTGATACCGTACTTCTCCGCCACGTTCTCGCCGGTAATGCCCATGTGATACTGGTTGTAAATATCCCAGAGTCCGTCGTGCACCATCGAATCGATCACTTGTGCATTGCCCAACCGATATCCCTGGCGTGCTTGGGGGAGCAGGTAGGGTGCGTTGGTCATGGATTCCATACCGCCGGCAACCACGATCGAACTGTTTTCCGTCTGGATTGCCTGCGCCGCCAGCGCCACCGCCTTCAATCCCGAACCACAAACCTTGTTGATAGTCATCGCGCCAACTTCTGGCGGCAGACCTCCCCAAAGCGCGGCTTGACGGGCCGGATTCTGCCCCAGGCCAGCGGCGATCACGTTGCCCATGATGCACTCGTCCACCTGCCCCGGGTCAAGATTCGCGCGCTTCGTTGCCTCGCGCACCACCATGGCACCTAAACGTGTGGCGCTGAATTCCGAAAGACTTCCCTGGAACTTCCCAAGCGGCGTGCGACAACCCGAAATGATGACTGCATTTTCGAAAGCACCCATGGCCATGCTTCTCCTGCTTGCATTATAGATGCGCACGGCGGGGAGTTGGATGAACCTCGCAATGCTTCTCTCCATGCGCGGTCGGGCGATGAAAATCTCGCAACCAAGTCTGCGCAGACACCTCATCGAGCCGATGGGTGGGCGATTCGAAGGTGGCGGGATCATCATTTTTTCCTTGACATCACTTTTCATTAACTCTAGATTGCAATCAGTTGCAACAGAGGATCGTTGCTATCCATGAACAATGGAAAGGGAGAATAGTTAGAATGGCAACCAAGAAGAAAGCAAAGAAGGCGAAGAAGCACTAAGAGCCTTCGATGAAGGCAAAGAAGGGGACGCTTTCGCGTCCCCTTTCGGTTTTTGTGGGCAGGCGAGTCGAATGCTCGCAACACTCGTTCGCACGAAAGGCGCACTACTCGCCTGCCGGGGCGAGCGACGGCGCGGCGACGGAGTAAACTCGCTTCTCGGTCGCCGGACAAAGGCTGCGATAAGCACAGAATCGGCAATGGAAGCCGGGCCTGGGATGAAACTCTCCTGCTGCAATCTTGCCCGCAACTTCTTCAACCTTCTGTTTTGCATCATTCAGCTGCATCTCATTGCGCGTGGTCGCCACCACACCATTTTCTTCGAGGTTGTAGAACACCAGGCGATCTGCCCGATATCCCCACTTTTCCCGTGCGGCCCAGGCATATATGGACAGCTGCAAGCTCTCGTCCGCATCCTCCTGGGATCGCGGTTTTCCGGTCTTGTAGTCGGTGATTACGATTTGGCCGTTCGGTAACCTATCGATCCGGTCGATGCGGCCAACGATGTTGGTCCCGGGGAGCCCAATTGCAAAGAACTCCTCGGTGTGGAGGACTTCCGGAGCGGGCACTCTGTGGGCCGTGGCGAGGAAATCTTTCAACTGCGCCACTCCTTGTTTTTCGTAGAGGTGGTATTGGTAGGGATCCTGGATGTGGGAGTCGCGCAAGTCGGCACGGAAGAACTCGATGGCTCCTTCGTCGCTCATGGTTTGCTCGAACCGTAGGGAATCATAGTAGGCGCGCAAAACCCGATGCATGGTGGCGCCATATTGCAGAGCGGCAGGAACTTCTCCCGGAATTCTCCACTCGCGGTCGAGCTTGAACTGCAAGGGACAGCTCTCGTACATCTCGACCGCACTGGCACTGAGCCGCTGGCCGAATTCTGACGTCGGCGGCAAGTCGATCCATTGGCTCAGCCGTGGTGCCGGAGTTGTCGGCAGCAAGCTAGCGGTGTCGAACCCTTGGGCGGCCCGCTGACAGAGGAATGGGCGCAGAGATGGATCTTTCAGCAAATCGCGCAGGAAACCGGCGGGCGTAGGGTCTTGTCCCGTGCCGCACTTCGCATGGATGGTCAGAGTATCCCGGGCTCGCGTCATGGCCACGTAGAATAACCGTCGCTCTTCAGCACCGTGCAAGGTCTTGTCATCTTGTTGCGCCACCGAGTCTGGATCGCGCAACTCCCGGGGAAACTCCACCAGAGATTCCCGATATGAGGTGGGGAAGGAGTTCGAGTTCGCCCGCAGAATAAAGACGTGTTGAAATTCGAGCCCCTTGGCGGCGTGGGCCGTCATTAGGTGCACTGCGTCGCCTGGGGAAGCGGTCATCGGGATCGCGCCGCGTGCCTGTTGAAAATATTCCATGTACTCCAGCAATTCCGATAGTTCTCCGGTCTCGACCATCGGCTTCTGTTCCCAAGCGCGCACGAACTCGCGTATCGCGGCCAGAACCGGCGAGGCAGCCTCGAAGCCGAACTTGGCGATGACCAGGTCCAAGGCGGCAAGACTCTTCGCCGAGGTCTCGGCGATTTCGGCCCGCACCTCCTCTCGGGCGGCGAGTACGTGGAGGCCATCTTCCATCTGCTCCAGGACCGATGCCACTCCGCCCTGTTCGAGCTCGCGGGGAAGGGCCCGGATGCCGGCCCGCAAGACTTCGGGATTGATCCTGAACTGAGGCAGCGCAGCAACCCGCAACAAGCTGGCATCGTTGTCCAGGCTAACGATGGCGCCGACGCAAGCGAACAGATCGCGGGCTTCCGAGGTGTCGAGCACGTCCATGTTTTCGATGGAGAACGGTACTTTCTGCCTTGCCAACTCCTCGACTAGCTCGTCCCGGTGCTGATGGTGGCGGTAGAGAACGGCAAAGTCACCCCACTTCACGCCCTGTTTCTGATGCCGCTGGCGCAACACCGAAACCACATCTCTCGCCTCCAGCTCTTTGCCCTGGCCGCTCGCGAGCACCACTTCAACGCGAGAGCTAGCCGAGGTTTCGCCCCGCCGCGCCGCCTCCTCCTCGCGCCAGGAAACCAGCGGCGATCGTTGATAGGGAACTGCTGCACGCCGGCTCCCCAACCTATCTGGATTTTTCGATATCAAAGCGTAGGCACAACGCAGAATGGCTGTGGTGGAGCGGCGATTGTTCTTCAGGGCGAGGATGGGAGCGCCAGGAAAGTTGTGGACAAACAGCGCAAAGGCGGCGCTCGATGCGCCGCGAAAGCGGTAAATCGCTTGGTCGGGATCGCCGACCGCAAATACGTTCGCTTCCTCTCCCGCCAAGTGTTGGAGAAGCTTCACCTGAGCAAAATTGGCGTCCTGAAATTCATCGACCAGAATGAAGCGAGCCCGGCGACGCTCCGCTGCCAGGATTGCTTGGTCCTGCCGAAGCAAGGCGTAGGCGCGAGGAATCATGTGCCCGAATGTTCCCAGCTGTTCGCTGGCCAACATCTCCTCAACCTTCGAAAACACTGCCGCGATTTCACGGCAGCGGCCGAGAACTTCGTCATCGCGAAGGCGATCCGCATCCTGGGTTTTGGTAACTCGGGGAATCGGCACTTCGCCCCGCTCGAGCCGGGAGACGTAGTCAGCGTACCGATCAGGACCCACGAGCTCGTCCTGGCAGCGCTGGATAAAATCAAGCAGATCGTCCAGGAACTGGCCCACATTGGCGGCGCGAACAAAGTAGTTGAGCTCGAGTTCGCGAATCCGCTTGCGCAGATAAATCCAAAGATCCTTGTCATCGAGAAGCCCAAAGGTCTTTCGATTGCGCAGCAAGAGGCGGTTCGCATAGGAATGAAATGTGGTGACCTGGAGAGGCGAGACGGGCTCCGAGAGCTCAGCGGCGACACGCTGTCGCATCTCCTTTCCCGCATTCTCGGTGTAGGTGAGGGCCAGAATTTCATCCGCGCGGGCATGATGCTCGCGGATCAGACGTACTATCCGTTGGACCAAAACGGTTGTCTTCCCAGTGCCTGCTCCCGCGACCACCAGCATCGGCCCTCGCCCGTGCGCGATGGCTTCGCGCTGGCTTTCGTCGGGCAAAATAATCTGGGCCGGCGGTGTGGATTGGGTTGCCATTGACGAGGAGCATAGCAGAGAGTCGCCGGTCTTTCCCGGCAGTCGAGAAAGGTGAATCAAAGCGCAAGCCGGGAGAAAACGATGGCGGTGGCTGCGATCGCGGCCGTTTCCGCGCGGAGAATGGTATTGCCAAGGGATGCCGGCAACCAGCCGGCAGCGCGGAATGTTTCCACTTCTCGCTCCGTCCAACCTCCCTCCGGACCAAGCGCCAGTACCACCTCGGTGCCGCTCGAATCGGACGGCAAAGCCTCGATAAGGGTGGTTTCTTTCTCTCCTTCCGCCAGCAGGATTCTCCTGGAACCGGGGAGGCCAACCGCCTGCTCGAGCCGGATAGGGGCTCGAATTTCCGGCGGTTGAACTTGCCGCGATTGCTCCGCCGCTTGCCGCACGATCCGCCGCCAGCGTTCGACCCGCTTTAATGCGGCCGAGGCAAGGCGCGGGTCCGTACGGTGCGCGATCACGGGCACGATGAGCGACGCACCCAACTCAGCGCACTTCTCGATCGCCCACTCCATGCGATCGAACTTGAAAATCGCCAATGCCAGGGTGATTCGCGAAGGAGAAGGGGAAGGAACCTCCTCGCCAAGCTCCAATTCAACTCGTTCCGAGTCGATGCTGGTGATGCGTCCGCGCCGAACCCGGTTGCCGATCGAAATCTCGAACTCCTGTCCGATGCCGGCGCGGAGAACGCGGGCGAGATGGGCAGCGTGAGCGCCGGTCAGAAACGCCCGGTTGCCTGAAACTTGATCGGCGATCCACCGTCGGCGTGTCACCTGACAACCATCCCGCAAGCGTTACCGCGAAAACGTTTTCCGGCGACGGGTTGGGTCGAGAGATCGCTCGGTGTGCGCTGCTCCCGAGCCGAGAAGGTTTCAGCTGAAAATGTCTTTGACTTTTCCGAGCAGCGAGCGCCGTTGCGGCCGGTTTTCAATTCGGCTGCCGGTCTCCAGTTCCTGTAACAACTCGCGCTGCCGCTTGTTGAGCTTGTTCGGAGTGTGTACGCGAATCTCGACAAACAGATCTCCCCGGCCATGGCTATTCAGCACGGGCACGCCCTTGCCACGGATTCGCATGGTAGTGCCCGACTGTGTCCCCTCCGGCACTTTCAGGTTGTGCTCCCCATCCAGGGTCGGAACCTGGATTTCAGTGCCCAGCGCAGCCTGGGCAAAGGAGATGGGAAGAACACAATATAAATCGCTGCCTTCCCGCTCAAAAAACGGGTGCTCTTTCACCTGGAGGACAACGTAGAGATCCCCAGGCGGGCCGCCTGACGTTCCGGCTTCTCCCAGGCCGGAGAAACGAATGCGTGTTCCGTCTTCCACGCCCGCGGGGATCTTGGTATCTACGGTCTTCTGCCGCAGGACGCGGCCTTCACCTTTGCACTTGACGCAAGGATCGGTGATGACCGTGCCCGCGCCCTGACAGGTGGTGCAGGTGCGGGCAATGGTGAAGAAGCCTTGCTGGAACCGCACTTGACCGCGCCCGCCGCAAGCGCGGCAGTTCACCGGCGCCTTTCCCGCCGCCATACCGGAACCGCGGCAGCCTTCACAAGCCTCATGGCGGCGGATTGTGACCTGCGTCTCCTTGCCGAAGACGGCTTCTTCAAACTCCAACACCAGATCTTCGCGTAAGTCGGCGCCACGCTGCCCCCGGCTGCGGCGGCGCGAGCCAGCCCCGAAAAGGTCGCCGATACCAAAGAAGTCGCCGAAGATTTCGCTGAAGTCCTGGAAGACGGTGGGATCGAAGCCGCCCATACCGGTTCCCGCAACGCCCGCATGGCCGAAGCGATCATAGGCGGCGCGCTTGTCGGCGTCCGCCAGAATGGTATAGGCTTCGCTGCATTCCTTGAATTTTTCCTCGGCTTCCGGGTTATTCGGGTTGCGGTCGGGATGGTACTGCAGCGCCAGTTTGCGGTAGGCGCTTTTGATCTCCTGCTCGCTTGCGTCGCGGGAGACTCTGAGCACCTCATAGTAGTCACGTTTTACGTTGCTCGTCAGAATCGGCCTCGAGTCCTTTCCTATCGTGGTGGCCGGCTCGCTTGTCCGTCCTCGTCAGTCTCTCTCGGGACTTCGGCCCAGCGACCAATCACGAATTATGACTTTGAATTGCGCGCAACTTTGACCATCGCCGGCCGCAACAGGCGGTCCTTGAGTTTGTAGCCGCGCTGCAGCTCTTCTAGTATTTGATGGTCCGGAGCCTCGGTGGTTTCGACCATCTCGATGGCTTCATGCAAGCGGGGATCAAACGCTTCACCTTTGGTCGGAATCGGGCGCACTCCGAGTTTGGCCAAGGCGTCTCCAAGTTGCTTGGAGATCAGTTCGACCCCGCCGCGCAGATCTTTTGGGGAAGAACTGGTTTTCAAAGCTCGCTCGAAACTGTCGAGGACCGGGAGCAGATCGCGAATCGCATCCGCCAATGCGTACTCGCGGTAGTCCTGCAGCTCACGCGCCGCACGCTTGCGCGCATTCTCGAAATCCGCCTGCATGCGAGCGATGCGGTCGAGCAGGGCATCGCGTTCGGTTTTGAGCTTCAGAATTGCGGCTTGTTCCCCGGAAATGTCCGCCGCGGATGCCTCGACCGCGGTCGGCGGGTTTTCCCCGGCATCATTCGCAGCCGGAAGTTCATGCTCCGCGTCCAGAGGCTCTATCTCCGATTTTCCATTGGTTCTTGACATACTATTCATTCCGATTCATTGAGAACTTTATCAAACAGCCGAGCGATGTAGGAGACCGCGGTAATGGTGTGCTGATAATCGAGGCGCGTCGGCCCCAGAACCGCCAGCGACCCAATCACCTCGTCACCGACACGGGCAGGAGCGCCGATCAACACAAAGTTACGCATCTGCGGCAAAGCCTGGTCGAGACCGATGACCACACGCACCGCCTCCTGCTTAGTATCGAGGTAGACGTTGAGCAGGTCTACCACTTTTTGCTTTTCTTCCAAGGTCTGAAGCAGTTCCTGCAAGCGTTGCCGATCCTGCTCGCGGGCAACCAGGTTGGCCGCGCCTTCCACGTAGACCATCTCTGCGCCTTCATCGGCTGAGAAAGCCCCCTGCAGGTACAACTGCTCAACCGAGGCCATCAAGCGATCGTATTCGCTGCGCTCGTGTTCCAGCCGCCGGGCCAACTCTGCGCGCATGGCCTCAATGGTGTAGCCGCGAAAATTGTCGTTCAGGTAGCGCGCCGCCATGTCCAGATCAGGCTGCGAAATGTCCAGCCGCAGCACCCGATCTCGAACCACCCCCGACTTGGTCACCACCACGGCCAAGACCTTCTGGTCGCCGATGCGGGAAAAGTAAACGTGATCCAGGGCATTCTTGGAGCCGCTCAGCGCCACCGTCACCCCGACGTTTTTCGAAATCAATGACAGCACATGCGAGGTCCGCTCCATGAACTCCTGTACATCGGCAACACCGTGCAGCGATTCCTGAATGATTCCCTCATCTTCGCTCGATATCTGGGTCTTGCCCGTGAGCTGTTCGACGTAGTAGCGGTAGGCTTCCGGGCTCGGCACCCGTCCGGCAGAGGTGTGAGGCTGCTCGAGGTAGCCAGCGTCCGCCAAATCCGACATCACGTTGCGGATTGTCGCAGGGCTAAGGCCTTCGCGGTTTGACCGCGCCAGGGTCCGCGAACCCACCGGTTCCCCTGTACTAATAAAGGTCTCTACGATGGCGGTCAGTATCTCGCGCTCGCGCCCGCCAATCGGTGCTGCCGGAGCCATAGCGTCCCTTGTAACATGTTGAGCCGGCGGCCGGTCGCCTCTCAAACTATTGCTAAGTTGTTTAGATACAATATTTAGCCAAAGGATTCAAGGTGATCCTAGCTGGATTCTAGGAAGCTTCGCCACTGGCTGTCAAGGAAGCTCGTTGGGCGCGGAAAACTTTCTTCTGTTATTTTGCTTTTTCATGCCGGAGACGAGAACACAAGTCGCCGTAATCGGGGCGGGCGCTTTTGGGGGATGGACGGCACTGTCTCTGCGGCGACGGGGAGCGCGGGTTACGCTGCTCGATGCCTGGGGACCGGGCAATCCCCGCTCCTCCTCCGGGGGGGAAAGTCGCATTCTTCGCGGGACCTATGGTGCCGACCAGCCATACACGAAAATGGCAGCGCGGGCGCTGGAGCTGTGGCGAGAGCACGAAAAGCTCTGGCGAATTCGGCTCCTACACCGGGCCGGCGTGCTTTGGATGGTAGCCAAGGACAATGACCAGTTTGAACGCTCTTCTTTGCCTCTACTGCGGGATGCCGGGATTCCCTACGAAGAACTCTCGGTGGAGGACATGCGCCGCCGCTGGGCGCAAGTTAATTTCGAGGGCGTGCGCTGGGGAATTCACGAGCCTGAGGGTGGTTTTCTGCGGGCGCGCCTGGCTTGCCAGGCGGTGGTTGACGGATTCCTGGCCGAGGGTGGTGACTTTCTACCAGCGGCGGTCTTACCGGATCATCTGGAGTCCGGTTGCCCGCACGGAGTGATGCTTTCCAATGGCTCCAGGCTGTTCGCCGATCGTTATGTGTTCGCCTGTGGACCCTGGCTAGGGAAGCTGTTTCCCGAGACCATTGGAAATCTGATTCGCCCGACCAAACAAGAGGTCTTCTTTTTCGGCACTCCTCTCGGGGATGACAGCTTTGGAGAAGGGAAGTTGCCGGTATGGGCGGATGACGGCCAACATTTCGTCTACGGCATGCCGGCGGGCGACGGCCGAGGCTTCAAACTCGCCGATGACACGCGTGGTCCGGATTTCGATCCGACCAACGGGGAACGGAGCGCAAGTGAGGAAGGGCTGAAGTTCGCGCGTGAACACATGGGCTTCCGGTTTCCCGCCATGAGAAACGCGCCCCTTCTCGAGACTCGCGTCTGCCAATACGAGAACACGCCGGATGATCACTTCATCATCGATCGGCATCCGCGAGGAGAAAACGTGTGGATTCTGGGAGGCGGGTCGGGTCACGGATTCAAACACGGGCCCGCCCTGGGCGAACTCATGGCCGAGCTGATCAGGGAAGAAAAAGATCCGGACTCCAGGTTTCGCCTGGCGCGGTTTCGCAAAGCGCAAACATCCTAGCCGCCACCGCCGCTATTGAATCTGAATGACGCTTTCCGGCGTCGTGGCCTTGATCTCTTCGACGCGCGCGACGACTCCGCGAGCAAAGTCAAACAGTGATTTTGCCTGCGGCGAGCTCTCGCCTTCGAGAACCGAAGGCTTTCCCTGATCTCCTGACCGGCGGATCTCAGGATCGAGTTGAATATTCCCCAGGAATGCTACGCCAAACTCGCGGGCGGTTCTTTCGGCGCCGCCCCGAGAAAAGATGTCGATTTCATGATGACAATGCGGACAGACGAAATAACTCATGTTTTCGACCATGCCTACAATGTCTACCTTCATCTGGCGAAACATTTCGATTGCCTTACGTCCGTCCTGCAGGGAAACATCCGAGGGCGTCGAAACCACGATCGCACCCGTAAGCGGCACAGTCTGAATGAGAGAAAGGGCAACGTCGCCAGTACCGGGAGGCAGATCCCCAATCAGATAATCCAGTTGGCCCCATTCGACCGAACCGATGAACTGGCGAATGATGGAATGTAACATCGGCCCGCGCCAGATCAGCGGCTTGTCCCCGGGATTAAGAAAACCAACCGATATGACCCTGAGGCCGTGAATTTCGAGCGGCAGAATCCGATCGGGAGCCACAACCTTAGGTTGTGCGCTGGTGCCGAGCATGAGTGGCACGTTGGGGCCGTACACGTCGGCATCGAGCAGACCGACCTTGTGTCCAAGCTTTACCAGGGCAAGGGCCAGGTTAACGGCGAGCGTAGTCTTGCCTACCCCGCCTTTGCCGGAGCCGACCGCAACAATGGCTTCGACCCCGGGGAGAGACTGCGGCTTGAGCGGTGGCTGGGAGGGGCGGGATGGCATATGGGCGCTCATGAAATCACCTTGGGAGATCGTACTAGAGGGATTATACAGACATCACACGCTTCTGTGAGACGGGCTGAGGCCGCCAGTTTGCCCCACCAACAAGCACTTCGCCCGCGATGTTCTGTTTCTTATTCTCGGACAAAGATGGGGAAGAGATCAGGGGCCGAGTTCGAGGTCGCAGAATCAACCGGTTGCCCGCTTATCGAGGTTTGTGGGCTGCATAATCACTGGCTCCCAGGAAATGTAGCGACACATAGGGTTGTTCGCCGACGACCCAGCTGTCATGTCCGGGAGCGATGTAGAAAATGTCCCCGGCTTTCATTTCGATGACCCGCCCATCGTCCATCGCGGCTGTCGCTCGTCCGGAGATAACGAGGCCGACATGTTCAACGTCACAGCTGTTCTTCCCGAGGGCTTTGCCGACATGAACGGACCACTTCCAGCCGGGCTCATAGCTGGCCTTGCCGATCGTAAGTCCACCGATATGAACCAGCTCGAACTTACCTTTTTCAAAGGTTCGAGTCTCGTCGGGTTGATCAAATCGCTTCAGAATCACTTCATACATGGAGTCCTCCTTTGAGGCCAGTCAGGCAAATCCTTACGCGGCCTCCGGGAAACCGGCGGTTTCATGAATGCTGTTGTCCAGGAGGAAGTCGTCCAGCAGAATCTACGGCGATTCTGGCGCTCCGATGCCGGTTTTGGGTCAGCGTAGGCTTCGTCTGCGTTCGAGATGCTGCCGCCGAATCTCCCGTCGCCGGCCGGCCTCTTCGTAGCGTCGGCGCTGTTCCTCGGTTTCCGGGACGATCGCCGGGACGGGAACGCGTCGCCCTGCCGCATCGACCGCCACGAAGGTCAGATAGGCCGAGCTGACGTGGTGGCACTCCTCCTGCAAATAGTTTTCCACCCAGACCTTGACGCCCACCTCCATCGAGCTGTGAAACGCCCGATTGACCGAAGATCGCAAGATGACCAAGTCGCCGACGTGTACGGGAACGAGAAAGTCCAGGTGATCGATGGACGCGGTCACAGCATAGTGCCGCGAGTGACGGTGGGCCGCCATGGCACCTGCCATATCAATCCAATGCATGAGGCGTCCACCCAGCAATGCCCCCAGCGGGTTGGCGTCGTTCGGTAGAACAATCTCAGCCATTTCCGACTGGGAATCGCGGACCGGTCTCCCGGTGAGTGCATGGTCGTCGTTCATAGATGTAGGTTCAACGTGGGGTGGAGATTGGGGTGGTTCTGCGCCGCAAGTAAGTCTCCAGATAACACTCGGCCATTCTCTGAATCCTCAGGTCGGGATGAACCGAGCTCCATTGTGCGAGCGCATGATCGTACGCCAGGAACCCGTGTCCGGCTGGACGATGCGCCGATTCCAGGACAAAACAGATGGTGACCCGGTCGGAATCGTCGCTGGCCACCGAGAATCTCACGGCATCGAAGTTGCGTTCCCGAGGCAGCCGCAAACAACCGGTTGCGTAGCCTAAATTGCACAACTCTCGCAGCTCTTCGTTGCTGGGCTTGGTGCCTTGCTGACCGGGGGCGCAGCATTCACCCCGCCAACCCGCGCCGAGGGGCAACCGCGAGGGGTGAAGCCAGCCACCGTCCTCGAAGCGACTTTTCGGCATGAAAAAGGGGCAGGCCACCTCTCCTCCGAACGTCGGCTATTCTACAGGGAGAAGACGGTGCTCGCTACTAACGAACAAGTGCCGTTCTCGGGAGTGATAGTGCAGAGCGGGTGCCGCTCGATTCTGACCTCGAATTTGCTGTCAGGCGACATGGGATCGATTGCGGAAAAACGGGGCCGAACGAAGAGCGTCGCGTAAACCGAAGCGGGTTTGTTAAGCTTGGGGGACGAACTTCCCCCAATGAGAGCGGATTGATGGATCGTACCTTAATGCTCAGTCAAGTTCTTGCTCAGAATCCGAACGACGCATTCGCCAGATACGGCCTGGCCATGGAGTACATGAACTCGGGCCAGACCGAGCGTGCACTTGAAGAATTCTCCAAACTTCTTTCCGTTCATCCCGATTACACGGCGGGATACTTCATGGCCGCGCAGGCCTTAGTCGCTGGTGGTCGCAAGGAGGATGCTAAGAAGATGCTGGTGGAAGGCATCGCCTCGGCCAGGCGCACGGGGAACGCTCACGCGCAGTCAGAGATGACCGCCATGCTCGAGGCGTTGAAGGCGGAAGGGATGGAGGGAAGGGGAGAGAGCTTATAGCTTTTCGTCGACTGTAGATCTCTGCGTTTGTCCGCCTCGCTGCAGCCTTTTTGCGATTCCCCATTCCAGCAATCCCGGAAACAGCTGATAGAGCTTGATCACCGGGTGCATCGACCAAGGCACGACCACTTCCCGTTTTTGTTTCTCGTAACCGCGGAGCACGGCGCGCGCGACCCGCTCGACGGAAATTCCCCCCACCCAAGCGGGACGGGTTTCCTCGGCTGTTCCGCTGCGGACGATGTTCGCGGCGAAGTTGGTTCTGACGTAGCCCGGGCATACGGTCAGCACATGGATACCTGTACCCGCCAGCTCCAGCCTAGCCGCCTTGCCGATTGCGTTGAGAGCGAACTTGGTTGCGCTATAAAAGGCGCTGAAGGGCAGGGGTATGTGTCCGGCAACACTGGAAATGTTGATGATGGTTCCCGCGCCCTGCTGCCGCATCACCGGGACCACGGCTTCGATGGCTTCGACTGCCCCGAAGAAGTTAGTTTCAAACAGGTTCCGCACATCGGTCATCTTCGCGTTCGCCACCGCCGTCCGCAACCCGTACCCGGCATTATTCACCCAGATATCGATGCGCTTGAAATGATGCAGGGTCAGGCCGACGACGCGATCTATCTCCTCGCGATTGCGAACGTCGCAAGCCAACGCGATGGTACGCTCGGCGTGTGCCACGCGCTGCCGGGCGGCTTCGGCGCGTCCGGCATCCCGGGACAAGAACACCACTCCGGCACCGTGGTCGGCGAAGATTCTGGCCAGGGCTTCGCCAATGCCCATCGAGGCGCCGGTGACGACCGCTACTTTGCCCGAAAGGTCCATGCTGCGCTTCTATGCTTCTCCCCAGCTTCCGTCAAGAGGTCCGCAGGCTCCATGGCCCGCGGTTCGCCTAGCGTACAATCAAGCATGCCCACCCCGAGCTGGCCGAAAAATGCCGGGAGTTTTTCGTGAGTTCGCTCTTGCCAATCTTTCCGCTCGATTTGGTTCTGTTGCCCGGGACGCCTCTGCCTCTGCACATCTTCGAACCTCGCTACAAAGAGATGATCGCAGAATGCCTGGAGCGGAACCAAGTTTTCGGCGTGGTGCGGGCCAAGGAAGGTGGAATCGCGGACGTCGGTTGTACTGCGGAAATCGTCACCGTCACCAAGAAATATGACGACGGCCGCATGGACATTGTCACCCAGGGGCGCGATCGCTTCGAGGTCGTTCAGGTCAGTCAGGAAAGATCCTTTCTGCAAGCGGAAGTGCTGTATTTGCGCGACGAGAGCGGCGCGCCTGCGCCCGAACGCATCCAACAGGCCTTGAGCTTGCACCGTGAGATCATGACTTTGGTGGGGGCCGTCCCCGAAGACGCTTCGGGAATCGAACCGCTCCAGCTTTCCTTTCGCTTGGCCGGAGCCCTGCCGCTCGATCTCGATTTCAAGCAGGCCTTGTTGGCCATGAAATCGGAAGCAGAGCGTTTGGAGGCCGTCATTTCCCTTTTTGAAACCATCTTGCCTCAAATGCGACGCACCATGAACGCCCGCCGCAAGGCCGGTGGCAACGGACATGCAGGTTAGCACAGCGGGCGTATAATCGGGTGACGGAGCTGTTTTTCCTGGGGGTTTCGGATCATGAGTCTTCCGCGGACGCTCGGCGAGTTGCGCCAAAGTCCATTTTCGGAATCAATCTTGCGAACTCGGCGGGTAAGAGACGAGTTGCGCGACAACTTGATGGAAAAGCTGTGCCACGGCGGACCGATTTTCCCCGGTATTGTGGGTTATGAGGATACGGTTGTGCCGCAGATCATCAACGCCATCCTCTCCCGCCATCACTTCATTCTGCTCGGACTTCGCGGTCAAGCCAAGAGCCGCATTCTGCGTGCCCTAACCACTTTGCTCGACCCGCAAATGCCCTACCTGGTAGGCTGCGAGATTCATGACAACCCGTATGCCCCGATCTGCCGCCAGTGTCGCGAGCAAGTTGCCCAGCAGGGCGACAACGTTCCCGTTGCCTATCTCACTCCGGAGGAGCGCTACGTAGAGAAGCTGGCCACCCCGGATGTAACCATTGCCGACCTCATCGGAGACATCGATCCGATCAAGGCAGCCCGCGGCGGCCACCAGCTGAGCAGCGAACTGACCGTGCACTACGGATTGCTTCCCCGGGCGAACCGCGGCATTTTCGCCATCAACGAATTGCCCGACTTGGCCGGCAAGATTCAGGTCGGACTCTTCAACATCATGCAAGAGGGCGATGTGCAGATTAAGGGCTATCCCATTCGGCTGCCGCTCGACCTCGCCTTGGTGTTCAGCGCCAATCCGGAAGATTACACCGCCCGGGGGAAGATCATTACCCCGCTCAAGGACCGCATCGGGTCGGAAATTCGCACCCATTATCCGGCCACTTTGGAAGAGGGCATCGCGATCACGGCGCAGGAAGCCTGGACACAGCGCAACGGATACAGGCTCCACATTCCGAAATATGTGCAAGAGGTGATCGAACGCATCGCCTTCAGCGCCCGCGAGGACAAGAAAATCGACAAGCGCTCCGGAGTCAGCCAGCGCCTGCCGATTTCCTGTATGGAGAACGTGATCTCGAATGCCGAGCGGCGGGCGATTCAGCATAACGAGAAGTTGGTTGTGCCTCGCGTGGGAGATGTCTATGCCGCCATGCCGGCGATTACCGGCAAACTCGAATTGGAGTATGAGGGCGAGATGAAGGGGGCCGATAATGTGGGCCGCGAACTGATTCGCACCGCCGTCGCCAAAACCTACGACAGCTTCTTCAAGGGTGCGGATATGAATCAGGTGGTGCAGTGGTTCGATCTGGGCGGCGAGATTCAGCTGGCGGACACGGCCAGCGCGTGCGAGTCGCTGCAGTCGCTTCGCGGTATTCAGGGTTTGATGGAGAAGCTGGTGAAGTTGAATGTCGGACCCAAGGATACGCCGGAGACGCAAGTCTCTGCCGCAGAGTTCGTGCTGGAGGGCCTACACGCCCACAAACGAATCGGGCGTAACGAAGATCGGGTTTTTACCGCCGGCGAGAAACCGCCCAAAGTCACCGAGAAGAGCTTTGAGCGCGAAGATCTGCCGTTGCGAGGGAAGCGACCGTATAACTAGCGGGCTGATTACCTCTCCTACTCGGACTCGCCGTCCTGAACACTGAGGGGTTTCGAGACCGTGGTTCAGGCTCGGAACTCAGAATATGAAGCGCATCCGGTACACCAAATACGTTCCCGATCCGGCTAGCGAAATCAGCCTGCAGGACCTGCTCGGTGCGCTTTCAGATTTTCTGCTGCAAAGCGGTTTTCCGAACTACCTCTACGAGGACGCGGGCGATGGATCGGAGACCTTGGATGATTTGCGCCGCGCCATCGAGCAGGCATTGCTCGAGAGCGACTGGCTGGACGAGGCGTTGCGCGAGCGCCTCCAGCAAATGCGGATGGAAGGAACGCTCGACGAGTTGCTCGATCGCTTGCTCGAGCGCATGCAGCAGGAGGATTACGTCAGCCTCGATCCCCCGCACGACCCGGCACGGTCGCCAAGCGTCGGTGGACAGGTCGGCGACGCCCAGCAGCAGGTCAAATTCGAAATCACCGACAAGAGTCTCGATTTTCTCGGTTTCAAGTCCCTGCGGGATCTCATGGGGTCTTTGGGGAGATCCAGCTTCGGCCGTCACGACACGCGCGACATGGCGACCGGCATCGAAGCCAGCGGAGCCTCCCGGCTTTACGAATTCGGCGACACTTTGAATCTCGACATCACCGCGACCCTTTCGAGCGCCATTCAGCGGGAAGGCCTCAGCCTGCCGTTAAATATCGAATACTCCGATCTGCAGGTTCACCAGTGTGAATACCAGTCTTCCTGCGCCACGGTGTTGATGCTCGATTGCTCCCACTCCATGATTCTCTACGGGGAGGATCGCTTCACGCCGGCCAAGAAAGTGGCCATGGCCCTCTCCCATCTGATTCGTACGCAATACCCGGGGGACTCGCTCTCGTTGATCTTGTTTCACGATTCGGCTGAAGAAGTGCCGCTGTCGCAGCTGGCGCGGGTAAAGGTGGGCCCCTACTACACCAACACCCGCGAAGGCTTGCGACTGGCCCAGCGAATCCTGCAACGCCAACGCAAAGACATGAAGCAGATTGTGATGATCACCGATGGTAAGCCCTCGGCTCTAACCCTTGAGGATGGGCGCATTTACAAGAATGCGTTTGGCTTGGACCCGCTGGTTGTCAGCCAAACCCTCGAAGAGGTATCGAAGTGCAAGCGGGCCAGCATCATGATCAATACCTTCATGCTGGCGTCAGACTATGGACTGGTTCAGTTCGTGCAAAAGGTCACGGAGATGTGTCGCGGCAAAGCCTATTTCACCACACCCTACACCCTGGGCCAGTATCTCCTCATGGACTACATGTCGCGTAAGACCAAGACCATTCACTAACGAGTTGCCAGTTCGTTGCTCAACCCTGGTCTGCCGCAAAACGCCTGAATAAGCCCTGCGAAATTTCAGAGTCTAAGGCTTTTTACAACTCCTTCGTTGACGAATCGTCCTCGGCGGTTCACTATACGGCGGACCGATTCTCTCTTCATCGAAGACCTTCGAAACCCTATCGAAAAGGAGAAGAAATGAGTACTTTGGTGCAGGAAAGAGAAACTCAGCCGAAGGTAGCGCCATTCAGGATCGGACGACTAGTAGGAATGGGACTCTTGCTGGTGCTCTCAACCTTGGCGGCCGCCCAGCAAAAGAAAGTTTATCTCGAGCCGGACAATGGCTTTTCAGCTTATTTTTCCGCTGCCTTGCAGAAGAAGAAAGTACCGGTGACGGTGACCACGGATCCCAAGCACGGCTCAGTTCCAGGCGAAGGACAATAACGGCTCTGTCCTCAAGGGCGTTCTGAATACGCTGGGCGCAGGCAACTACGACAATGGATCGTTCAACCAAGTCGTCATGACTATCGTCGACGCCAAATCGAAGGATGTCGTCTTCAGCTACACCTGCAAGAAGTCCAGTCAGTATATGGACGCCAGTTCGTCTCTGGCGACCTCGGTCGCGGAGTGCCTGGCAAAGCATTGGGACAAGGCCCTTCACTAGCGGAAGACCAGATGCCACATACGAACCTTCAGGCCTGGTTTACCGCCCGATTCGTGATCTCCCCTACTGCCCGCCAGGCCTGGTCAATCGCGCCATCGGTATAGGCGTAGGCGCCGGCATCGGCATTTGCGATCGCGATCCGTCCGAAGGGTTGGCGGGCTACTTCACAGGGCGTCTCGCCGCCCTCCAGCCAGAAATCATCAAAAAGCGAGTTGTACTCGTAAGCATAACCGTGAGGCCAGCGGTTCACCGTGATGGCAGAGATGTCGCGAGCGGGGTCAAACCCGCCCGGGCCGAGCATGCGCGCCAACTGGTCGCGAATGTTGCGCTCCATGGTCTCGAAGGTTGTGCTGAACAACTCGATACGCCCGGCGCGGTGCTGGTCGCGCGCCGGCAAGCCGGGCCGGCAGGGCGTCTTCATCATGTGGATCACGATCGGCTCGTCCGGTTGGCGTGAGCATTGGTAGCGGCCGATGCTGACCGGCACGTCGAGGGTGGCCTCGGTGTGGTAACAACCTGGTGCATAAATCGAACTCACGCCCAGCTTCTGGAAAGCCTCCCAGTTGCGCAGGGCGACATTGGTGTAAAGCAGCGGAACCTTGGCGGACGAATACAAAGCTTGTTTCTGTTTGCCGGGTAGCTCCTCGCAAAGATAAGGAATGACCACGTGCCAGCAGGCCAGGATGCAACTCGTGGCCCGTACGCGGTAGGTCTTGCCGAAACGGGCATAGGTGATCTCCACTTGCTTTGCCGTGGAAGGATCTCCGTCATGGTTCACCCGCACGACCGTGCTGTTCAGGCGAATCCGAACCGGAGACTCATCCTCGTCCAGCTTCGCGTAGTTGGCCCGTGCTGTGACTAGCTCGCCTGGAGAATCGCCCGGGATCGCCCCGGCGATCAGCTTCTGCACCAGTAACCGGGCGATGGACGCGTTTCCATCAGGAAAGTGAAAGAAATACCTCTCCGCCTCTTTGTTCGGGATCGCGTCCCGATTCATTCCCTTGCCCGGCGATGGATCTAAACGCATTCCGGCAAAGCCCGGAAAGCCTAGTCCCCAAGCATCCTGAGCCGAGACCGCATCGATTCCTACCCCAAACAGCGGATGCGGACCGGCTTGCAGAACCTTAACTACTTGTTCATGGACTCCAGCCAAGTTGCTGAGGAATTTAGCGTAACTGATGCGTGCCAGTCGGGCCTTCTTCTCCTCGGAAGAGAGACCGGGCAGGTAGTCCTTCTGGTCGTGGTAGAGGCGGTAATAGGTGCGCCTGGCCTCAGCGGTGAGGGGAACTTCTGCCAGGAACTGATGCCAGCGTGCAGGCGTTTGGCTTGCCCGGTCGCTGGTCTCG
>DATJVZ010000121.1:0-5250 GCA_035501575.1 Terriglobales bacterium | reverse complement strand
CGACGTTGGCCGCTAGTGGAGCTGACGACGTGGAAATTCGCGAGCCGGGATTGTGGCGTCGTTTATTCGGTTCGAACGTTTTGGATCATGAAGCCACGGTATACGGCCGTGCCGTAGAGGGTGGTGGCGTGGTCGTCACCGTGCGTGTCCCTCAAGCCGAGGTGCCAAGAGTGATGGGGCTTCTCGACACTCATGATCCGGTCGACGTGCTACAGCGTGCGGCAAAAGTCGGTGCGCTACCAGCGGCCATAGCCAAGACTGCAGCGACCGTAACCACTTCGCCCGCCACGCCCGCTGCCAAGGCCGTAGCCTCCACCCCAACTCCCGACTCCTCGGACGTGATTCGTCTTGCCGAAGAACAGTTGAACGTCGGCAAGCGGCTGGTGCAAGAAGGCACAACCCGCATTCGCCGTTTCGTTACGGAGAAGCCGGTGGAGGCATCAATCTCATTGCACGAAGAGCACGCCCAGGTTTTGCGACGAGCTATTGATGATCCCAACTACATCGCCGATGTGGACTGGTCTGACAGAACCATAGAAGTCATCGAATCGGCCGAACAAGCCGTTGTCAGCAAGAGTGCCAGAGTTGTTGAAGAAGTAGTGGTTCGTAAGGAGGGCACGGATCATGTTCAAACGGTTCGAGACAAGGTCCGTCGCCAGCAGGTGGACGTCGAGCACCTGGACGCTGAAAAACAAAAGAAAGCGGGGTAGTACAGCTGGTGATCGATGGTCCCTGTCGGCGACGGCGCGGCTGGGACCATTTTTGTATTTCGTGGGACCGGGTCAATGAACGTTTATTGGGTTTACGACATACCGAACGGGCTGTTTTGGCTCATAAGCGTAGGCGTTTCGATCGCATTCGGATTGGCCGGTATGTTCGCCATGCGAAGTTGGGTGAGGCGTCTGCACGGAGGACACTCCCACAATGACATCGTAAGCGTCTTCTTCGCTTCCATGTCTGTCTTTTATGGGGTGGCTGTCGGTCTTTTTGCTCTGGGCGCCTGGCAAACCTACAGCGACGTCGATTCCAAGCTGGCGTTGGAGTCGGCGACGCTGGCTCAACTGTACCGCGACGTGAGCCATTATCCGGAGCCAGCGCGGGCGACGCTCCAAGGGGACCTGCGCGTCTACGTCCGCAGGCTCATTGATATATCGTGGCCGCAATTTCGTCGGGGAATCGTCGACACCGCGAATAACAACACTCTCAATACCTTTTACAACTGTTTGGCTGACTTTCAGCCCGCAACCGAGACGCAGAACCTGATGCACGGAGAAACGCTCCGGCAGTTCGACCGGTTGATCGAACTGAGACAGCTTCGCCTGCAAAGCGTCACCGTGGGACTTCCACGGGTCATGTGGGTTTTGGTTATCGTGGGCGCAATCGCAACTCTGGCCAGCAGTTGGTTCTTTGATACGCGCAGTCTTACCGTACATTTCTGGCTGACCGTGCTCCTCTCGGCTCTGCTCGGCATGATGATTCATTTGCTGGTTACGATGGACAACCCTTTCCGCGGCGACTACAGCGTTGGTCCTGATTCTTTTGAGATGCTCTACCACAACGTCATGATGGGAGGGACCTAGAGCTCGCCAAGGCAAAGAGTCAGGGTCGCCCACTGCGGATTTCGATACTCACGTGTCAATTGAGGCAATCCTGCCCTATCATAGAGATCGGTAGCCAAGCCAACCACGCGGGCGTGGCGGAATGGCAGACGCAGCGGACTTGAGAAAAACTTGAGTGCTCGCCGGGAAACCGGCGATGCAGAACTGCTCAAAGTCGGGGAAACCTCTCTAAGTGGCAATCCCGAGCCAAGCCCGGCGAGACATGAGCCGGGAAGGTGTAGAGACTAGACGGGCAGCACCTAAGCCCCGGATCCTCCGGGAGAGGTGAAGGGATAGTCCAGACCGCAAACCGGAAGCACAGGCTTCGATCCTGACCTTGCATCCGGGCGGCGAAAGCCGTAGACGGTACCGAAAATCCGCAGGGTTCAAAAGGCCCATGAGGGTTCGACTCCCTCCGCCCGCACCACATTTCTTGATATACAGGGTTTGAAGCATGGTCACTCGCGGACCGACGGTCCCGTCATCCCCCGCGACGTTGTCTGGAACGGAACGACGGGGATTGGGTCTATCTCGTTTGCGTCGTCATCATCCGTTGCAGTAACGACTCGAATCGAGGATCTGAGCGAAGACCATCCAGTCTCGGATCACCGTGGGCCATAAACGTGAACCAGAGACAACGTTCGCCGGCTGCCCTGTCGAGCCAATCGAGAGCCAGATCATCTTCGCTCAGGGCGGCGTACACCAGCCCGATGGAGTACTTATCCACGTGCCTGATCTTCGCCTGGAGGAGTAAATTCTGAAGGATTTTGCGTGCCTCTTGCGGACGACCTGCCTTGGCGTACGCGTGAGCCACCGGGGCCGCGGCGATGGGCTCACCTGCCACGAGTCCGAACACCCTCTCAAACTCGGCGATCGCTTCCTCGTACCTGGATTCTTGTTCGTACGCGATTCCCAGGTGCAGTCTCAGCAGCGGATAGTCCGGCGCCATATCGATGGCTTTCAGACAGAGCTAAATGGCCTCGGAGTATCTACCACCGACAACCAGGTGGAACGCTGCTCCGTGCGCGATGACCGACGATAAAGGCTCTAGTTCGTAAGCCTTGGCGATCCACCACTCGGCCTGCTGGTAATGTCCGCGGGCAATCAAGGTCATGCCCCACCAATAGGGTGCCACCCAATACCTTGGGTCCAGTGCCAGCGCCTGCTGAAATTCTTGATCCGAACTCACCCAGTCCCAATCCGCAAAGGCTCGCACGAACGCCATGGATGTATGAGCTTCGGCCAGATCCGTATCGAGAGCAACGGCGGCGGCTGCGGCAGCCTTGGCGCGGGACCATGCCTCTTTCGGTCGAACGGCGCCGAAGGAGCATAAGTGGCTGTAGCAGTCTGCCAGGCCGGAATAGGCCAAGGCGTAGCCTGCGTCTTTCTCAATTGCCTGTTGAAAGTAGCGATACCCTTTTCTTATGTCGTCCGGTGTCCTTCGGTTCCACCAGTAGCGGCCTCGCAGATAAAACTGATACGCCTCGCTGTTTTCCGTGAAGCGCTTCGCAACGTACTCCTTTTCCTTGCCGTTCAACTGCACGCGCAGATTTTCGGATATCTTCCTGGCGATTTCCTCTTCGAGTTCATAAAGATCGGTCAGTCTGCGACTGTAGCGCTCGCCCCAAAGCTGGGATCCTTGCGCCACATCGATCAACTCAGCGCTGACGACAAGTGCGTCGTCGCGCTGGGTAACCCTACCGGCAAGCACCGCTTCCACCCTAAGTTCCCGACCGATCGCCTGTGGATTCATAGCTCTTTTTCGGTAGCGGAACACTGTGCTTCGTGGCATCACCCGCAGTCCGCCGATCTGGGACAGGCTGTTGATGATGTTTTCGGTAATTCCTTCGCTGAGATAGTCGCCATCCGGGTCTCGGCTTGCATTTTCAAGGGGAAGAACGGCAATGGACCGGGGTGCCTTTCCCTGCGCCAGAGAAGCTGCGTCGATCGATGAACTCACGCGCCTGGTGTTGGTTTCTTCTGTCTGCGGCTCGATGATCGCAATCGTTGCGCGCAGGCGATATCCCCGTCGTGCCGCTGTCTCGACATATCGCGGTTCATTGGCACTGTCGCCCAACGCCTCCCGCAGCCTCTGCATCGCCGCGTTGATGCTCGGGGCAAACTGCACAAACGTGTCGTCGGGCCACAGTCTCTTCCGGATTTCTTCGCGCAACACTACGTCGCCCGGCCTTTCCAGGAGCATAAGGAGAATTTGCAGCGGCTGTTCCGCGAGCAAGATTTTGCGCCCACGCTTAGTTAGTTCGCCGGCGCGCACATCTAGTTTGAAGGGCCCGAAAGACACCACGCCAGCGGGTGAATCGGTTTGGTGGAATGGATGTTCCCCACTCATGGCGTGCCCGCTGGATCCTGTTTTGCGGCAGTCTACCACGGGTTGACTTACTTTAACCCTAGGTTCTTGTGCGGCTTGCGCACATGGTAGGTAGTCATCGAGATTTCATTCGGAAATAACTGGCTTCGTCGAAAACGTCTGGTGCAGAATCCATGGGGTTCGGCAGGACTACTCCGCGCGGTTGGAGGCGAAGCCTCCCACACTATTTCCAAGACGGGAGCCTGTGAGCAACTTGTCCTGACAAGTCGGCTTAGTTGGGTTGGTTCAACGAGAGAACCTTATGTATACGCCTAGGATTTTTGCGATCGCTCTCAGCCTGCTGGCCACGACGCCAGCTGTAGGCCTAACACCGGTCGCGGCCGTGGTGAATGATAATCGAAGTTCCGCCGGCGTTCTTCGCAATGGCGTGCTCACCCTCCATCTCGAAATGCGGCAGGCATTCTGGTTTCCCGACGAAGATGGCAAGACTCGCCTTCTCGTCTCCGCCTTCGCCGAAGAGGGTCGTGCTCCACAAATCCCGGGTCCCCTCATCCGCATTCCCGTCGGCACCGAAGTTGCGGCCACGATCCGCAATTCTCTCGATCACACCGTTTATGTCCACGGCCTTAGTCCCCGGCCAAGTGGAAACGCGAAACCGGCAGCGTCAACCGACCCAACCACCACGACGGATGCCGCCGGCATGCTGGAAATCGCTTCCGGCTCGGTCCGTGAGGTTCGCTTCAGGTCTTCTATAGCGGGGAGCTTTTACTATTGGGCTTCCGGCAACGGCCAATCCCTTCCTATGCGCACAGGTCCGGATTCGATGCTGTCGGGCGCCTTCCTGGTAGACTCGGCGGGCACCCCCAACGATGATCGCGTCTTCGTCATCAACACATGGGTTCCACTCGGGGGCAATGCCTTCAACACTCTTCCCACGATTAACGGCAAATCATGGCCGCATACCGAGCGCCTCACCTTGCACGTCGGCGAACCCGTTCATTGGCGTTGGATCAATACCAGCGACTCCGACCATGCCATGCATCTCCACGGCTTTTATTTTGAGGTGAACGGTGTGGGAGATCAGGATAACTTCCTTGCCTACGATCCGTCTGAACAGCAAACCGTCGTAACCCAGGAAGTGCTTCCCGGCGGGACCTTCACGATGGAGTGGGTCCGCGAACGTCCCGGGCATTGGCTTATGCACTGCCACATGACCTTTCACATGATGCAGCCAGAGTCGCTTCCCGGTTACTTCGTTTCCACGGCATACAGTGCGCACAATGCCGGCATGGGCGGCCTGGTACTCGGTCTCGATGTTCTTCC
>DATJVZ010000120.1:0-28106 GCA_035501575.1 Terriglobales bacterium | reverse complement strand
CTCGCCGCCCAAGATTCGGCGGCTGCTCTGTCTGGATTGAACCACGCCACGCAAGTCGATCCCCAATGTGCAGAGGCGTATCTGCTGTTGGGACTGGTCGAATTTCACAGCGGTGCGATCGACGAGTCGATCCAGCATTACCAACGGGCAGTCTCCCTCGAACCTCGCTCTTACTCAGGCCACTACGACCTGGCCCTCGCATACTTAAAGGAACACAAGCTCGAAGAAGCACGCACTCAGCTTGAGCTAGCCGTGAGTTTGGATCCTCGTCGAGCGGATGCAGCCTACGACCTCGGCGTCTTGCTTCTCGAAATGGGGGATCCTTCCGCGGCGCTGATCAAGTTACGCCAAGCCAGAGCGCTCGATCCTCAGCGTGCAGATGTCTCCTTCAATATCGTTCGCGCTCAACTCGAGTCCGGACGAGTCAATGAAGCACGCACGGAAGCCCGCGAGTCGGCAAAACGTTTCGGCTCAGACTTTCAGTGGAACGCTGCCGTCGGCCAGCTTTTCCTCGAGAAGGGTCAAGCCAAGGACGCCGTTCCCTATCTGCTCCAGGCCGGCCGGGTTCGGCCGGAGGACGCCGAGATCCGTCACCAGCTGGCGCTAGCCTACCTCGAATCCGGCCAGGCTAATGAGGTGCTCGACACGATCCCCAAGGCGGAAACGTCCGACGATCATTACATGCGCGCCAGCGCCTACTACATAGCCCACCGCTTCCCGGAGGCGGATCAGGAATCTCAATTAGCACTCGCGACGGCCCCGGAGAACCCGGCAATACTGATCCTGCGGACTCGCTTGCTACAACGCGCTGGCGAGCAAGATGACGCGCTCGTGATGGCGCAAAAAGCGATCACACTCGCTCCCAACTGGGATGAGCCCTACTACCTGGCGGGCGTCAGCTATTACTTCATCCGGCGCTACGAGCAGGCTGAAGCAAGCCTCGCACGAGCTGTAGAATTAAATCCTAAATCAGCGAGAGCTCTGTTCCTGGAATCCATAGCATTAGCTAACCTGGGTAAGGTCGAGGATGCCGAGCGATGCCTGCGCCAGGCCATTCGACTGCAGCCGGGGGATGCCCGACTTCATTGTCACCTTGGCATTCTTCTTGCGCGCAAAAATGAAAGCGGGGCGGCGGAAGACTCCTTTCGGAAAGCAATCCAGCTGAAACCGGACTACGGGCTGGCGCACTACGAACTGGGAAAACTCTTGGTCGGCTCCCAGCAATTGAGGCCAGCCGCTCAGGAGTTGGAGCTGGCGGTGAAGGACGACCCGGGTTTGACCGCCGCCTATTACCAGCTGGCTCGGGTGTACACCAAGCTCGGAGAGACAGAGAAATCTCAACAGGCGCTGGCCGAATTCGAGAGGCTGTACCAGCAGGAGGCTCACGACTCCCGAGCCGTTGACCAGGCGTTGGACGATGACGCCCGGAGAGCAACCGAGTTGCGCTGAAAGAACTAATTTCAAACCCTTATGGACCTGACTCGACGTGGCTTTGTGCATCTTTCAGCAGGCGCGGTTGCGAGCGCGTTGCTTCCAGCCTTCGCACAAGTCTCGAGTCAGCGTTCGACTCTGGCTCCTGCCAAGCCGACGGCTCCAAGTCGAACGTTTGGTGCATTCTTCACCGATATTGCCAAGGAGGCAGGACTTACCCAGCCAGTTATCTACGGCGAGCCCGATCACAAGGATTACATTCTGGAAACCGTGGGCTGCGGCTGCGCTTTTTTCGACTATGACAACGACGGCTGGATGGACATATTCATCCTGAATGGCAGCCGGTTGCATGGAGTGCCCCAGGGCACTACCAGCCGGCTCTACCGGAACAACCGCGATGGCACCTTCACCGACGTTACGGAAAAAGCCGGTTTGGGCTCGTCCGGATGGGCCTCGGCCGTCTGCATCGGGGACTACAACAACGACGGATTTGAGGACTTGTTCTGCACTTTCTACGGACAAAACAAACTCTATCGAAATAATGGCGACGGAACCTTTACCGAGGTCACCAAGCAGGCCGGGCTGGGGAACGAGCAAACCCGATGGGGAGCCGGCTGTAGCTTCGTCGACTACGACCGGGACGGGCACCTCGATCTTTTTGTCTCGAATTACGTGCAATTCGATTTCGAGCATGTGCCAAAACCGGGAGCTAACGTTGACTGCACCTGGAAAGGTGTTCCGGTTAATTGCGGCCCCCGTGGTCTGACTCCCGGGACAAATTCGCTGTACAGGAACAACGGTGACGGCACTTTCACGGATGTCAGCCAGCAGGCTGGGATCGCCGGGGCACGCCCGGGCTACGGCATGACCGTAGTAGCTGCGGATTTCAACGAAGACGGCTGGCCCGACATTTACGTCGCTTGTGACTCCACACCAAGCCTCCTGTTCATGAACCAGCATGACGGACGATTCAAGGAGGAGGGAGTCGCCCGCGGTGTTGCCTTCAACGAGGACGGCAAGGAGCAAGCCGGGATGGGCGTGGGGGTCGGAGATTACAACTTGGACGCACACCTGGACCTGTTCAAAACAAATTTCGCCGACGACACCAATGTGTTATACGAAAACGACGGCAAGGCCAATTTCGAGGACAAGACCTACGCAGCGAAACTGGGTACGGAGAGCCAGTACATCAGTTGGGGAACCGACATTGTTGATCTCGATAATGATGGTTGGCCCGATATTTTTTTTGTTTCTGGGAGCGTATATCCGGAGCTTGAAAAGCAGCTTCCGAACTATCCGGCCAAGTGTCCGCGGACCATCCTTCGCAACCTAGGTAATAAATGCTTCGAGCAGGTGAGCGAGGCCGGGCCAGGGCTTGCCAGCAAACATTCCAGCCGTGGCTGTGCCTTCGGCGATTTCGATAATGACGGTGATGTCGACATCCTCATCGTTAACCTGAATGAAGTTCCCTCTCTTCTGAAAAATGACCTTCAGGGGAACCACCATTGGTTGAAAGTCAAACTGATCGGCACAAAGTCGAACCGCAGCGCAATCGGTGCCCGCGTGCTTGCGCGCTATGGCGGCAAAGTGCAAGCTCGGTCGGTCCTCAGCCAATCGAGCTTCTACTCCTCCAATGATCCTCGGTTGCACTTCGGGTTGGGTGCCGCAACTTCGGTGGACTTGGAAATCGTGTGGCCGAATGGGAACCGGGAGAGCTACGCATCGGTACCCTGCGACAAGTTGGTCACCATTCGGGAAGGATCTGGCATCGTCCCCACCGCGGGTTGGAGCAAACACTGAGAGCGCGTCGCACTGGGACGCAATCCCGCTGCACGACCTCTTTAACGCCGACGCTTAGCTAAGTTGCCTTACCGAATGGCTCCTCGAGCGATACGCTTTGCGAGGTGAACAATTCGGCGCCATCTTCGGTGATGTGCATATCGTCTTCCAGCCGAATACCGAATTCGTCGCGAATATAGATGCCCGGCTCGTCGCTAAAGGTCATATTCGGCGCCAAGGCCAACTTGTTGCCCGGCACCAAGTACGGCCACTCGTGGCCGTCCATGCCCATCCCGTGCCCCAGGCGATGCGTAAAGTACTTGTAATCCGGACCGTAGCCTCCCTCCACAATTACCTTGCGCGCCACGGCGTCTACCGCTTGGCACTGCAAGCCGGGCCGCGCGGTTTTCACCGCTTCCGTCTGTGCCCGATGTACGATGTCGAATACTTTCTTCATCTTGTCGTTGGGTTTGCCGAAGGTGAACGTGCGGGTAATGTCGGAGGTGTAGCCTTCGACTAGGCAGCCGTCGTCCAGCATGATGATGGATCCTTCACGCACCACTTGCGAACTTGCTGACCCGTGCGGAAAGGCTGTGTTGTGGTCAATCTGCACGTCGGCCTCTCCGGGAAAGCCAACACGGTCGTAGGCGGCAGCGATTATGTTCTCCAGGTCTGATTTTGTCATGCCTTCTTTCAGGGACCGATAGGTAGCTTCATAAACGGCGAGAGTAACCTTGGCAGCCAAACGCATCAGCGCAACCTCGTGATCACTCTTAATCATGCGACATCCCGCGGTGACCGGGGTTGCACTTACGATTGTCGCGTGGGGCGCCGCCTTGGCGATTCCGCAGCTGAAGACGTAGCGAACGCTTTCTTCGATACCCAGAGTTCCGGTTGCAATGCCGTGGTCCATCAACCCTTGCGCCACGCGCTCGTAGGGGTCTTCGTCTTCTTGCCACCTGCGGATGTCGGGCTGGTCAGCCTCAGGACCCTGCGCGATCTGTTCTCGTGCCCGGCCTTCCTCAAAAGCTGGACAAACATAGAACGCGGAGCCTTTCGCAGTCAGCACCATCGTGAACAGTCGCTCGCCTCCCCACCAGTGGATACCGCTAAAGTAATTGAGCGACGTGCCCTCGGTAAGCACGATGGCATCGATGCGCTCGTCCGCCATCAGTCTCCGGGCTCTTTCCTGCCGCGCCACCCGCTCCTCGTTGGTGACCGGGGTTGCTTGGTTCTTCATGGACTTTAGGTTGGCGATGGACGGGGGCAGCGGAGTGCATGGCTGGTCTGCGGCCTGGAGCGGAACCGAAGGCAGCGCTGCTGCAGCAAGAGTTCCAAACAGCACAAAACGGCGGCGCGAAATCATTTTCGTCCTCCGAGAAGCCGAAGCGGAACATTATAGTGTCTGTTCGCTGGAGCAAGCGAAGCCAACGGCACATTCGATTTGCTGGATCGACGTGGCACGCTGCCGATTCGCTCCCCAGATGTTGTCCTCGTTGCCTACGCGCAGGTGCTGCCCTTAGCCTCAGACGAGCCGGTCTGCATCCGCCAGTAGTCGACCCCAGGCATTTGCTCGACCTGCCAACCAAAAACGTTGCGATAGAAGTCGGCAAAGGCCAACCGGCTGCTCCCCGTAGATTTCAAAATGTGTAACTGAATTAGTCACCAGGATTGCAGACACCCGAATTCAGGTTAGCCAGCACACGAAGCGTCGAACCATGGCACATGCTAAAGATGAAAGGTCAAACTGGGCACTGACAAAACTACCCGAGGAAGTGCGAACGGGTACGCCGACTAGGAGTCGCGCGCCTCACTAGGCCAAGCTTCTGATTCCGATCCTTATCCGGCCTCAGCCACCAATCGTCGCCTCCGCAACAGGGCACCGAGTCCAACTCCCAGCCAAATTAGGTTCACGCTGACGGAGGGCCAGGCATGGTGCCACGCGGAATTGGCTGCCAGCATGAGACTCCCGCCAAGGTTAAGGCATTGGAACACCACCCCTGTTGCCGAAATCCTGGCAAAAGAGACCAGTGCATAGGCGGATATCAGGACGAGACCACCCGTCCATCCACAGACTTCCATTCCCAATGAGAGCATGGCTATCCGCCTCCCGCAGCGGCGAAGGCACGCACAGGAAACCATAACACCGGGACGGAGGAGATAGTGAAGCCCAGTCTTACCCTGCACATCGAGTGATAGAAACGCCTTCGGTCGATCGCTCTGCCTGCCAAGTCCGATATGCGCACCGCGACCGTCTCCCGCTTGACCAGAGATGCCAGCTCCAGTCCCGAGAGATCCCGATGTCGTGCGCTACTGCTCGGATGCTTTGGCGGAAAGGATCACAGGCTAGACACACACGCACCGCTTACTGCCGCTTACTGCCGCTGCGCGATGCCGATCTTGTTCACCCCGCTACAGGCTAGATATACTCTGCCGTCTTTCGTCGCCGCCATGTTGCGAATGACGCCTCCGCCCGACGGGACCGGGGTCGTTGAAAAAGATTTGTTTTGAGGATCAAAACGCACAAGCTTATTTGGCTTCACGCCGGTCTCGGCATACCAGACGATTCCGTCGGGCGTCACGGTGATCCCGTATGGCTCGGAACCCTCACCACTCGGAGACTTCCACTCTTCGACCTTCCCGGTCGCGGGATCAAAATGCCCGAGGTAGCCCCGCTCATAATCCGAGTAATAAATCGTTCCGTCGGTCGCTACCGCCAAGCGGCGGGGACGGGCCCCTTTCGACACTTCGTACTCCTTGATCGCCATGGTCGTCGGATCAATGCTGGCCAATTTGTTCGTTCCGAACTCGCAAAAATAGGGAACTCCTGATGGTAGGACTACGATTCCGTACGGCACCGCGTGCGGCGTCGGCACTTGCTTCAGCTTCACTTCCCCGCTGCTTGGGTCAAGTCTCCCCACAAAATTCGATTCTTCAGCCGTGAACCATAGGATCCCATGCTGGTCGAATACGGGAGTGTGCGGGTCCGTAGCCCGCGGGTCCGGCAGGTGATATTCCGTGATCTCGCCAGTTCCGGGGTTCAGTTTCCCAATATATCCTTTGAAAACCGCGGTGAACCAGATATTCCCGTCTCGATCGGCCACCAGGCCGTGCGGCCCGGATTCAGGTGTCTTCAGGGGAAACTTGGTGAACTTTTCGCTTTTGGGATCAAAGCGTCCCAACTCGTTGGCCATCTGCCCGGTGTACCAAAGCGAGCCATCCGGAGCAACAGCCGGATCATGTGGCCGCGAGTGTGGCGTCGGTACCTCCCATTCCCGGATGGTGATGGGCGCGTTAACGTCGCCCGCATGCAAGGGAGCGACAAAGAGGAAGATGACGGGCAGGCAAAAGATCCAGGTGAACCGCTTCATTGTCTTCCTCCTGTTCCCCAAAGCCAGAAGCCATGTTATGGAGGAGCCACCACTTGAGGGCGTAAGTCGCCCATGTTAGGCTTACCGACCTTGCCGGTCAATATGAATTCCGTTGGTTAGGAAACGACCTGCTGCGACTTCCCTATCAGTTCTCCACCTCTATGCGCACGTCCTCGCTCGCACGCAGAAGCTCCACGGCAATGCGGTCGGAGATTCGATGAATCAACACGTCAACGTTCGCGGCTCCGATCTGTAAGCCGGTCAACTTGATCTCCTTGACCAAGTCGGGAAGGTAAGGTGCCGAGAATCGAAGCGTCTGCTGATTGTTCAGGAAACTAATCCCGAGACACGAATTCAAGAAAAGGTAGGCTGCCCCCGCTGCCCAGGCTTGCGGAGAACATGCGACAGGATAGAGTGTTGGCCCTTCTACTCCGCGGCGTTTGTGAAACCCGCAGAATAGCTCGGGAAGCCGGTTGAGTTCCATAAATGAGCTGGCCTCAAGCAGGGAGCACAGTAGCTTCGACGCCTCCTTCTTATATCCATACCGTGCACAACCGGCGGCGATGATGGCGTTGTCGTGAGGCCACACGGATCCGTTGTGGTAGGACATCGGGTTGTAACGCACCTCATTGCTGCTCACGGTTCGAATGCCCCAGCCGCAGTAGAGACTATCGCTGAGCAAGGTTGCCACCAGGCGGGCCGCTCGCTCCCGGCTTGGCATCCCGGTCAGGAGTACCTGGCCGGCATTGGAAGTGAGAACACGACAAGGTCTCTTCTGCGCATCCAGTGCCAGGACGTAGGCACCCAGTTCGTCGTCCCAAAAATCCCGTTCAAATTTCCGCTGCAACTCTTGCGCCAGTTGCGTCAGCCTTAGCGAGAGTTCATGCTGCCCAAGGTTGGCTGCCATGCGCGCCGCGACCAGTCTTGCACCATATACATAGGCCTGCACTTCACACAGCGCGATCGGGGCATCGGGCAGGCTACCGTCGGCATGAAAAACGGCATCATGGGAATCCTTCCAGCCCTGATGGATTAAACCCTTTTTTCCCTTGGCTTCATATTCGACAAAGCCATCGCCATCAGCATCGCCATAGTGATCGATCCAGTCGAGGGCAGCTAGCACGTTGGGCCAAATCGTCTCCACAAAGGCTCGATCCCCTGTCCTCTCAAAATATAGGCCGGCCAGCAGCACAAATAGAGGCGTCGAATCCACGCTGCCGTAATACCGGCTAAAAGGAACTTCTTTGAGATTGGCCATCTCACCGTGACGAACTTCGTGAAGGATCTTGCCCGGCTCGGCCTCTTGTTCCGGAATCACCTCGACGGCTTGGTTTTGCGCAAGATATTTCAAAACACTTTCGGCAATCCAAGGGGCGGCCCAGAGGCACTCCATGGCAGTGATCAGTCCGTCCCGCCCAAATACCGTGCTGAACCACGGCACCCCGGCATAGGGATATGCGCCTTCGGGATTGCCGCGAATCATCATGATCACGTCGGCCTCCGAACGAGAGACCCAACGATTGAAGATCTGATGGGAGCTGGCCACGGAACAAAAACGCGAACGGTCCTGATTGACCTCATCGGTTGAGTCTTCGATCGCATGATCAAAGGCAATAATCGAGATGCGATCGCCCTCATGTTCACAAGCCGCGGCCAGCGTTATGGAGAGTTCCTCCCGCGGTGCCAGCCTGATAGCGTAAGTTGCCGCCTCAGCCGTGAGAGTTGTAGGAGTCGGAGAGAACTCGAGGCGCGTGCGGCGTAATTCGTCATCGCGGCCGCGATACGACAAGTTTACCTTCGCTTCTCCGATCTCAGGGGTCAGAATCGTCCCCGTCAGTCGCCGCTTCGTCCCTCGCACTTGAAAAATGTCGGAGTAGTCAGCGGCAAACTGTAATCGGATGGAAGGCGCAAGTGCCGTTAAGCCGAAATTGCAAAGACGAAAAGTCTCGTAGCAAGTGCCCTTCCATAAGAACTTGGACCGAAACACATGCAACGATCCGCGGGGGACCATGAGATGCCCTTCGGCATAGACGTCCGGATTCATCATATCCACGGTGAAGAAAGCGTCGCTTTCTTGAATCGTTGAGCGCAGAAGCTGCGGAACGCTCTCACCCAAGCGCAGGGTTAGACGTGAAAGGTAACGTGTCCCTCGGTGATAGAGCCCCTGCTCTCCTAAGCCAAGGCCTTCAATGTCGCCGAGGCGGTTGAATACCGCAAAGGTCTCGCCATATTTGAGAACGCGAGTGCGGTCATCGGCAAGGGACGAGGTCGCCAGAACGTAAAATTGATTCTCTACTTGAATGATATCTCGCAAGGTTACGCGACATCCTCTTTCAAGGATCCCCCCTCACGAAGTCTCAGCATGCGGTGCGGGCCCTGTCCGGTCGCAAGCTGTTGATAGATGGCAAGGTATTCGTCGACCATCCGGCCGACGGTAAAACGGCGCTCGAAAGCTTTCCTGCAGGCGCGGCGGGACAGGGCCGCAGCTCGTCGCACCCCATGAACGGCTTCCTCGACATTGTGCACGATGATTCCGCTGATGCCGTCGTCAATGATTTCAGGCACAGAACCATGGGCAAACGCAATGGTAGGAGTGCCACAGGCCATGGCTTCAATCATGTTTAGACCGAACGGCTCCGGCCAATCAATAGGGGCAAGCGAGGCCATCGCATTTCCCAGGAAATGAGCCTTTTCTTCATCGCCGATTTCCCCCACGAATTCGATACCCGGCTGGCTTAGCCGTGGTTGAACTACGGAGTCGAAATAGGCGCGATCCACGGCGTCCACCTTAGCTGCGATTTTGAGCGGGATTCCAGCGCGCACCGCAATCTCGATCGCACGATCGGGTCGCTTCTCAGGAGAAATGCGGCCCAGAAAAGCCAAATACTTTCCCGGGCCTTCGTTAAAAGGCAGAGAATTCTCTGGCAGCCCGTGATAGACATTGCCGACCCAATTTGCATAGGGCAAAAAGTGGCGCTGACGCAGTGAAATGGACACCACCGGCATTTCGCTGAATTCACAGTAGATAGGGATCAGATCGGGTATGTTCAAACGACCGTGTAGAGTAGTGAGGTGACGCAACTCAGACTGGCGGCTCAGGGGAAAGTGCAGATAGTCAATGTGGAAATGCACGATGTCAAATTCATTTCGCTGCTGCCAGACCTTTTCGAGCATGAGAATGTGGTGGGCCAGCGCATCCTGGCACCCAGAATCCGTGCGCAGAGATTTGGCACAGCCAGGCACTAAACTCGCTGTGGTCAGCGAGTCCCCACTGGCGAACAGTGTGACACGGTGCCCCTGGCGAACCAATTCTTCCGTCAACCAGGAAACAACGCGCTCGGTTCCGCCGTACTTTCGGGGTGGCACGGGCTCATATAATGGCGCAACTTGAGCAATTCTCACTTCCGATCACCGCTTTTCGCAACTTTTTCGGCACTCGATCTTTACGCAGTTTCGATGATACGGGGCCAAACCTTGGCGACACAATCGGAGGTTTACTGTATTCGTCGGAAGTGGGGCAGGCGGCTCAGGGCGTAAACCAGAACTTTGCAGGAGGTGCGAAAGCACGCGAGAGCGATTTCGGTATCCTGACCAATTTTCGGGGCCCAATCCGGACACATGGAGTACGGAACGCACCCGGCGCCTCAGGATTGAACCGGGTCAATGACTTCGAGAAAAGGAAACCGGTGGAAGTCGGTATCCCGGCTGCAGACCCGTCGGATTCCATGCTCGCGCATGAGGATCGCGGTATGCGCGTCATGGAGCAGGTTGGCTGCGAGGTGTGGAATCTCCCGGATAACCTGCGCGGCGACATCCGAGTGTCGTTGGGTGGGGACGAGGACGCTGAGACTAGGCGAGGCGAGCAACGCCGCAACGAAGTCCCAGGCTGCCGCAGCAACCCAGGGGCGTCGCATGACCCGCGGGTGAGTGGTCACGCGCAGGAACTCATACAAGATCGACCAAGTGGTGTACCAAGCATCTGCACGCCCTCGTTGGCGTTCGATCCAGTCACGACAGGCGACGTGATAGGGCGAGTCCTGATCCGCCGCGTAGATCAGCACATTGGTGTCGACCACGACCACTATTGCTCTTCCATGGCCTGGTAGAGCGCATCCCGACCTGCGATGTCCACCAGCGTACCACCGCTCTGAAACGTTGGCAGGGGAGGAAGTTGTTCCCGTTTCTTCGAAGCCCGAAATAGCATGCGTAGGGCGGTCTCGACGAGCTCGGACATCGTGCGTCGCTGACGCGCTGCTTCGCGCTTGAGTTGGGCCATGACGGTCTCGTCAATATTGAGCGTGGTCTTTATATGGAAAACCATATCATAAGTATGGCAAGATGTCTAAGCACACGGACTCAGGTGTTCTTTGTTCAGCCTCACGGGCCGGCCGCCGAACCGAAAGCCGCGCTCCGCGAGCCGTCGCACATGAGACCCGTTAGCCGTTCCCGCTGGAAACACCGCGCGCTCGCTCATGCTGACTTCTTCTGTGGCGCGACGAACTGGACTATCTTTCCCTGTTGCTCCGGCGGAATCCACTTGGTCGCCTTTTTCCGGAAGCTGCTGGGCACGTAGAACTCGATGATTTTCGCCATAAGTCACCTCCCGTTATTTCCTTATCCCTTCACTCTTAATAGCGAAAACCAGGTTCAAAAAGGATCATGCAATCGGCAAAAAACGCCCCCGACGGTGACCTATGCCTCCCGCAGTATCGACTTGTATTGGATCGCTTTCTCTTGTATTATGTCGTACACGACGCGTCGTATACGATTTGTGAAGGGACGTGGTCATGAGATTCGATTTCAACCAAGCAGTCGCTCTTCCCTGGCTTGTGCTTGCCCTTTTTGGGGCAATCACGGCGGCCGGCGCAAAGAGGCCGGTGCGCAGGGAGTCTTCGGACTCTCGGCTCTACCATGTGCTGCTCATGACGGCCGCATTTGCCGTGCTGTTTCGCGCTGATATGCGAATCGGCCAACTCGGGTGGCGTATCGTTGCTCCATCTCCCCCCGCCGCTTACATCGGACTCGGGTTGACCCTGCTGGGCGCGGGGTTTGCGGTCTGGGCCCGCTCAGCCTTAGGCGCAAACTGGAGCGCAGCCGTGAGCGTCAAAGAAAACCACTCCTTCGTGCAACGCGGCCCCTATCGGCTGGTGCGTCACCCCATTTATGCTGGCGGGCTGCTGGCTATGCTCGGAACTGCCATCGTGCACGGTGAAGTCGGCTGCTTCGTCGCCGTGATGCTTGCGTTCGTCGGCTGGTGGTTGAAGGCGAGAAGGGAGGAGGAATTCATGACTCAGCAATTTGGCGACGATTATCGTTGCTACCAAAGAAATGTCCGGCAATTGATCCCGTTTGTGCTTTAGCCAGGTGCAGAGCGATGGCGAGTAAGAATGCGGGGAAAGAACGGGAACCGGAACTAGGTCAATTGGCCATAGAGCTGGAGCGCCACCTATCCGCAATCCGGCAGGCGATTCGGCGGCCGGTCGAAGCCGAGTTCGCGAAGGGCGGCCTCACGGGACCACAGAGAACAGTGATGCACGTACTGGTAAAGTCCGAGGGCCTGAGTCTTAAGGAGCTGACCGCCCAAGTCGGCCTTGCCCACAGTACGGTGTCGGGAATTGTGGATCGCTTGGAGAAGCGTGGTCTGGTTGTGCGTCAGCCCAACCTCAACGACCGCCGCCACACCAGAATCACGGCTTCCGAGGTAGTTCGAGAATTCTTGCAAAAAACATATCCCGTCCTTGCTGCCCAACCGCTTTTTGAAGTCTTGCGCATGGCGAAGCAATCCGAGCGTGCCGCCGTGGTGAGGGGTATCCGGACACTTCGAAGTCTCATCGACCAACAGCACTGAGCCGAATGGCGCTCCTCGGCCGACCCTCCTACACCGTTTGGCGTTACGCTATGCAGCATAATTCGCTGTTCGGGCTTGACGCATTACGCCACGTGGCGTTACGCTAATAAGCGTAATATGGCATCCGCAGAAAATCCCTTTGTTTTCGGCGAGATTATCGACGACGCGAATTTCGTCAACCGAACCACCGAACTCAATCACCTCATCCGCGATATGGCGGATGGGCAAAAGGTGTTCCTGCTGTCACCAAGACGCTTCGGAAAGAGTTCCTTGGTAGCGGTGGCGCTTCTCCGATTGAAGAAGAGGCATATCCATACGGTCAGCTTGACCGTGAGCAGCTACTCGAGCTATGCCCAATTCCTTGAAAAGTTCGCCGAGAAAGTATTGCGTGCGGCCGGCCCGTGGGAGAGGGTCAAGGACTGGGCTACGCGATTCGCTCGACAAGTCAAACCCGACGTCCACATCAACATGGCTACCGGCGAAGTCAGCTTGTCCCTGGGCAAGGGTGCCAGCTTTGATCCCGCACCCATCGCGCCCGACGTATTTGCGCTGCCGGGCGAGCTAACCAAGAACGGCGGCTTTCGCATGGCCATATGCCTTGACGAGTTTCAGCAGATTTCCGAATTTAACGGTGGCTCGGTCGAAAACGCCATTCGCAATCAGGTGCAGCGGCAAAGAGATGTGGGATATGTTTTCGCCGGATCGCAACCAACCTTGATGCAGGAAATGCTCTCCTCGGAACGTCCGTTTCACAAGGCTGGCCCCCAGATGTTCCTCGACAAGATTGCCGCACAGGACTGGAAGGAATTTATTACTCGGCATTTTCACAGCCGCGGCAGGACGCTGGACGAGCAGGGTCTGGAGATGCTTCTCGCGGCCGCGGATCTGATTCCCTATGATGTTCAGCGCATCGCCCACGAACTCTGGGACTACGCGGAACTGAAAAACAAGCGTCAACTGGGCGCATCCGACGTGAAATCGGTTATCAACAGCCTAGTAACAGCCCAGTCCACGTACTATGAGCTTCTCTGGGAACAGCTTTCCGCACGGCAACGCGCCACCCTGCAGGCGCTCGGCCAGCGGGGCGCCGCGGAGATTTACTCCCAAGCTGTCCGCGAAGAATTCCGTCTCGGACCGGCCTCCTCCGTACAGAAGGCGCTTCAGTCGCTGGACGCAAGAGATATTCTAGACCGCTATCAAGGAAACTATTTCTTTTTGGACCCGCTGTTTCCTCTCTGGATTAGGAGGAAGGGGGCCTAGGCATGGTTATGCTGTTTGGCGTTACGCCAAATAGCGTAATAATTCAGGGTAATCCGTGAATCCCCCCGCCCCAAAATAACCCTTGATGATGTGATCCTGAAGTGGGGCGCTTAGAAACTCGGGGCACCGAGCGTGCCCTGTGCCCAAGAACATCTACGGGCCCTCGACGATCTTCTGCATTGCACTGGTGATGTGTTCGAGGGTTTGAGCAATTTTTTCCAAAGACATATGTATGTTCGCCAGCTGCTGGTAGGTTCGGGCCTTTTCTTCTTCCCGAAATTGGCCGTCGATTCTCTTTGGTACCGGGCGGATAGCTGGTTGAGACATGATCATTGCCTCCCGTGTTTGGCTTGGTAAGCGTCGACCCCATCGCGCACTATCTCTAAGCTTGATTCCCGGACGATACGCAGTTTTCCCACGCCAGCAAGAATGCATGGTCGATCATGACGTAGCCGTTGTCGACAACTTGCCGGGCATCTTCCATCCGCTATAATGAGCATAGTTTCAACGGTGAAGGAGTTCACCGCTAACCGCTGTCCCACCTTCGAGCCGGGAACAGCTGATGACTCCTGACAAGCGGGACTTGTCGCGGAGTCATAGCCACGGCAAGCACCTAGCCAAGTTGAGAAGTCGAGGTGTCGTCAATGCAGAACATCTGGGGTTTGGCCTCTCTGTGGGTAGGTTTGGCCCTGATCGCCACCCTTCTTGCCATCTGGTTCAAGATCTCCACGGCTCTGACCGAGATTGTCGTAGGCACGGTGGCGCAGCTGGTCGTCGGTGCGTTTGTTGTCCAGGGAGGCCTCGGAGCTAAAAGCGAGTGGATTACCTTCCTGGCCGGCACCGGTGCAATCGTTCTTACGTTTCTTGCCGGTGCGGAACTGGATCCGCTGATCTTTCGCGCCAAGTGGAAAGAGGCGACTGTTATCGGACTGGTGGGGTTTTTCGGCCCCTTTCTAGGCTGTACGGCCATCGCTCATTACATCCTCCATTGGACAGTACCCTCCAGCTGGTTAGCGGGAGTGGCTCTTTCGACGACCTCGGTTGCAGTTGTGTATGCCGTCATGTTGGAGCTCGGGTTCAACGCCACCGATTTCGGGAAAGCAATCCTGGCTGCTTGTTTTGTAAATGATCTCGGTACCGTTATCGCTCTGGGGTTGATCTTCTCACCGTTTAGCGTCAAAACTATGATTTTCGTCGGCGGCAGCGCCTCGATCTTCGCAGTGTTGCCGTTTCTGACTCCATGGTTCTTTAAAATCTATGGCGGAAGAGTTTCCGAACTGGAAGCGAAATATCTGCTGTTTGTTCTCTTCGCCATGGGAGGTTTGGCGGTCTGGTCGGGAAGTGAAGCTGTACTGCCTGCCTACATCATCGGCATGGTGTTGGCCGGCACGGTTGGGAAAGACCATGTCCTCATCCGACGGCTGCGTACCCTGACCTTCGGCTTGCTAACCCCCTTTTATTTCATTCGGGCGGGATCGTTCGTTTCAGTTCCCGCCTTGAGGGCGGCACCACTCGTATTCGTGGTTCTGTTCTTCGCCAAGATGGTTTCTAAAGTGATCGGTTTGTTCCCCACGGTGAAGGCGTTTCAGTACGAGCGGGAAGAAGGGCTGTATTTTACGCTCATGATGTCGACGGGCTTGACCTTTGGAACCATTTCTTCCCTGTTTGGCTTGAACCACGGCATTATTGATCAAGGACAATATTCCCATCTGGTGGCCACCGTGATTGGCAGTGCCGTGATTCCTACCATGATTGCCAACGCTTGGTTCATGCCCAGGCATCTGTTGTCGAAGTCCAAGCACGATGGCCCTGCCATTTCTCATGCCGTTACCCTAAGCACGGAGGGAGAAACTCAATGACCGGGAGACGACACAACGCGCACTTTCGGCGGATGTTGATCGGCTATGACGGTTCTCCGCAGTCGGAGAAGGCGGTCGAGCTTGCCTTCTCTCTCGCCCAGTGCGTTGATTCAACCGTCTTGGTCTTCGCCGTCGCCAGGCCGCCGGAGCCGGCAACCGCCGTCGAGCTCGAGGCCGTGCTGGACGACGCACGGGAGCACTACCAAGAAGGGTTCCGGAAGATCTTGGAGAAGGCTCGCGCCCACGACCTGAATGTGAGAACCGACATGGCCGTGGGACATCCGGGAGAACAGATTATTCATCGTGCGGAGAAGGACGGGATTGATCTCATCGTTCTGGGTCGCCGGGGCCGATCGATGATTTCGAGAATGATGTTGGGCTCGGTCTCAGAGCGCGTGCTCCGCTATGCGCATTGTCCGGTAATGGTCGTGCACTGACTTGGCCAGGCATCGCAAGTGCCCGGACTGGTCGCCACGTTCGAGGAATCGCCTTCTGTAACGAAAAGATTTCATTGCGGCAGGTTGAAGCCGGGTAGAGTCGAGGACAGGCGAGCAGGAATGGGAGATTTCATTTTCGGTCGCGAAGAAGAACAGCGCGCAGTGAATCGCCGCCTGCGAGACAACAAGCCTTTCCTTCTCTATGGGCCGACGGGAGTGGGCAAGACGCTACTTCTTCGTAGCCGGCTCGAGCAGACGCCTGCGGTTCTCTATTGCGACTCCTCGGCCAACCCGCAAGTTGTATTTCGCAGTTTGGCCCGAGCTTTGTTGGAAAGAGGCGCTCCCCGCCTGCAACGAACCTGCCGCGACCAGAAGGGCATCGAAGCCAGATCGGCCGTATCGCTCAAGGGCATCGTAATGGATGCCCTGCGAGATGGCAGCCACACGATTGTCTTGGATCATCTGCATCGTCCGTCTCAATCCTTCGCCGCGGCAGTACGGGAGATCATGGGGTGGTGCTCCACTCCGGTTATCGCGGTCGCGCAGTCGAGTCATATGGAGGACACCGGGTATCTCCAGCCTTTGTATTCGGATCGACAGGACAGGTACGAATTGAAGAACTTCGCGCCGGTGGTTGCCGAACGGTTCGCGCACATGATGGTCCAACGCGCCGATTTATCGGCCGCGAATATCACGGAATTCCTTGGCAAAGTTCTGGAGTTAAGTCAAGGAAACCCTGGCGCGATTCTCTCCCTGCTCGAGATGGCCAAATACCCAAAATACCGCAGCCACGAGTACATCAAAATTTCGCCGCTCTACATCGATTTCCGCATGAGTTGGTCCCCTGCCGCACGCAGCCGTTGAGCGCGAGCGAATTCGCCAGTCGCGGTACGCCGACACCAGCCTATTTCGCTACCATGACCGGGCACGGAGCGTGACTGAGCACGTGTTGCGCGATCGATCCCAAGGTTCTCTCTTCGCGCCTCGACATACCTAGGTGTCCGACCCACGATCAGGTCCACTTGATCCTCTCGGGCTTTGCGGATGATTTCTTCGGCAGGATGGCCCTGCGTGACTTGGGTTTCGATCTCGATTCCCTCGCCTCGCACCCGGCTCCGAAGGCGTGTCAGCGTTCGTTCCAAATCCTCACGGGCGGTGTCGAGTGCATTCGTACGGCTCGAAAGTTCTGGCTCCGGGGGACGAGCCACCGCCAGCACCAGTAGCTGGCTCTCGCTGCCGTCACCCAGGGCGATTGCCGCCTCTAAAGCCCTCTCACATTCGGCCGAACCGTCGTAGCCGACAAGAATTCGGCGGAGCTTGCCGTTGATCCACACCTTTGCCATGACTTCACCTCTTCAGCTGAATTTATGGGGTTACTTGCCAGGGGCGTAACTCCCGAGACAAGAACCTTCTTGTCAGGAGTCATCAGCCATCCGGCACCAAGGCAGGATCAGCGGTTAAAGGTGAACTCCTTCACCGGAATAACAGATTCAGTTTACTTCCTTGAGGAACCAAGTCAAGCCGGTGCCGGGAACCCTCGCCTCGACACACTTTTGGCCAATGCTTGCCTTTCCAGGGAGGCAGTGCTACGCCTCTTTTGGGCAAGTTGAGCCACGCGCAACATAGACTCGATTGCACCATCGTCACTGTCCGATGATTGACTTCGTGGCTCTCCGGTTGCCATAATTTGCTTGGGTGTTGGAGTTCACCTTTAACCGCCCCGCAGGGGCAGATGACTCCTACGAAGAAGGAATTCTCTTGGTAGGGGTTAGTCTTACGAGTGTCCCCTCCTCCTCCTGATTCCAAGAGATTCCGGAAGCAGATACCGGCAAAAGGCGTTCGTGTCTGCGTTGGCGGGAGCTTTCATGGCCCAGGAGTCCCTCAATTCGAACCACGCTCGGCGCCTCTCGGTTACGTGTCAGCACATCGACAAGCTGCTGGCCGACATGGAGAATGCGGTCAGCGTCTCTGCTTCAGAGAGGGCATTCCCCGAGTACATACCCGACGTTACACCGGCGCAAAGGCAAACCATCGAAGACTACATTGCTCGCATCCGCTCTCAATTGGCGCGCATACTGGATGGTCAGGGTATTGAGCGGCCTGCGCCCCGGATTCCCGCCAGCCGGTCTCTTTATACGATTCTGACATTCATCGGAATTGCCGCCGAGGAATTGCAGCCAAAATATATGCGCGGCTACGGTGAAATTCCGCCGGCAGCTGCGGTCGACTTAAATGGGATCGCAGCGGAGTTGCTCAGTCTCACCCACCAGCTGGATCAGTACATCAAAGGCGGAGCCGGCGAGAACCTCGAGAAACGTTTACTAGAATTGGAAAAGGCGGGCAACGACGTAGCTCTGCTCAAGAAACTTGAGGCGATCATTAGCGAACAAGGGTTGGTGGAGTTTCGATCCACGGTATCCATGATTCTCGACCGGTTAGCCGACAACAGCTTCGAGATCGCTGTCTTTGGACGAGTTAGTTCGGGCAAGTCGTCGCTGTTGAATGCCGTGTTGGGGACGGACGTGTTACCGGTTGGTGTCACTCCCATCACGGCCGTTCCCACCCGGATCGTTTACGGAGAGATTCCAGCCCTCCATGTGTGGTTTGCCAATCGACCGCCGGATCAGTTTGACACTTCCCGATTGCCAGAGTTTGTCACCGAGCAGGGCAACCCCGGGAACGAAAAGCACGTTACGCGAGTCGTTCTTCACATGTCATCACCACGGCTTCGCGATGGCGTCACCTTTGTGGACACGCCGGGTCTAGGTTCTTTGGCGACTCGCGGCGCCGCGGAGACGCTGGCCTACTTGCCCCGCTGCGATCTGGGGGTCGTTCTTATGGACGCGGGTTCGGCGCTAACCGGGAATGACCTGAACACTGTCCAGACGCTTTACGAAGCGGGCATTCCCGCGAACATTCTCGTGAGCAAGGCTGATCTCCTATCGGCAGAGGATCGTGGCCGGGTGATCGAGTATGTGAGAAGCCACCTCCGATCGGAACTTAACCTGGAGGCGCAGGTACATGCGGTGAGTGCAATGGCAAAAGCCAGGGACCTAGTAACCGAGTGGTTTGAGAAGGACATTGCTCCCCTGTACAACCAGAGTCGGGAATTAAAGCTCCGGTCTACCAGCCGAAAAGTGGGAACCTTGCTGCAATCGATCGAAGTCTCCTTAGAGGGGCGCCTACGGCAGAGCAAAGCTCAACCAACGATTACTCCGGAAACGCTTCGCGAGCTCGAAGCTCGGCTACGACAGGCGGGCGGTAGGGCGCAGGAAGCGCGTGCGACCGTGAGGCAGATTGCAAGCGAGATCCGCGACATGTCTTCCTCAGCTCTGGCTGATGCTGCGGCCGGTTTGATGAACCTCGGGGATCGTGGCAGCAAGGAAAACGACGCAGAACAAGTTGTTCTCGATGTCGTGAACCAAACTGTCCGGGGAAGGAGCAAGCGTTTGTACGATCTTGTTTCTGCTCTCGGCGAAGAACTCCACCATACGTTGCTATGGACTGCGAACACATTGTGCCTGTCCGATGCTCCCACCGCGGAGGAGTTCTCTTCTCATTTGCGGGAAATGCCGCTCTTTGATCTCGGACCCATTTTTTTGCGTATGACACGTCCGACCATGGTCTCCTTTCTGGGACGTAGTTTCGCTGAGCGCTGGACCGCCCGGGGATTGACAAGATCGATAGGACGCGACATGGAGCGCGCTCTGAGCGCGTATTCCCAACTGGCCGGCGATTGGTCCGATAGGATGGTGGGCCAAATTCAGAGCCGTTTCGACGCCCACGCCAACCGTTATCGCGCGCTAGTGGAACGATTGGCGGTTCCCCACGAGTTGTCGAGCGAGCAGAAACAGGCGATCCTTAGAAACTTGAACTTCTTGCGGAGAGAACATGCGAAGGAACTAGCCCCGGCAGTTTCCTAAGGCACGGCTGTCATGAGGCCGGGAGCCAATCGGGGCCTGGGGAAAGGAACACGACGACTTGCTCAAGTACTTTATGGTGGGAGTGGGAGGGTGTTTAGGCTCCATTCTGCGATTCTGGCTTGGAAGCTACATTGGCGGCCGGCTAGGCAGCCGATTTCCGTACGGCACGTTTGTGATCAACGTTACGGGCTCGTTCCTGATCGGTTTGGTGCTAACGACATTGGCCGAAAGAACACAGTGGAGCCCGAATTGGAGATACCTGATTCCAATTGGGTTCATTGGTGGATACACCACCTTCTCGACGTTTGAATATGAAACACTCCGCCTCGTTCAGGACGGCCAAATGGTGGCTGCGATGCTCAACGTCGTCATGAGCGTAATGGTTGGGTTCGCGGGTGTCTGGGCCGGCATGGTAGCCGGGAGGTCGGTACCATGAAGTCAGGTGCGGTCGCGTACGAACTCAGCTTGAGTCAGATCTTGGCCAAGGGAACATGTCCGATCTGTGGAGTTCTTAAGCAGTTGCAGTCGGCCCTGGCAGACAAAGTTCAGCTCACCGGGATGTGAGGTTGTGCAACTTCCAGGCCTGGCTGCGGCGCGCGGGGCGCCGGCGGAAAACGTGGTGGCCTTCTACTTGAAGATGCTCGACAGATCGTCGATTGGCAAAGTGGAGCCGTCAGAGTGCGACTTCTGCAGCCGAACTCTCGCCGAGGAGAATGCTCGACTGCACGAGCTCGCCCGATACATGCAGCGGGCCTTGTTTCTCGAGTGGAGGATTACGCCCTGTGATCAGCGAAATCGTCGAGCGGACTCGTTCCGAGCTGAAACAAGAACTGGGGGCGTTTCTGGAGCAAGCAGTACGGGGCGATCATGCGGGTGGTGGGGTACTCGGTCGCGCGGCTGAATTCCTGGTCAGTCAACGAGGACTCTGAAGACAAGGAGGGAAAAATGCTCACATCTGGGCCTGCAAAGAAAGTTGTCATTTACGTCGCCGAGGACCAGCAGTACCACGGTACCGCCGCGTATGCCGCTATTCTCGACTTTCTTTTCTTTCGCGGTGTATCCGGAGCAACCGTGACACGAGGGATTGCCGGATTCGGCGCCGACCATCATTTGCAGACAACCCGGCTGGTCGATCTTGCCGCGCGGCTTCCCGTCAAAGTGGATTTCATTGAAACTCCAGAGAAGGTGGAGGAATTGCTGCCCAAGCTGCAGGCGATGGTGGGAACCGGGTTGATCGAAATGCACGATACCACCATCGTGAAACCGGCCGCGACCAAGAAGGAACAAGCGCTCGCCGCCGAAAGGCCTGCAGTCAAGCGCGAAGGCAAAGCCAAGTTGATGCGCATTTACATCGGAGAAAACGACAAATGGAATGGCAAGCCGTTATACGAAGGCATAGTGAGTGGCCTGCGAGCGCATGACATCGCTGGAGTCACGGTGTACCGGGGAATTCTCGGATACGGGGCCAATCGAAGGATCCACAAGGATGCCGCTTTAAGTCTCTCCCACGACCGTCCGATCCTTCTCTCCATTATTGATACCGAGGACAAACTCAGGGCCTTTATGCCCATTCTCGACGAAATGGTGCAACAGGGATTGGTTGTGCTTTCCGATGTCGATGTCATCAAGTACTCGCACAATTATGAGAACGGCGAGCGGCGACAGGAGCAACGGGCATGAAACTCGAAGGCAAGGCCAAGATGCTACGCATTCACTTCGGCGAAGACGACAAATGGCATGGGAAACCTCTGTATGAGGCAATCGTCGAGAAATGTCGCGAGCTTGACCTGGCAGGAGCGACCGTGTATCGCGGAATTGAAGGCTACGGTGCCAGTACGCTGATTCACCGAGCCCATCTGCTTCGATCTTCCGACCGCCCGATCATGGTATCAGTCGTGGACACCCACGAGAACATCAACAAGCTTCTCCCCGCGCTGGATCAGATGGTGGACGAGGGCTTGATCGCCATGTCGGATGTGGAGGTAATCAAATACGTGCACCAGGAAGGGACCCGGTCTCAGGCGTAGAGAGAATGTCGACCGAGGAGCACAATGCCGCGGCCGCCATCAGCCCGCTGTCGGAAGGCACTGGCGTTCAAGGCCCCGAGAATGGTGGCATCGATGGCGCGTCGCGCCTGTTGCGGCTTGCGGCGCTGGCGGAAGACCTAGGTGCCAGCCGCATCGAGGAAGAGGCGAAAGATCTCGCCGGCCGAATCGCAGAAGGTCGCTTCTACTTAGCCTGCATCGGGCAGTTCAAACGCGGCAAGTCAACCCTAATCAATGCCTTGATCGGCGATCCGGTCCTCCCCGTTGGCTTCACTCCCGTGACGGCGGTTCCTACGGTCATCCGGTACGGGGAGCCGCGCCGGGCAAGAATCCAGGCCGGGGGCGGTTCGTGGCAAGAGGTGAACGCGTCCGATCTCAAGCAGTACGTCTCGGAAGAATGCAACCCGGAAAATAGCAAGGGAATCCGAGGGGTTGAAGTTTTTGTCCCCAGCCCGTTGCTCGCGGCGGGAATGTGCTTGGTGGACACGCCGGGGCTGGGTTCGGTATTCACCGGGAACACGGCGGCGACCCAGGCATTCATTCCCCACATCGATGCTGCATTGGTCGTGATCGGGGCCGACCCGCCACTCGCGGGTGAAGAGCTCGACCTGATTGAAGCCGTAAGCAACCAGGTTGAGAACATCGTCTTGGTTCTGAACAAGGCGGATCGGACAACTGCTGAAGAGAAAGCGGCTGCCGTAAGTTTTGCGGCCCGGCAGCTTGAAAGGCGCCTAGGACGCGAAATTAGTCCTGTCTTTGAAGTCAGTGCCGCCGAGCGGCTCGACCAGCGCGGGCCGGTACGTGATTGGCAAAAATTGCTCGCGGCTCTCGAGCGCCTGGCAGAAGAGTCCGGACGACAAGTGATCTATTCTGCCTGCGAACGAGGCATCCGCCGACTGAGCGAACAAATGCTGGCGATCCTCTGCGAAGAGAGAGAAGCGCTCGAGCGCCCGGTGGAGGAGTCGGAGCGGCGAATTGCAGTAATGAAGACCACAATCACCGAAGCCGAACGGTCGATGCGGGAACTGGGGGTTCTCTTGATGGCCGAGCAGCAGCGCCTTTCCGATCTCTTTGTGGATCGCCATAAGATCTTTGTTGCCGCTGTACTTCCCCAAGCGACTAAGGACCTTGACGACTCCATCGCCGCGGTTCGCCGTGGCGCCGGGCCCGGGTACAGACGTCGAATCATGAAACAGGCACAGGAAATCGCCAGGCTTCGTGTACTTCCTTGGTTGCAGCCAGAGCAACAAGAAGGAGAAAGGCAATACCGGCAGGCGTCGCTTCGATTCGTGGAAATGGGCAATGACTTTTTGAAAAGGCTGGCCGAAGCCGGCGTCCCCGAACTGGCGCGTCTGCCCCATGCCCTGGATCCCGAAATCGGATTTCGGGTTCGTTCGAGATTCACGTTCAAGGATTTCATCGAGGTTGCACAACCGGCATCTCCACTGCGATGGCTCGCTGACCTTGCCTTGGGTCTGATAGGGGCACGAGCGGTGATCCAGAAAGAGGGCCAGGCTTTCCTCGAAAACCTGGTTGAGGTGAATAGCACGAGAGTCCAGGCTGATATCTTGGCTCGAGTTCAAGAGAGCCGTGGTCAGCTGGAGATAGAAATCCGCAAGCTTCTCCACGAGGTCAGCCGCATCGCCGAGCAGGCTTTAAGCAACGCTAAAGCAACATACGAGAAGGGAGCGCCCGCCGTGCATGCCGCAATCGAACGACTGAATAGCTTGCAACGTGAGGTAGCGGAGGTCGCGGATCCGAATGTCCGCTAGCAGGAAAGTTGACCAATCGAGGTCTCACGATCTGAGTCCCCGGGCTCCTGTTCGGACCGCTGCCGAACCATTTAACCTTTCCAGCAACCCCAAGTTGATGACCGCCAAGCAGTTCTCGATGAACTGGGGAATGGCTCAAAAGTCATAGTTACTCTCCTTCCTTTTTAGTTACTAAAGATTTTCGAAATTCAAAATAAAACTGACGGACAATGAGGTCCCCAGGTTCCCAGCGGCGGCGTTCGTTCACCCCAGTCGTAGCTGTTGGGATTATCAGCAAAACCCAGGCAAAGAAATCGACGCGTTGATGGTCGCCTTGAAGCGACAAGTCGAGCAGAGGGGAGAGCAATGACCCTCGTATTGTCGATTGCTCTGGGGCTATACCTGATCTGTGGCAGAGTCCAAATCGAGAGCAACACACCGAAGACTCTGGCTTATCCAAATCGAGCACTTAGGAAGTTCACTGTTAGAACATGGGGGTTAGCAAAGTGAGTCTTGGAATTGCATTACTTCTAATTTTCCTGCTGTTTCTGATCGATAAGCATCATTTATGGCGTGAGATTGCCACGAATGCGTTGCTGCCTTTGGCGGTCGTCATTCTGGTGACCGTCTGCTGGTTTTCATGGGTCAAGTATCGGGACCAGAAAGAGCAGCGAAGAATTGCTGCGAACAACAAGAAGGCAGTGCAGGCCTGCATAGCCCGTTTTCCGGGCCAGGATGTCGCTCAGGCCTGCGACGCCGACCCGGAACTAACCTCTTGCAACCGGTTAACCGTGCCGTGGACGGACCTTCGTGCCGGCTACAGCGCAGCCGATCAAAGTATTTCGGATTCCAATCAAGCGAGTGTTGTCGACATTGATCTTTCGACGAATTGTTTCTACCCGCCTACATTGCCGGTGCGTATGCCGGACGGCACGGTCACAGACTTTCCGGAGACGATGCCAGCTGCCGAGATTCAAAAGGAGATTGCCGAGAAGTTTCCCCCCAGAGTACACACCAAACCTAAACCTCGCCCCGTAAAGCATGACTTTCCCCAAGTCCGCTCCGACGTGAATCACGATTTGACCCTAACGTCGGAACAATCCGGAGGCGTACACGTGGGAGTGGTCCATCCTGGTGAGAAAGTGACTCTCTTATACAGTGATAGTTATAGCGCCAAGGTAAAGACCAAAAAAGGCATGGTAGGCTGGGCCGATGCGGGCAGTTTCGAAGTGGTCGAACCCGAGCGATTCGTGACCAGCGATCCGGCTGGGTCGAAATAAGTCTACATTGCCAGCAGCGCAGGGGCGCCCATCGCTGGTGCGCCCGGGACGCGTGCGCGGTCCGTGCCCTCCCTCTTTCCCAACCCCGCTGGGGGTTTAACCTCACCCTGCTACCGGATGCGACCAAACCGAAGGAGTCGTCGCGTAGAAGCCCAGTGTTATTTCTAATCAGCTAGCGCAATTGTGCGTTCCTCTTGTCCGTGTGCTCTGGATTCCCCGCTCTGTTGCAGCAACTTCGAAACCAGACCCGTCCAACCGGTCTGGTGATTCGCGCCGACGCCCCGGCCGGTGTCACCGTGGAAATACTCGTGAAACAGGATGAGCTCATTCCAGTTTGGATCCGCCTGAAACTTGGGCACCCCTTGGTAAACAGGACGCTCGCCTTTCTCATTCCGGAGGAAGATTCCTGCTAGGCGGCGTGATAGCTCGGCTGCCACTTCCCACAGGGTAAGAAATTTCCCCGACCGCGCGGGAAACTCAACGGTGAATCCATCGCCGAGATAATGATGGAATTTTTGCAGAGACTCGATCAGCAGATAATTGACGGGAAACCAAATCGGGCCACGCCAGTTCGAATTTCCTCCAAAGAGGGCGGAAGTCGATTCTGCCGGTTCGTAATTGACACGATAGGCCGTTCCGTTTACCCCAAACGTATACGGATGTTCGTTGTGATAGCGGGAAAGAGCGCGAATCCCAAAGGGCGACAAGAACTCCTGTTCGTCGAGCATGACCTGAAGAATGCGGCGAAGTTGATCGCTCCCCACGATGGACAATAGTTTTCTATCCGTCTCGCCGCGAGTACGCATGCAGCCGACCATCAGTTCCGGGCGATTTTGGATGAACCACTCCAAACGACGCTTGAATCCCGGCAAGTGGCCTAGTAGTTCCGGCTCCAGCGATTCGACCGCAAACAGAGGTATGAGACCTACCATGGAGCGAATCCGCAGGGGATATTTGCGACCATCGGGAAAGCGAAGAACGTCGTAAAAGAAACCATCCGTCTCGTCCCAAAGTCCCATGCCGTCTTGGCCGCGATGGTTCATCGCGTGGGCAATATAGAGGAAGTGCTCCCAAAACTTGCTGGCGACATCTTCGTAGGCAGGATCCGTTCTGGCGAGTTCGAGAGCGATGGCAAGCAGATTCAGCGTGTACATCGCCATCCAGCTGGTGCCGTCTGACTGCTCGAGATAGCCGCCCGTCGGCAGAGGAGCGCCTCGATCGAATACGCCAATGTTGTCGAGGCCGAGGAAACCGCCCTGAAAGATGTTCATGCCTTCGGCATCTTTCCGATTCACCCACCAGGTGAAATTCAGCAGCAGTTTATGGAAGACACGTTCCAGAAATGCACGGTCTCCTTTGCCACTGCGCTTCTTGTCGATTTTGTACACGCGCCACGCGGCCCAGGCGTGCACGGGAGGGTTTACGTCGCCAAGAGCCCATTCGTAAGCCGGAAGCTGCCCGTTGGGATGCATGTACCATTCGCGGAGCAGGAGTACGAGTTGCTCCTTCGCATACTCGCTATCGACGAGCGCTAGCGGAATGCAGTGAAATGCGGAATCCCATGCGGCATACCACGGATATTCCCATTTGTCGGGCATTGAGATCACGTCCGCGTTGTAGACGTGCGCCCATTCCTTGTTGCGTCCGTTGAGCCGCTCCCGAGGAGGGATAGGATTGTCGGGATCCCCTTCCAGCCAGTCCTTGATGACATAGTGATAGAACTGCTTGGACCACAACATGCCAGCGAATCCCTGTCGCATCAAGCTCTGTGCGTCGGGCGAGAGATCCTGGGGAATCAGGCTCGAGTAGAACTCATCGGCTTCACGCTGGCGGATCGTGAAGAGGCGATCGAGGCCCTCGAACGCAGTCTTGGTCCTATCAGAGAAATCCAGGTCGGACAATCGAAGCCGGACCGTGATGCTTTGACCGGCAGCAATCTCCAGCCGATAGTGAGGCGCGGCCTTCGTCCCCGTAGGCTCGGCTGAGACCGCTGTCTTTATGCCGTTGACGACAAAGTCGTTGATGCCGTCCTTTACGCACGCGGTGCGGTTTTCAACCCCAAACAGCCTCTTCGCGTTGGTCTCGTTCTCGGTAAACAACAATTCTGGAGAGCCTTCATAGTAGAGCCAGCGCTTGCCGTAGCTTGGGTGATTCACCTCAACGGAAGCGGGCGTTCGCCGCAGAGTCGGGCGGGGAGCATTGCCTCCCCAGGACCAGGTGTTACGAAACCAAATTGTAGGCAGCAGGTGCAGGCGTGAGGTTTCCGGGCCGCGATTAGTGACCGTCAATTTGATAAGGATGTCTTCAACATCCCCCTTGGCGTATTCCGCAAACACATCGAAATAGCGGTCCTCATCAAATATTCCAGTATCGAGCAGCTCGTATTCCGGCTGAGCCTTGCCGCGATTCCGGTTCTGCTCAACCAATTTCGAATAGGGGAACGCCGCCTGGGGATATTTGTAGAGATACTTCATGTAGGAATGCGTCGGCGTGCTGTCGAGGTAGAAATAGCATTCCTTCACGTCCTCTCCATGGTTGCCCTCATTGCCGGTGAGGCCGAACAGGCGCTCCTTCAAGATTGAGTCGTGTTCGTTCCACAGCGACAACGCGAAGCAGATCAGTTGATGACGATCGCAGATCCCGGCCAGGCCGTCTTCGTTCCAGCGATAAACACGGGAGCGGGCGTGATCATGCGGAAAGTATTCCCAGGCGCTCCCATAGGGGCTGTAGTCCTCGCGCACCGTACCCCAGGCCCGTTCGCTCAGATATGGCCCCCAACGCTTCCAGTGTTTCTTGCGGTCCCGCGCCTCAGCCAGTCGGATCTCTTCTTTAGTTTTGGTCATTGGGAACTATGGCGCCACAGTTGTTGGAACAACCGAACTGTCAATCCGATTCACCAGATGCCGAAAAGATACAAGATCGGTGGAATCTAGGTCGCAACGAAATCTGGGACCGAAGCACCTAACCGTTGCAGAAGGTGATCCCCGACTCGCAGCGCATTGGCGATGATGGTCAGGGCGGGATTTACGGCGGCGCTCGAGGGAAAGAAACTGCCATCGACGACATAGAGGTTGTCGATCTCGTGGGCCCGGCAGTTCGTGTCGAGGGCCGATGCGTTCGGA
>DATJVZ010000119.1:0-3333 GCA_035501575.1 Terriglobales bacterium | reverse complement strand
CCGCAGATGTCCGGACTGGGCGAAAAATAGACGCTCAGGATCGGGCCGTTTCTAACGAAGCTTCCGCTTTGTTTTCAGTGTCTTGGGGCCATTCTCGACCCCCGACTCTTGCGCCGGCAGCGGAATCACTTTCGGGGGCCTCGAGTCAAATCCTGGTATGACGCTTAGATCGAGGCAAAGAGTGTAGGACTGGGGTGGACCCCAGGGCTGAGACAACCAGTTAACCCACAGGTTGCAGTTTGCTGAAAACTGCTGGACTGTCGAAACTTCTTCATAGCATGCTGAGCACATCCGGCGAAACGGAAGCGGGCTCTGCTGGAGAGCAACCCGCCGAGGGATAGCCGGTGCGACTCGTCCGTGCTCTGGAGGACCGATACCCAAAAGAGTACACTTCAGGATCTCGCAGGGAAACTGGCTGGCCACTGCGGTGAGATCACTCCCAATGCGCCAAGAATCTCCGCGACCAGGAACAACCCCACCATCAGCAACAGACCAGTAGCCGATAACGTCATCAGTTTGTGGGCTGCTCGGTTACGGAATGCCTCTTGCGGTCTCAAAGCAATTTCAAGCGACCGCAACCCGATATACCCAGCCACAATCAGCACCAACGGCGAAGGCATGTTCGTGAGAAAGTTGGCGAGGGCTGTTGGCATGGCCGGACTGTCTAGTCTGCGCGTTTAACGGTACCCATCATTGGCCAGAACCTATCCGCCGTCAATGTTTGCTTTCGATAACGCGCCCCATTGACGCTACTGCCTTTGCATTATTGACACCGTGCCTGAGTGGGCCGCACCATCATCTCGAACGCCAACCGCAGGAGGTGAATAGATAGAACCTGGGCCAGGTAAGAGGGGCGGTTCCATCTGATTCCGGAAGGCAAGCAGCAAGAAGACCTACGAACGATCACATCAACAGCGTGCGGGGTTAAAGAAATCCGCCACGCCAAGAGCGCTTTAAGCGGCTAATGATCGGAAAACGAGGTTCTTCAAGTCCCAATGGAACGGCAGGTGCGCCGCCCTTTTTCAATTTCTGTGCCTCGCATGTCCCAGCCCACTCGATTTACTTTCTTGGGCCTTCACTTTATCCAACGACGGAATGACGCCCATTTGCTGCATTAGCCCAAGCGCATCCCACACTGCCCACCCTTCCGCAATGCGCCCGCCCGAAATGCGATGCAGGACGATGCCATCCACCTGGATCGAACTGTGGGTGGGTGGAATGCCCCGCAAATCTCCTTTGTGCGTACCGCGAGCAGTGAAGCATGTGGTTACGAATTGCTCCGCCTCAATCATTTGCTCAATCGTGAACTGAAGATCGGGGAAGGCATTGCGATAAAGTTCGACGGCTTGTTTGACGCCGTCCGGCCCCGTTGGGAAATCCGGGCTTGCTGGATCATGGTTTGACATAGTCGGCAGCGAAGATTTCACCCGCGACGGCGAGTTTTCCATCATTCCAGAGTTCCATGAAAACCCGCAGAACCAATCGCCTGTTCTCCGAGAGCATGGCTTCCGTCCCCCTTTGCCGGAGGACTGTATCACAGCCGAGCAGCGGTGGGAAGGGCTGCCAGCCGTCAAGAAAGCGCAGATCGGCTTTGATCGACACTCACTCCACGATGTGCGGATGCGCGGCCTGCTTGTGCTCCTCTAATAGTTTCCGCCCTTCATCCACGGCATCCTGGGCCGCGAGTTCCAGCCTTTGAGCTTCGCGCTTCTGTGGGTCGATACTGTCAAGTCGCTGGTTGCGTCCCCTGGCGGCCCAGTAGTTAGCGACGAGACGCTCAAGGGCATCTTCAAGCCCCTGGCATCGCTCGCAACCGCCCATAGTCTTACTTGGCCGTCTGCGCCTTCGCTTTCTCCAGCGCCGGTACAGCGCCCAACTGCTCCATCAACCCCAGCGCATCCCAAATCACCCAACTCTCCGCAAACCGCCCGCGTGACATGCGGGTGATGAGAATGCCTTCGACTTTGATCGCTTTGTTGGTCGGCGCAATCCCCCGCAACTCTCCCTTATGTGTGCCGGTAGCAGTGTACCGGGTAGTCACGAAGTCATCCGCATCAATCATGTGGTCGATGGTGAATTGAACGTCGGGAAAGGCGTTGCGATACAGTGTGACGATTTGCTTCATGCCGTCCGGCCCCTTGCCAAAGTCCGGCGTTGCAGGATCGTGGAGGGCGTGGTTGGGGGCAATGATCGGGTCTGCAGCAGCGAGATTTCCCTTGTTCCATAGATCTTTGAAAAATCGTCGAACGATTTGCTTGTTCTCCGACACGGTTTCAAACATTTTTTACCGATAACGTTTCATCCCCTGATCCGAGACAATGAAGCGAAAAAAGGGCGCGGACGGCCAGTTGAAGCCGACAGCGCCATTATTTCGCTTATTCAGAGCATCGGAGCAATGCATTAATCTCTTCGCTCGAAAGCTCATCGGACTGAACCCCGTTAGGAAGCTCAATTCTTTTCACGTAGTAGACGACGTATTCGAGTCGATCAGAAATCTCTTGCGTGGCTCTCCTACCCGCTTCGTCTCCATCGAGCATGACAACAACCTGCGCGAAGTGCTCCGCGAGAACAGCCTCTTGCGCCTTGCTCATCGTGGAGCCCATGAGCGCGACGCAGGGAAACCCCGCTTGGGGTTACCTTCATGCAATCGAAGAAACCCTCCACGAGAACCACCGACAACTCGCCCCTCACGCGGTGCAGATTAAAGAGTTCCAATGACTTATGGAAGCCAGCCGGAAATTTGTAGCGTGGTTCCGATCCGTCGATCGCTCTCCCGGCATATGCGACGAGTTCGCAGCAACAACCTCTCGAATTCCTCCCTGGTGGGTCGAATTTTGGGACCGGCGACCGCAAGGACGCCGCCCCATGAAATCGCGCACGTCAGGGCGAAATAGGTCGCTATCGCGTCCTTCATGATGACCGTCTTGATCGTCGGCATAAATGACTGTCCTTTCTCGAACGCGGGCCGAGCCGAGCACGCTGCCCATCGACCGTCCCCATCCGGCACGGTCTGCAAACTCGGCTCTTAGGGCGCGGCTGTCGAAGCCCGAATGACGGAGTAGAGCGCTTCTCTGAGCGCCACGTCTCGCGGGTCGCCGGTTAGCCACGTCCCCATTTGACTCGTCACGTAGCCGTAGCCGACGCCCGCCGTCGGATCGGCAAAGCCAAGAGACCCGCCTGACCCCGGCGAGCCGAACGAAGTAGCGCTGCCGAACGGCCAGACCGCGCTCGGCTTCATGAAGCCCAGCGAAAACTGCACCTCACCTTTCAAACATTCGTCGTAAAAGCCGCGCGTCGGGGGGACCGCCGGAGCGGCCAACAGGTCCAGCGTCT
>DATJVZ010000118.1:0-3179 GCA_035501575.1 Terriglobales bacterium | reverse complement strand
ATCGCCCGGCACCGCCCCCAGGACGCCACCACCAACCCTTCGCTCCTTTACCATGCGGCGCAGATGCCGGCTTACCGGCACCTGGTGGACGAAGCCACCGGCCTCGCATCCGAGCGCGGCGGCAGTCACGAGGAAATGGCTGAGGAGTTCATCGACCGGCTGTTTGTGTTGTTTGGGTGCGAGATTCTAAACGTGGTCCCCGGCCGCGTATCCACGGAAGTCGCCGCTAAATTGAGCTTCGACACCGAAGGCACCATCACCAAGGCCCGTAAACTCATTTCTCTCTACGAAACCAAAGGCACGGGCAGGGAACGCATCCTGATCAAGATCGCCAGCACCTGGGAAGGTATCCGTGCCGCCGAGCTGCTGGAAAGAGAAGGCATCCACTGCAACCTGACTCTGCTCTTCAGCTTCGCCCAGGCGGTTGCGTGCGCCGAAGCGGGAGTGTCTCTGATCTCGCCCTTCGTCGGCCGCATTTTCGACTGGTACAGGAAGGAGCACGGCGGGGCGGAAATTGCACCCGACCAGGACCCCGGCGTCGCATCCGTGTCCCGCATTTACAACTACTACAAGCAATTTGGCTACAAGACCCAGGTGATGGGTGCAAGCTTCCGCAACGTGAACCAGATTGTCCGGCTCGCAGGAGCAGACCTGCTCACCATCAGTCCCGAACTCCTCGACCAATTGGACCAGACCCAGGGACTTGTGGAGCGTAGGCTTGATCCGGAAAAGGCAAGGACATCTGATGGCGATCGCCTTCACCTGGATGAGAAGACCTTCCGTTGGATGCACAACCAAGACGCGATGGCGACTGAGAAGTTGGCGGAAGGCATCCGGAAATTCGACGCTGACGCCCGCCGTCTCCAGGAGTACGCGCTTTCCCAGGTTACCCTGAAGGCCGTCTAGTCAAGTCTCCCAACTGCTCTGCTCGCTGGGCTTCTACGGCCTGGCATTGACGAGGCACCATCCGGACGCCGCCCCGGATTACGTTCGACCGAACCCAGTCTCGGCAAGCTTCTCGGTGGTCGAAACGGCCTCGGTCCTGTGACCCGCGTTGCGATTCAGGAACTCGCACCGCGCAATCTGCGCTTCAGGATTCAGCCGAACCGTCCGTCGCGCGGCGGACGTAGCCCGTGACGCACCTGGGAACCGGCACAGCCGAAGACTCCAGCCTGTTTCCGGTCACGGTCTATTGTTGGCGCTTGGTTTCGATCGTTTGCTAAATTTGCGCTGAAGGTCCGGCCAGAACTCCTTCAGAACGTTGCCCACCGCGTCGACGCCGACCTGAAGGGCCAGTTTCGATACTGCGCTGCCGGCACTCCGTTGATCCGGATAATAGGCATTCGATATCGCTACTGCGGTTGAATTGCCAAGCCATTCGGAGTAGTTGAACTGAGTACCACCGGAATCGCGCTGGGTCCAAAGGACCCGCGAGACGGCGTAGGCAAACCTCGAGCGGCCAGTTCCGATCCCACGCCGGAAATATCTCGGGTCCTGGTGGAGGAGCGATGGATATACCGCCTCGGTCATGTAATTGCCGATCAGGAGATCCCCATAAGAGGCTCCGAAATACCTGCCGAACCCGGCGGCGCCCTGGCCAAATGATCGGTTACTGTTCGTCATCTGGCCCAACCCGCCGAACGCGGCGGCTAACGCGAACGTTCCACGGTCCAGGCTATCTTCGGAAGCGATCTTGAATTTCTCGCCGATGCTCAGCGGTTTGTAATCCTGAAGGCTCGGGAACGTCCTGTAGTTGGGAATGATGCCGAGAATGTGCCGGCTTTCGTGTCCGGAGTTATCATGAGCTTCCGCGTTCGTGTTAGGATCTGGCCCCTTCGGCTCGGTGGTCGAGATCTCCTGGCACGGTGCAACCCACGCGATGGCGGCAAGCGCCAGAGCGGCATATATAATGCGGGCACATCTCGAGAAAATCTTGGGTGTCGCACGACACAGGGTTGCTGGACTCATTCGTTTGGCTCCTGGAAGATACCACTGGCGATTACAGCAGGTAGTGTTCCATCCCTTGCAACGTTCATTTGCAAGGGGCAGTGCTCAAATTCGTCTCATTGGCAAACCCGTTCCCAGAGCGCGGAAGCCGATATTCGGCATCTGATGTAAGCAAATGCCCGGCCTGAGAAGTTTCAGTCTGTGCAAGACGTCTGGACCCGGCAGTCAAGTCGCGTAACCAGGCGAACGGCTCGTCCGTGAGCATTTCTTCCGTACACCTCCATCGCCAGTTTCCTCCCGCAAGGCCGGGTACATTCATCCGGGCTTCCCGCCCGAGGTTCAATAGATCCTGCAAAGGCGCGATCGCCAGGGCCGCGCGCGAGTTCCACGCCAAGCCCATCAGAGCCGGACCGGGCTCGATACTCTCGCCCGCGGCGCTATGGAAGTAACTGCGAGACACGCTCTGCCGCTGGCTTTCCGTAAGCTCCTCGAACCACTCGCGGCTGGTCGGATTATCGTGCGTCCCAGTGTAGACTGCACTATTAGTGACCAGGTTCTGCGGAAGGTAGGGATTGTCTTCATGCCCATCAAACGCGAACTGCAGAACCCGCGTTCCTGGAATCTGGAACTCATCGCGAAGGGCTTCCACATCTCGAGTGATGAGACCGAGATCTTCAGCAATGAACGGGAGGCCGCAAAACTCGGCTTCGAGTTTGCGGAAGAACTCCGCCCCGGGACCAGGCCACCATGCCCCTGTCTGGGCGGTGGGAGCGCCCCACGGAATGTGCCAAGCCGCGGCAAATCCGCGGAAGTGATCGAGGCGGATCAAGTCCACATGCGACAAAAGCGCGCGAAAGCGATCGATCCACCACCGGTACCCGGTCTCGCGGAGCGCTTCCCAATTGTAGACGGGGTTGCCCCATAACTGGCCCTGCGCGCTGAAGTAATCGGGAGGCACGCCTGCCACAAACCTCGGCCGGCGGCACTCGTCCAGAAGAAAGAGCTCGGGGTTGGCCCAAACGTCGCTGGAATCGGCCGAAACGAAGAATGGCAGGTCTCCGATCAGCGTCACTCCCTTGGAATGTGCGTATTGTTTTAGCTTCTCGCCTTGCCGGGACACCAGAAACTGCTCAAACCGGATCCGGTCGATCTCATCTGCGAGCTCCCGCCGTGCCTCGGCCAAGACACCCGGATTGCGCTGAACCAACTCAGCCGGCCATTGAATGTAATAC
>DATJVZ010000117.1:0-7650 GCA_035501575.1 Terriglobales bacterium | reverse complement strand
CCTCGAGGCTGGCACTGGTTTCCTCGGCGGAGGCAGCTTGTTCGCTGGTACCTTGCGACAAGCTCTGCGCGGACGACGACACCTGCGCTGCGGCCGACGCCATCGCGTTCGAACCTTCGCGGACATCGCGAATGATGGCCGACAGCTTGGTGGCCATGTCTGACATGGACTGCAACAATTTTCCCGTCTCGGACCGGTCGGCCACTTGAAACGTACGCTTCAAGTCGCCGGCGGCGATTGCCTCAGCATGCTCCACGGCATACTGAATGGGAGTAGTGATGGTGCGGGTGACGGCGAATGCGGCGGCCGCAGCCAGAATCAGGATCACTACGAACACGACCAGCGCCACCAGGCGTGCGCGGTTATAGGAGTCTGCGCTCTCCTTGATGCTGTGCTGCACAGCGCCGGACTGAAGATCAATAAACTTGACCCAAGAAGCGCGATAAACGGTAAGCGCCGGAATCACCTCGTCGTTCAAAGAGGCCATTGCCTGGTCCCGTTTCTTTTGGGCCAGTAGAGCTTTTGCTTTGTTCCGGGCGCCGACGTAGGCATTGCGATTCTGTGTGACCACCGCGAAGAGGTCGCGCTCCTCCTGAGAGCTCAGACTCTTTTCGATCTCGCCTACCGCCTCTCCGATCTTTTGGCTGATGGCATTGTTCTGCTCATTGAGTTTGGTCTCTTGTTCGGGGTCGGTGGTCTCGAACAACTGCATAGTGATGCGCGCGTTATCGGTGGAGTTCGCGATGGTGTCATTGGTAAGCTTGGTGGTGTTGAAGCGGTTGTGGAGTTCGGCAGTAGTCTTCGCGTTCAGGTTACCCAGCCAGTTCAACTCCAACAGTCCCAAAACGGCCAGGACCAAGAGAAAGGATCCGAATAACCCGCCCAGTTTGCTGCCAATGTTCCAATTCTGCCAAATCTTCATAACATAAACCTTTCTTTCTTTACTGAATGAACTCCGCCTTACTGCTCTCCGTTAGCTCATCTGAGGCTGCGAACTCGACCGCATCATGGTTTGCAGGAGACCGGGTACGTCGAGGATCAAGCCGACCCGTCCATCGCCGAGGATGGTCGATCCCGCAATCCCTGCAATTCCACGAAAAATTTTACCCAGCGGCTTGATGACCGCCTGCATGCCTCCCAGCAAGCTATCGACCGCGATTCCCGCCTGAAATTCCCCGACTTTTACCACCACCACATTTTCCCGAGCCGGAGGTTCGGTGGATTGACCGAATACGTCACGTAGCCGGATGAAAGGCAGTGCAGTTCCGCGCAAGTTGAGAATGCCGCTACTGCCCGATTGTCCGGATGCGGCGGGCAGTTCGGTGCACTCGATCACGTATTGCTGGGGAACAATGAATGTATCCTTACCGGCAAGCACGGAAAATCCGTCAATGATGGCAAGTGTCAGCGGCAGACGGATGGTGACGGTTGTACCCCGGCCCTCTTCGCTATCGAGGTCGACGGTTCCGTGCAGGGCTTCGACATTGCGGCGAACTACATCGAGGCCGACACCGCGTCCGGAAAGATCGGTCACCGCATCGTTGGTGGAGAACCCTGGAAGAAACAGGACTTGATAGAGTTCGGAGTCGGAAAGGGGACTTGCATTGAGAAACAACCCCATCTCCTTTGCCTTACGCAGGATCTTGGCGCGGCTCAAGCCCGCTCCGTCATCTTGCAGCGTGACCACCACATGGCCGCTGACGTGAGCCGCCGAGATTTTGATCAGACCACAGGGGTTCTTGCCGTGCTTCTTGCGAATAGGAGGAGTCTCGATGCCATGGTCGACGGCGTTTCGGATCATGTGAAGCAAGCCGTCCTTGAGGTGCTCCACCACGGTGGTATCGACTTCGACATCGCCTCCCGCGATTTCGACCCGTGCCAGTTTGCTGTGGCTATTTGCGAGATCACGCACGGCGCGCATGTTTTGGCGAAGCATGGAGCCAATGGGCACCAAGCGCACGCGCATGACTTCATCCTGCAAGTCCCGGAAGAGGCGCTCGGTCTCACTCTGTAGCGCAAGGATATCGCGTCGGGACGAAACCTCGAGTTTTTCGATCACGCGTCGCAACCGGCCCTGCGCGATGACGATTTCGCCGGTCAGATTCAACATGCGATCGAGCTTGTCGACATCAATGCGCAGCGTTCGGCTGGCGCTTGCGGGCCGTGGACCGGCCCCCGAGGGGGACGCGGAGCGCTCACCCCGGGAACTTGGTTCGACCACACGCTGTGATCGTGCGGCAACCTCGTCCGCGATTTGCTTTTTGAGTTGCTGCTGCTCCGGGCTGAGCTGCGGAGATCCAGCGGTCGTCGCGGCGACCAGGGAGCGAAGCTCGTCGACGGACTTCAGGAGCAGCGAAATCACGTCAGCTTCAATGTCGCTGTTTTGCTCTCGCAGAATGTCCAACAAGTCTTCGATGGCGTGCGCGAAACCCTTCAGATCATCGAACTCGAGGGAGGTCGCATTTCCCTTCAAGGTGTGAGCCACGCGGAAGATGTCGTCGAGAAGCTCCGTACCCCCGGAATGGGACTCCATCGCCAGAAGAGACTGCTCCATCAGATCCAGCCCCTCCTGGGTCTCGGCTACGAAGGACGTCAATACAGCGTCGCGGTCGAAATCCATCACACTTTATGCTCGTCGGCCCTCCTGCCGGCCAGAACCTGAAAACGGACTATTTCGAATCAGCAAAATCACGAATCTGCGTGGTGCCATCCTGGGTGTTAAATATGAGCTTTCGGCCATGTTTTCCGGATATATCCTTGGCCACTAAAGGAATGCCTGTTTCGCGCAAGAAGTCCTCGGCCAGCTGGGCGTTTCGGGTTCCGACCGATTGCAGCGGATTAGCAGCAAAGGCTGTCGAGCCGCCGAACACTTTCGCTTGTAGGTGCTTGATCTCACAACCCCGACCTAGAAGCTCGTTCAGCAAGGCGGGGTTTGCAACATTTCCATAACGCAGCCGATTGGGGCTGTCGTCGGTTCCTTCCGGCAGGAGGTAGTGGTTCATTCCACCGATCTGCTTCTGGGTGTCCCAAAGGCAGAGAGCGGCACACGATCCCAAGATCGTGGTGATGACGGCGGGTTCGGCGGAGACATACAACTGCCCCGGATACAGAAAGTGCTTCGGTGCGGTCGTGGGCTGCTCGTCGTGCTGAAAGCCCTTCATTACCTCCGCAGGAAGCGTCGCAGGCTTGAATTTCGCGACCTCACTCATCCTACTGTCGTCCCGTAATCAGGCATTGTCATTAGCGCTCCCGTCAAACAGGAGTCTGCCGGCCTCGTCGGAAAGCAAGTTGACGAGGTTGATATCGGCTTCGTCCAAGCCCAGCTTTTGCGGCAGTAACCTTACCATCACCAGAACCGCCACAATGCGACCGTGCCGGCGAATGGGAATAAATGCACGCACGGCGCGATTTGCTTGGTGGTCATGTCCATCGCCAGCGACGGTGGTGACGTGAATTTCCCCCTGCAGCGCCCGCTCGAGCGCGGATCGGTCGAAAGCGGCCAGCGTTTTGTGTTCTTGAGGATCGATGCCAAAGGACCACACCAGCCCGCAGTCGCGCGGTTCGTTCGCCTGACCTAGACTAAAGAGCCCGATTTCCTCACAGCCCAGAAGATTGCCGATGATTTCGCGGATTGCCTCAAGCGTGTCGGCTTGACCGACGCTCTCACGAAGCCGTTTCCGCGCAGCCTCGAGTCGAGGATCGTCCTGGCGATCGCGGGCTTTGCGAGGGGCTGCCGCTACGGATTGGGCGCTCATGCTCGCGGTCGATTTCAGCCGATGTGACATGTCTTGCCTGTCTGCCTATTCCTCGCCTAAATAGCTTTGCAGCAATCTGACGAGTTCCTCGCCATTGATCGGCTTGGTGAGGTAGTCGTTGCAGCCGCTCTGAAACCCGGCCTCCATATAGTTCTCTTCTCCGCGAGTGGTGAGCAGGACGATTGGAGTCTCTCGGGTTGTCGCTTGCTCGCGCATCTTCTTGCAGGCTTCGAAGCCGTTCATGCGCGGCATGACGACGTCCATGAGCACAAGATCGGGATGTTCATCATTGGCCTTCGTGACTGCCTCTAGCCCGTCTGATGCGGTCACACACTGATAACCGGTTCGCTTTTCCAGGATTGAGCGTGCCACGATTAAGGCAGTCTGAGAGTCATCGACTAAGAGAATTTTTTTTGCCGGCATTGTTTACTCGTATGGTGATACGACCACCGCTAGTTGTCTGCCAACGTAAAAGATAAGCGTTTCCTTGGGAATTCGAGAGTTACGTTGGTCGGTGATCCGCAGGAGCTAAACCTGAAAACCCCCTAATTTTGCCGGTAAAGCGCGTAGCAGCGGGTTTGGGGCGCCGCCGCGTCAATCCCCCAATCGCTTGACAAGAGGATCGAAGATGTGAGTCCTACTAGGCGCGCAAGGAACGCCTAGACTCCCTTCCTCCAGCCCGAGTCGCTGTTCTTTTTCGTGCGAATGGTCAGGGAACCATCAGGATTGGTTCGTTCGTAACATGCCCAGCGGACGGGCCGACGCACGCCCTTAACTTCGAGTTCGGCGCGCAGAGTGATCTGCTGCCCGTCCATGCCTTTGGGGAGAATGAGGGAGCACAGCCGAAGCTGGCCGGCGCGCGGTTGGCCCGCATCGAGGTTGCCTCCGACCTTGACTCGACCGTCCGGACTCTCGGCGTAGATGCCTAGAACTCCCGGAACTCCCGCCACCCCATCGTTGACAATGCCTAACACCAGCTCCGTCGTAGCGTAGCGCTTTCTCTGCCAAATCAACGACGGGCGCACGCGATAGCCGAGCCGTTGCTCCATGGCGCGGAGCGAGTCAGGGTACTTCTGATAGTAGCGAGCAATATTGTCGGCCTCGGTCCAGAGGGCGAAATAGTTCGTCCCGATGTCCAGGGCGTGAAAACCGGCGCATTCGCGATAGGGCAAGTCGAGCGGGCCACCAATCCGATGGGGGTAGTCATCGGTGGGCAAAACTTCGTTGTCCTGACCGACAAATGCCAGCATTGCAGGCGGCAGCTTGGCCAGGCAAGCCTGCTCTTCCGACGCGTCTTCGGGAAGCACGTAGTGGCGATTTTCACCGTCTTCCATAACAATCGCGATCCAGGGAGGGCGATGGCTAAGTTCCTCGATCTGGATGGGCTCATCCATGATCAGACTGTCGGAACGCAACCAGCAGCCGGAACGGACCGCCAAATCCTGCACCTGGCGGTTGCCTACGTTGCTGATGTCGGGCTGGGTGTTGACCGCCAGCGGAGTCCTCTTCCAAGTGTCCATCTGTAAGCGCGTCATCTGCACGAAGGTCTTCTCGGCGGTCAGATAGTCGGGAAACGGATTGGGCAGATCGTTGGTGTGACCTTCCCCCCAAAAGCCGTACATCATTAAATCCATGTATTCCAAGCGCGGGTCGCCATCGAAGCGCGCGGCGAGCAGTTCATTCAAATCGGCAAAGGCCTTTTGAAACTCGGGGGAGTCGTACCGCGGTTCGAAGAAGTCGAAGCTATTTTGGTGCTCGTGGGACGCGTGCCCTAGGTTGACGAGGGGAACTTTCTCGCGCACGAAGTCCGGCATGGCGAGCTTTTGCGGCTGGACGTTGGGGCTCGACAACTGGATTCGAAATCCTACCCCTAAGTTGTGGCGCTTGGCTGCCTCGAAGGTAGCTTCCCAGACAGGAGAAAGCTGCAGCTTGCCGGGGCCGGCATGCACATCCCTCCAGTCGCAGCGGATATAGAGCACGTCCACGAACGGCAGGGCCGCCATTTTTTCGACACTTTGTTCGAGAGTTTCCTTGCCGCACTGCACCGGCAGCGCCGGCCCGTTTTCCTCCCAGGTGTAGCCGACTAACCCGGTGCCGAAATTCCGGATGTGAGCGCGAGAAGGCTGCGTCACGAAAATCGTAAACCAGCCTTCATCCTGACTGATGCCGAACGGTCCCTGGTCCAGCCGATTGGTGACGGGTGGGCAGCCAAAGTCATAGCCCTCCCAGAGATGGTCAGGAACGTCCGCCCACAACCGGCGAGGCGACAGGCCGCTCGCCCCCGCCAGGATTGCACCCGCCTTCATAAAGTCCCGCCTGTGCAAGTGTCTACCTCCTTAGGGTTGCCTCCAGATTGCGGCTACACTTAAGCGCCATGATGGAGGTTAGAACGCAAGCTGAGTGAGCCATCATCATTCAGTTTCTGGTGGCAAGCCCACCGCACGGGGTAACGCATGCCTTTCACCTCGATCTCGGCTCGCAGCTTCAAGCCCTCCCATTTTGTCCCCGGGGGCAGCACAAACTGAGCTTGCCGGACCTTGCCGGGCAAGGGATACCCTGGATCGAGGCAACCGCTGTTTAGCGGTTTTCCGTCCTCGCTCTCGACGGTCACTCGCAACACGCCCGGTACACCGGCAATGCCGTCATTGGCGAAGCCAATAATCAATCCCAGATATCCCGTGTCTTCGTAGCTCCAGATGAAGGACGGTCGAACCCGGTAGCCAACTCGACGATTAATCCGGTCGAACCAGGTTGGGTACGCCTGGTAGTAGCTCATCAGGTTCTGGGCGCTGATCGCGTGGAAGTTCCAAAGCGACCAGTAATTCGCTCCTACATCCATGACATGGGAAATGATGTTGTCGGACGGCGATATGCCCTCGCGCACAGCGTTTGGATCTGGAGGCTTGCCCGGGACGCCCTGTTCGATCATCACGGCGATCCAAGCCGGACGGTTGCTAAGAGCTTCAATCTGTTCATTCTCGATGAAGATCGTATCGCTCCGAATCCAGTTGTTGCTGCGGACCGTGCGGTCCAGCACCTCGGAATTGCCCACCCGGCTGTAATCGGGCTGGGTGTTGGTCATCAAAGGGGTCTTGGAAAAGTGCTCTAATTGAACTTCCAGCATGTTCACCCAGGTCCGCTCTGCGGTTGGGTAGTCGGGGAAAGGATTGTTGAGGAAGGGCCAGGTGTGACCTTCGCCCCAAAACCCGTAAAAGAAGGTATCGATGAACTCGATCACCGGACTCCCGTTGTATTCCGCCGCCAACAGGCCGACGAGCTCATTGAATGACTGCTGGAAAAAAGGATGGTCATAGCGGGGCTGATAACGCGAATAGGGGTTCTTCATGAATCTTGCTGCCGACGTGCTTGCTTCCTTGGGGTCAGGAACCAGCTCTACCGTAGGAACTTTGTCGAGAATGAAATCCGGAAGTGCGGGTTGGTGCCAGTAGTCGGGAGCGCTCATCTGAATGCGCATTCCGATGCGCTTGTTGTTTTTCTTCGCTAAATCGACCGTCAGCTTTATGTAATCGGGGAATTCGAGGCGTCCGGGCCGCGGCTGGATTTCCCGCCAGGTCGGGCGCAGGTAGAGCTGCTGGCCCAACGGAAATCGAACCAAATCCTCAATAGCCTGGGGGATATTGTCCGACTTGATCTCTTCGGTACCCGAGTCGGCCGTGATGTAGGTGACCAGTCCCTTGCCATAGTTCGGTACGACGTCTTCCGAAGGAGTTGTGGTCATCACCACTTCATCGCTGGGAATCGCGGCGTCGGGAGGGAACTGCGGAAAGGGCCCCTGATTGAGGCGATCCGACACCGTCGGGCCGGAACCGAAGTTGTATTGTCCCCAGTTGTGAGCGCGGACGAGCGCGTGCGCCTGGTTCGTTCCGAGTTCCGC
>DATJVZ010000116.1:0-21222 GCA_035501575.1 Terriglobales bacterium | reverse complement strand
GATGAGCTGCAGGCCGAGATAACAAATCACGGCCGGAACGAGCCCGGCCGCCAGCCTGCCCACGCGCGGTACTGCCACCGCATTCAGGGCCGCCATGGCAGCGGCAAAGAGAAGCGCGACCGAGACCACGAGGAGACCGGTGAGGCTGACGTGCGCATCGCTGTAGGTGACTCCTGAGAAGATCGTGTGCTCGTCGAACAAGGTCTCGAACCGTGCAAGGTAGACTCGCCAGGCGAGGATCAGCAGGAAGACCGCAAAAGCAATGGAGAATCCCCGCCACGGCAGCGGGAGGGAACCGCCGCTACGGCCAGCAGACATTTGAGTGCTGCCGGTCATTAGAATGAAGAAAATGGCGACCGCACAAGCAATTACGGCCAAGGTCAACAGCCAGCCCGTGATGAATTGCCATACCGGCAGGGTAAATAGATAAAAGAGCAGGCCCTTGCCGAAGATCGGGTCCACAACCTCGCCTGGAGTGTGCGGAGCGTACCAATACTGCGCGAAAATGGGCCATTCGGCCATTGCGCCGGCCCCGGTAACGGCAGCAATGACGAGCGAGATTGCGAGCGCCATGAGATTCAGGATGCGATCGACCGGTAATTTCACCGGTTGCCTGCCGATGAAAATTACACTGCCGCTCCGCAAGTCGGGCTGGTACGCCCGCTTCAGCGCCCGAAACCATCCGTACAAAATGAAAAATGTGGCGGCGAAAAATGCCGCAAAAATGCCCCACTGAAGGCTCAGTGTCCTGCGAAAGACCTCGCCATACCCCAGCGACCCGAACCACAAGGCGTTGACGTAATACGATACCGACGTGCGGCTGCCGGCAACAAAGATGGCAATCACAGCCAGAATCAGCAGAAGCCGGCGGCGCCGTGACGGTCGTGGCCGCCACTCGATGGTCTCAGGCATCGGTCTGTTCTTTCACCAGCGATTCCGTCTGGAATTTTGACCCGAGGGCATTGTACCGTGTCCGCAACGGAGTGAAACCTTATCTGTCGGATCGGGCGCCCGACCTATCGGCAAAACCTGGAAGGGTGGCATGTGAATCGTGGGAAATCACGGAGTAGACCGTTTACCGCCGGCGGTGACTTTGACGTTCTCCAGCCAATAGTCAGGAGCAGCATCCGGATTCTTCGCGTCAGGTTCGACGACCACCACGTCGGCGGAAATGGAATCGCCAGGACTCAGCCGGCTCAGTTCGGCTCCAGGTTTGATCTTGTAGGACATCGCCATAGCATCCATGAAGCCGGGAATCGTATCACCGTCGATGACGGCCGACTGGCTCTGATTATCGATCGAGATGACGCGGCCCGTGAAGGCATAGCGCTTCGTAGTCGGAGTACTTGCGCGCCGGCAGGATGAAGAAAGAAATGCACCGGCACAGACGAGCGCAAGAAAAAAGATAGGGCAGATACGATGGATTCGGCAGTTCACCTATACACACTTTAACTCGGCCGGAGCTTCGAGTGCTAACCGTTGAGCCAGGTCTCGTTGGTGATTTCGGCGAATCGACCCTCCCTCTAAAACCGCTCCCCGCCCGATTGATACACTGAAGGCTACCGCTTCTATGCTCCCATGCCAGAGAGATCTCTTCGACATCCCTTCCGAAGTCACCTATCTGAATTGTGCTTACATGTCCCCCCTGATGACGACTGTGCTCAAAGCCGGCGGTCAGGGTCTCGCCCGCAAGGCGCATCCCTGGGAGCTCACTTCCGACACCTTCTTTACAGGCTCGGAATCTTTCCGGGCGACCGCCGCCCGGCTGCTCGATGCTTCCCCCGATTGCCTGGCGATCGTTCCTTCGGCTAGCTACGGCATGGCCACGGCCGCACACAATCTGCCCGTGCGCAAGGGACAGTCCATCCTCGTGCTGGACGAGCAGTTCCCTTCCAACTATTACATCTGGCAGCGGCTCGCCGCCGAGCATGGTGCTCGTCTGAAGGTCGTCCCATGGCCGGAAAATGACGACTGGACTGCCGGAGTTCTCGACGGCTTGACCGACGAGGTGGCGATTGCCGCACTCCCACACGTCCAGTGGAGCAGCGGTGGCCGTCTCGATCTGGTGCGTATTGGCCAGAAATGCCGCCAACTCGGGGCAGGGTTGGCTCTCGACCTCACGCAATCGCTCGGAGCTCTCCCTTTCAGCGTGCGGGAGGTGGAACCTGACTTCGCCGTGGCTGCCAGCTACAAATGGCTCATGGGCCCGTATACGACCGGGCTGCTCTACGTCGCCCCGCGATGGCACCACGGCATTCCTCTCGAAGAAAACTGGATCCAGCGGGCGAATGCCCGGAATTTCAGCAGCCTCATTCTTTACACGCCCGAATACGAATGCGGCGCACGTCGTTTCGATATGGGCGAACGGGCAAACTTCGCCCTTCTGCCCGCCGCCGAGCGGGCGCTTGAGCAGATCCTCGAATGGAGCGTAGCCGAGATCTCAGACACCTGTGGCGCACTCACTCGCCAAGTCGCAGCCGCGGTTACCGAGTTCGGGTTCTCATCTCCTTCGGAAAAACTGCGGGCACCGCATTATCTGTGTCTTCGGCGGAAATCCGGGATCCCGCCCGATTTCACGAAGCTTCTCGCGCGGGATAGAGTGTTTATCAGCGTGCGCGGAAACTCTGCCCGGGTGACGCCGCACGTGTACAACTCCGCCGACGATGTCGAACGCCTCATCCCGTGCCTGCTGCGCATCGCCAAGACCTAGAAAGCCGCATGGCTCTAGGGAAATCCTCTCGGGCTACTGTACGGCTTGCGGCTGGGATGGCGGTTGCTAGGTGATTCGCCGGGTGAAAGCCACTCGCGGTTTGACCTGCTACCCTTAGGAAGGCCTAGAATAGTCAATGGCGGCCCGGATCATCCGTCTCGTTGCCTCTCCACGCAACCATCCGTTTCAACGCGGGCATCGGTTCGCGAGGTTTCTCGGGCTGCGATTCTGTGGATTTCATCAGCTTTTTGGCAGCATACGGTGGCGACCACCACGAGACTGAGTTGCGTATATGCACGCCTGATCAGGCGCGCCCGCCGGGAGTGGAGTGAATGAAGACATTGATTCGCCATGTGTTGAGGACGGCACTGCTGTTTGCCATCTCGGTTTGCGCCCAGCAGACAGAACCTGCCGCATTCCACGTCCCTGTGGAATACTACAAACTTCCGAACGGCCTGCGTGTAGCGCTCTCCACCGACCACACCGCGCCCACGGTTACGGTTGCCGTCTACTACCACATCGGGTTCCGCATCGAGCCCAAAGACCGCACTGGCTTCGCCCACCTCTTTGAACACATGATGTTCCAGGGGTCGGCGAACTTGGGAAAGATGGAGTTCATCAAGCTCGTACAACGCAATGGGGGAATCCTGAATGGATCCACAAGATTCGACTTTACGAATTATTTCGAGGTTGTGCCGTCGAACAAACTGGAGACGATGCTGTGGGCCGAGGCAGACCGCATGCACGGCCTCGCGGTCACCCAGGACAACCTGACGAACCAGCAGGGTGTAGTGACCAACGAAGTCAAGGTCAACGTGCTGAACCGGCCCTACGGCGGCTTTCCCTGGCTCGACATGCCGCAGTACGCCAACACGAACTGGTATAACGCGCACAATTTCTACGGCGATCTGAGCGACATCGAAGCCGCCACGCTCCAAGACGTGCAGACATTCTTCCAGGAATACTACACGCCGGATAATGCGGCGCTGGCCATCGTCGGAGACTTCGATCCGGTCGAGGCCAAGGCGTTCGTGCTGAAGTACTTCGGGCCGATCCCGTCGGCCAAACGCCCACCGCTGCCCGATATCACCGAGCCGGTGCAGGACCAACAGAAGAAGGCCAGCAAGGTGGATCCACAGGCCCAGCGTCCGGCGCTCGCCTTCGCTTACCACATGCCCCAGCGCAACACGCCCGAGTACTACGCCATGGGCTTGCTCGACCAGGTGTTAGTGCAAGGCGACGACAGCCTGCTGCACCAGGAGCTCGTAACCAAGCGTGGCTACACCGCGGAGGTTGAGGGCGGCATCAACCTGCTCGGCAACATGTACGACTATGACGGTCCGATGCTCTGGATCGTGGACCTCTTTCATGACCAGAACATCACCCCGGACACGATCATGCAGTCCGCCAATTCGGTCATCGATGGGGTGCGGACCAAGCCGGTCGATCAGGCCACGCTCGATCGCGCCTTGGTCAAGCTGCGTTCCAGCCTGTACGGCGAGATCGAGAATTACTTCGGCTTCGGCCGCGCCGACCTGCTGGCCAGCTTCGCTCTTTTCGACGACGACCCGGCGCGTATCAACACCCTGGAGGCGCAGTTCCGCAAGATCACGCCGGAGATGATTCAGAAAACGGCGCAGGACTACCTGCGACCCACGAACCGCACTGTACTGATAGTCGAGACCAAGCCGGGCTCGACCGACAACAAGGGACAGTAAGCGTAGGCAGATCATGAAAATGTTCCTACTCAGATCAATCATCGCAGTCGTCATGCTGACGGCCGCCGCCATCCAAGGCGAGGTGGGCAAGCAGACGCCGCCCCCGGGCGGACCGCCGAAGCCATTCAAGGTCCCGCCACACCAGGATTTCACTCTTCCCAACGGGATGAAGGTCACGCTGGTTCCCTATGGGGACATTCCCAAAGTGACCGTGAACGTCATCGTTCGCAGTGGCAACCTCAACGAAGGCGAGAACCAGGTGTGGCTGGCGGATATCACGGGCGATCTGATGAAGGAAGGCACCAAGACGCGGTCCGCCGAGCAGGTCGCGAAGCAGGCGGCGGGCATGGGCGGCGCCATCAGCGTCAGCGTCGGCCCCGACCAGACGCAGATTGAGAGTGATGCGCTCTCCGAATTCGGGCCCCAGATGGTGGCGCTGCTCGCCGACGTCACCGAGAACCCGCTGCTGCCCGAGTCCGAGTTGCCCCGCCTCAAGAAAGATGCGGTGCGCAAGATGACCATCGACCTCTCGCAGCCGCGCAACGTCGCCCGCCAGCATTTCGCCAGGTTGCTCTACCCTGACCATCCTTATGGCCGCCTGTATCCGACCGAGGCCCTGCTGAACGGATACTCCATCCAGGATGTTCGCAACTTCTACACCACGAACTTCGGCGCGGTCCGCACCCACGTGTACGTCGCCGGAAGATTCGATGCCCCGGCAATACGCAAGGCCGTCGATGACGCTTTCCGTAACTGGGCCCGCAATGCCGAGCCAAGAATCGACGTTCCCAAACCCAAATTCGGTCACGCCTTCGAGCTCACGGACAAGCCGGGTGCGGTACAGAGTACGGTGTACGTAGGCCTGCCCGTGCTCGATCCCAGCAACCCCGACTACATCCCTTTCCTGGTAATGGACCGCCTGCTGGGCGGTTCGTTCGGTTCCCGTATCACCTCGAACATCCGGGAGAACAAGGGTTATACCTACTCGCCGTCGAGCACGGTATCAACGCGCTACCGCGACGCATACTGGGTAGAAGCGGCCGACGTCACCAGCAATGTCACCGGACCGTCGCTGAAGGAGATCTTTTATGAGATCAATAGGTTGGAGAATGAACCACCGACCGCGGCTGAGCTCAAGGGAGTCCAGGAGTACATGAGCGGGATCTTTGTGCTGCAGAATTCATCGCGGACGGGAATCATTGGCCAGCTCAACTTTGTGGAACTCCACGGTCTTGGCGACCAGTACCTGCAAACCTACGTGCAGAAGGTGAACGCGGTGACGGCAGAGCAGGTGTCGGCGGTAGCGAAAAAGTATCTTGTTCCCGACCAGATGAAGATCGTCGTGGTTGGCGACAAACAGAAAATTGACGCTCAACTCAAGCCGTACGAAACCGGAGACGCGGGTAGCTATTAGCAAGAGGTTCAGCTTGTCGACCAGACAGCGAGCGTATCGTCGGTTCTCATTGCCCCGGGGGAACACCTTTTCCGCGGCGCGTTGCTCTTTGGGGCGGGTGCGGCCTTCCCTCGTCTACTCGGAGAAATTGTGACCTGGCGGGCACTTCTCATCCTTTCAATTCCTGTCGTGGGAGTACTTCTCAATATGTACCGATCCATCGCAACACCATCCGCCGAAAGCACTTGGATCGAATCGAGCAATCAGTACACGCACATGCTTTTGGCGGTCGAATTCAAGCACTCTCCCGAGTCTGGGTCGCGGCAGGGCCTGAAGGAATATGACCGTCAGATCTCGCAGCCGAGTTGGGCCGACGAAGACCAGCGGCGCCAGGAACTGACCGCAGTCCTAGAAACCCTCAAGGCCGCCGCCGCCCAGCAACACCAAAGGGAGCTAGAGCAGGACCTGCAGATCATCATCCGGAAAGTTACGCTCGAATTCCAAGAGGAAGATTTCGCTCGGGCTCACACGGTCGCTTTCCTCAATGCCAGCCGGGAGGTTTTCCAGGGAATACAGTTTTTGCTGGATGAGCAAACACCGGCAGAACGGCGCCCGGCGACGGTTGAGCGCATTCGCAAATATGCCGGACTGGAGCCAGGCTACAAGCCGATCACGGAAATCCTGAAGCAGCGCACGCTCGAGCAGATGGCCAAGCCGGACGTGCTCTTTCCCTGGCGGACCGAGATCGAAACCGAGCTCGAGAGGGACTCGAATTACGTCGATGGAATTGCTGCTCTGTTCGAAAAGTACAACTTGCGGGATTGGCAGGAACCCTATCGAAAGCTAAAATCCCAACTCGCGGACTACGACACATGGCTAAAAGTCGCGGTGCTGCCGAAAGCACGCGCGGATTTTCGTCTCCCCGCCGAGGAATATGCCCTCCGCTTACAAGACTTCGGCATTGATATCCCTCCCGACCAGTTGACCGCCATGGCGCACCAGGCCTTCGGTGAGATTCAAGCCGAGATGAAGCCGATCGCCGCGCAGATCGCGCAACAACGACATCTTCCCTCGAGCGATTATCGGGATGTGCTGCGCGAGCTGAAGAAAGAACAAATTGTCGGTGACGCAATTCTGCCGCTCTACCAAAGCCGGCTTACACAACTCGAGAAGATCATCACCGAACACCAGATCGTCAGCTTGCCCGATCGGCCCGCACGCATCCGGATTGCGACGGCCGCCGAAACTATCCAGCAGCCGGCGCCGCATATGGTTCCGCCGCCTTTCTTACACAACACCGGGGAGAAAGGCGAGTTTGTCTTACCTCTGAACATGCCGGCTGGGCCCGGGCAAAGCTCAGCGCAGAAGTACGACGACTTTACCTACGACGCCGCCGCTTGGACGCTTACCGCCCACGAGGCCCGCCCCGGCCATGAACTGCAGTTCGATTCTATGGTGGAGCATGGAGTCTCCTTGGCGCGCGTACTGTATGCGTTCAACAGCACCAACGTCGAAGGCTGGGGCTTGTATTCCGAAGCGATTATGAAGCCTTATATGCCGCCTGCAGGCCAACTGGTGTCGTTGGACTATCGCCTTTTGCGGGCTGCGCGCGCGTTTCTCGATCCCGAGTTACAGTCGGGGAAGATTCAGCCCGCAGAGGCTTACCGGGTACTCGAACAGGATGTGGTCGAGTCGCGCGCCTTCGCCCAAGAAGAGGTTGAGAGATACACCTACCGCATGCCCGGCCAGGCGAACAGTTACTTCTATGGTTTCACCAGATTAATGGACTTGCGCAAAGAGACGGAAGCCACTCTAGGGCCCCAATTCAACCAGAAGCGATTCCACGACTTTATTTTGGCGCAAGGCCTGTTGCCTCCCGATCTGATGCGCGAGGCCGTGAGGGAGAACTTTGTCCCCGTGGAACGCCGGCCGAAGCCCTGAAGGCGGATTGCAACGGTTTTCCCTACCACCAGATGCGCTCCTCTCGGAGCCGGCCTGGCTACCGACGGTCGGTCTCCAGGTCGTGGGTTGCACGTCGCACGATAGTACGCACCCTTTCGATTAACCCTTGTCACAGCTTTTTAATACAGCATTCATCGTCCCGCAACTGCCCTCCGTTATTGCCTGGATATGCCCCTCACCGACCTGCTGGAGCCGTCAAGCCAACCGAATTGGGCGCCGCCGAAGACCCCCTTCAGCCTTTTCCGGCGGTGGTCACCTATAGAGCGAGTTCGCGAGCTCTATCAGCGAGCCCAGCAACCGGTGAACCGGTCGATTCTCGAGAATGTTTTGACCAGGATGCAGGTGAAGTATCAACTCACGGAAACCGATTGGGCTCGAATCCCCACCAACGGTCCTGCCATCGTCACCGCCAATCATCCCTTTGGCCTGCTCGACGGTGCGATTCTGGGAGCGCTGTTAACCCAGGTGCGAAATGACGTAAAGATCTTGACCAACTTCATGTTGGCTGGAATTCCCGAGTTGCGCCAGCACTGTATTTTCGTCGATCCCTTCGGCGGCGGCGACTCGGTGGCGCGCAACCGGCCGGGCGTGCGGAAGGCAATGAATTGGCTTGCGGCGGGCGGCATGCTGGCGGTCTTTCCGGCCGGCGAAGTTTCGCACGTACGGCTGCAGGACTTCGGAATCGTGGACCCACCCTGGAACTCGATGGTGGCACGTCTGGCCGGCAAGATGCAGGCGGTGGTTGTGCCGGTGTTTATCTCCGGACACAACAGCGCTGCCTTTCTAACCCTGGGTCTGGTGCATCCCCGGCTTCGCACCGCGTGGCTATTGAACGAGTTCCTGCAGCAGACGGGCAAAAACGTGGAAGTTCGCGTGGGCAACCGGATTTCACCTGGGATCCTCCGCAAGCTAGGCTCTCATCGCGACGTCACTTCCTATCTGCGCTGGCGCACTTATGTCCTGGCACAACGCAATCGTGCCCCGCGAAGCCGGATTCGACCGAGGCTCCGAGCCGGGTTGCCGCGGAAAGTTCTGCAGCCGGTGGCCGCAGCAATTCCCACGGAAATTCTGGTCCGCGATGTCGAGAGGTTAGGCTCGGCGCAGTGTCTTTTGGAGGATCGCGAGTTCGCCGTTTATCACGCCAGCGCACGCGAAGGTCCGGCCGTGATCCAAGAGGCGGGACGGCTCCGCGAACTTACGTTCCGCGAGGCGGGCGAAGGTACGGGCAAGAGCATCGACCTCGATCGATTCGATCACTACTACCGCCACTTCGTGTTGTGGAGCAAGCTCAAGCTTGAAGTCGTCGGCGGTTACCGGTTCGGCCTGACGACCGAGATTCTGCCTCGCCTGGGCATTCCTGGACTCTATACGAGCACTCTCTTTCGCTATCACTCTCAGTTTTTCACGGTGATCGGTCCGGCGATGGAACTTGGGCGTTCTTTCGTGCGTCCCGAGTATCAGAAGCAATACGCTCCTCTGCTCGCTCTGTGGAAGGGCATTGGCAGGTACGTCGGCCTGAATCCGCGATTTGCGGTTCTGTTCGGAGCGGTCAGCATTAGTGAACGTTACAACCGCCTCTCGCGGGAGCTGATTTTTCGCTTCTTTCAAGGCAAAGGGAGAAATGACGGCCTTGCGAACTTAGTCGCGCCCCGCAGCCCCTTCCGCCCGCGACCTATCCTTCCGGCGATCGGCGACGGATTCTGCAGCTGCATTCGTGATCTCGACCATTTAGCTGATCCCATCGCTGATCTCGAAGGCGACGGCAAGGGAATCCCGATCTTGATCAAACATTACACAAAATTGGGAGGGCGAATGCTCGGTTTCAATGTAGACCGCGAGTTCGCAAATGTGCTCGACGGGTTAGTACTGGTTGACCTACGGCGCTCCGATCCCGCGCTGCTTACGCGTTACATGGGCAGAGCAGGAATCACCGCTTTTCGTAGCTACCATGGGTTATCACCGTCAAGTCACGGCGGTAGGATCCTCCAACCACGCCAGGAACAGTTTGTAGCCCACCGACAGGACGATGGCGCCGACGAACAACCCGATGATCCCCATGGCCAAGAATCCTCCGATTGCACCTAAAAAGATGACGGCGATGGGAACGTCGACACCCCGCCCCAGAAGCAGCGGCTTCAGCACATTGTCCAACAGGCCCACGAAGGCACACCAGATCAGAAACATTACGGCTTTGGCCGTGCTGGCGGTCGCCAGCACGTAAATCGCTGCCGGAATCAGCACCACGGCTCCGACCTGAAGAACCGCGGCGAAAAGAAAGATCACCGCCCAAAGGCCTGCCGCCGGCAATCCCACGACTAAAAAGCCTACAGCTGCGAGAAGCGTCTGGATCAGAGCCACTCCGAGAATACCCGTGGTGACGCTCCGAATCGTGGATCCGGCAAGCTCCTCGAATTCGGATCCCCTGGCGCCAAAGAGGCGTTTTGCTAACGACTGGGCGGCCGCTGCGCCGCCTTTGGCGCGAGCAAGTAGAACTCCCGCCACCAGGATGGAGAGCACAAATTGCAAGACGGCAAGGCCAACTCCCGCAGAAGTGGCTAGGAGCACAGGAATAACGGCCTTGATCTGCGGACCCAACTTCTCGAGCACAGCCTTTAGGTTGGTGGCCGCGCTGCTCCACAGAGTTTGTAGGGGAGGGCCGATCAGGAACCAAGTTTCTACCTTGGGGGGTGGAGGTGGGATGGTCAGGGTACCTTCTTTGATGTGTGTGGCCAGGGTCTGCACACCCTCGATGATTGTTCCGGTGAGCAAAATGGCCGGAACAATTAAGACAGTCAACATCGCAACGGTACAAACCGCGGCTGCCAGGCCTCCACGGCCCCCGAGGGCTCGTCGCAGTTTTCCGTAACCTGGGTAGATCGAGATGGCGATGATGATGCCCCAAACTACCAGTGGGAGGAACGGCCGCAGGATCAGAAGACAAGCGGCGACTAGCAAAATGACCAGGCCAATATGAATCGACACCTCGAGGGCGCGGTGTACATAATCTGGTTCGCCTACCGAGAGTTCAGAGGTCATGGCAGAGTCCTCCTATTGCGAGGGACCGTATCCCAGGTTCACAGTCAACGCTACGACGCGCCATCCTCCCAGTCAAACCACTCGACGGAATAGGTCGTGTGGTAAGCACTCACCGCTTCGCCGAGGGTCGCGAAGAAGGCTTCTTTCCCGAAGCGCGCGAACAGTCCGAAACGCTTCAGCTTGTCCTTGACCGGGTCCTTCATCTCGGCGAAACACAATTCGACGCCGGCGGCTTGCAGAGTGTCGTCCAATTCGCATACCGCATCGGCTGCGGTGACATCGACGCTGGTGACTGGCTCGGCCGCGACGACGACCCAGCGGACGGGCGTCGGTGAACTCGCAACCGCCTCGAGGACGCGGTCGCGGAAGAGCTCGGCGTTTGCGAAGAACAGGGGTGCGTCCCAACGGAACAAGACCAGGCCCGGAATCAAGCGCGCCGCAGGATACCGGGCGATGTCATGATAGCCTTTGACCCGTTCTACGCTGCCCAGCACGGCCGAGTGCGGGCGCCAGCCGTCCCACAGGAACTCAATCACGGCGATCACGATCGCGAAGCCAATGCCCGGAATGGCGCCGAGTACCGCCACACCCGCGAAGCAGGTCATCGAAAGCCAGAACTCCCAACGCTGAATACGGTAGATGCGGCGCAGGTCGGACACTTCGATGAGGCCGATGGCTGCGGCAATGACCACAGCCGCCAGTGCAGTGTGCGGCAAATATTGGAGCAGTTGAGGTGCGGCCAGCAGCAGCAATACAATCGCGAGCGCTCCCACCACCCCCGTCAGTTGGGTCTTGGCACCAGCTGCCTCGGCCACAGGTGTGCGCGATGAGCTACTGCTAATCGGGAAGCCCTGAAAGAAGGCGGCGGCAAAGTTGGCGACGCCCAAGCCCACCATCTCCTGGTTCGGGTCGACCGGTTCCCCCAGACGGGCAGCATAGGTTCGAGAAAGCACGCTTGTATCCGCAAATGAAACCAGAGCAACCGCAATGCCACCCGTGAGGATCGGGGCCAGATCTCCGATCTGGATAAGGGGAAGGCGTGGCGTAGGCAAACCCTGCGCCAAAGGACCGAGCACGGACAACCCGGCACGGGTTGCGAGGCCGAAGGTCGCCACCACAACCGTGGCGGCGACTACCGCGATCAGAATACCCGGGATGCGCGGCCACCGCTTCAAGAATAGTATGAGGGCAAGTGTGCTGCCACCGATGGCCAGCGCCACGAGGTTCGTGTTCCCCGAAAGTACCTTGTCGAAAATTCCCCACCCTTGGCGGAGCGGTCCGCTTGCCTTGACAGAGAAGCCTAGGAGCTTCGGGATCTGGCTCAGCAGCACGGTCAGAGCAATACCATTCATGTAGCCGTAGCGGATCGGCTTCGAGAGCAACTCGGTGATGAAGCCCAGACGCGCCAGGCCGGCGGCAACACACACGATGCCGGAAACGATGGCCATCATTCCGGCCAGCGCGACGGCCCGTTGTGGATCGCCCGCCGAAAGCGGCTGCACAACCGTGAGGATCAAAGGCGCAAGGGATGAGTCCGGGCCCAGCACCAGAATACGGCTCGGACCGAACACGGCATACGCCAGCAGAGGTACGATGGTCGCGTAGAGGCCGTTGATACCCGGCACGCCGGATGCCTCGGCGTACGCGATGCCGACCGGGACAAGCATGGTCGTCATGACGAGCCCGGCCACAAGGTCGTGCCGCAGCCAGGACGATTTGTACGCGCGCAGGGTGTTCAACCCGGGAAGCCAGTGTATCCACCCGGTGTGGATGGCCTTCCTTCCAGGGAGCACGATACGTCTAGGCTCTGCGGCGTGCGCGGAGAGCGATTCATTCATGGCTGCTCAACTTGAATGGAGCTTATGGTCGTTTAAAGCCTCTTCGCAACGGGGAGAGCAACCCTGGCCAACACTCGTAGATTAAGAAATGGCTAGAAAATGCGGCCGTCCGGCTCCTCGCTAGTCCTCGTCGTCGAAGACGGGGTTCCAGGATTTGTCCGGGTTAAAGAGCTCCATCTTCTTGAACTCGTCGAGGGTGTTCGGCCCAAGATCTTTCTCGTAGACGACACCGTCGTCGCTGACGATGAAGGTTCTCACCCCGGTCACGCGGTACTCGGCCGGCGCAGCTACCAAGGCAAAACCCCCGATCATAATCCCCTGCACCACGAAGTTCATTTCGCCGAGCGGCGCCGCGGGTCCTTGCCCTTTCAGAACTTTGAAGAAATAGCCATGGTACGGCTCGCCGCTGCTGTAGCCCTGTTGGATTGCGAGAGCAACCTTTTCGCCGATCGGGCCTTCCCAGGTGCCATCCGCATTTTGCCAGGCCAAGCCATCCTTTTTGCCCGGGGTGCTGACGATACGCTGAGCGTACTCGTTCACCGAGTACTCATCACGGTACTTGTAGGCGTAATCGTACTGCGCATCTACGTAACCTCGGCAGATCTGAATGGCGTCTAATTCGTTCGAGCCTATACGCCGGTAGAGAAGTTCCTGCTCGCCGGCCTTGGCGTCAAAGAACCATTTGGCACCCCTCTTTACCAGCGGAACCGGGAAGGGCCAGTCCTCGTTTCCTACCAGAAGGAACGCGCGGGTTCCACTCTTGTCTTGGGAAATGCTTTTCTTCTCGCGAGCCTCAGCGGCGAAATCGGTGGCATGCCGGCGGTCTTGTGCGTATTCACCAGTCAACACAACATCATCGCCGTCGGGGCCAAAAATCTGGATGAGCGCAATCTCATCGAATTTCTCGGCCGCATTGACCAGTGCGTCCGCAGCTTGCTGCGGACTGTCAAAGGCCTTGGCCCCGGCCGTAGAGACAGGGGTAGGAGCCGGAGCGTTGGCCGCCGCGGATTGCTGCTCAGCAGAAAGAGCCGTCGCGCCAAGACAGACCCAGACCAAAGCCCCCCCAAGGCAAATCAGTCTGGAGAGATTTCCCTTCGCCGATGTTGCTTTCATATCCGATGCTCCATGATTGTTTATCTACCAGCTAAGCCAGTTATCGTCGCCGCCCACCACCGCCGCCGCCACCACGTCGGCCTCCGCCTCCGCCCCCACCCATGCTCGACGCGCCGCGGTTACCGCTAGCGCGAGCACTCGATCCGCTATACCCCCGGTTCCCGCCTCCGAAGGCGTCCCGGTTCCCGCCACCGCTCCGGGAGAGATCCCGGTTTCCGATGCGATCGCCTCCGCCGCCTCCCGCTCTGTCGCCGACTCCGCCTCCGCCAGCCCGGTTGCCACCTCCTCCCGCTCTATCACCCAAGCCGCCTCCGCCGGCCCGATTGCCGCCCCCGCCTCCAGCGCGGTTGCTGCCGACATTACCCCCCTGCCGTTGAACCTCGCGCCGGGCGCCAGCCTGACGGTTGGCCAGCGAATCACCGCGCGTCGTGCCACCAAACCTGTCCGCGGTCGCCCGATCCCGATAAGGGGCGCCGCCGCGATGTTGGGGGTTGTGCTGCCAGTTGCTGCCGCCGGCCGGCAGAGTCGATGCACGGTTCCCGCCGCCGACTCCACCAACCCCACCGGCTCCTCCAACCCCGCCGACGCTACCAGCTCCTCCAACCCCACCAACGCCTCCAGCTCCTCCGACTCCGCCGCGATTCCCCCCGCCCGCTATTGGATTCGAGGGGCGCGCACCGCCGACGTTGGTACGGTTGCCGCCATTGATGTTGGTGTTACGATTAAAGTTATTATTGTTGTTGATGTAGACGTTATTGTTCCCGCCCCAGCCGCAGCCCCAGCCCCAGCCGCCACTCCAGAACGCTCCCATAGCTACGCCAATGCCGAAGGAAATTGCCATCCCCGCCGCGTAGTATCCCGGCGGCGGATAATAAATAGGAGGGTAGGGATAAACTGGCGGACCGTACACCACTACGGGATTGTACGAAGGCACGTATACGACTTGCGGATTAGCCTGTTCGACCACGATCACGCTCTTGCTTTCGATGACTTTGGTTTCCACTTTTTGTTGCTCGTTCGACTTCAAATTGCCGTTGTCCTGAGCTTTCTTGCGCATACGCTGCACGGCATCCATCACATCGGCTTGTTGCGCCAGGAAAGCGTTGCCTAGATCCGTAGTCCACTGAATGTCATCCGCCAAACGCTTTACCACCTCGGGCAAACCCGCTAGGGCCTGGATACTTGGATCCCAGGGCTGTTTCGCCACAGCGTCGGCGAGCGCTTTATCCTTCAAATTCTTGTTCTTCTCCAACCATTGCTGCAGTTGCATGATCTCCAAGGGATAGGTCGCGGCGGCCAAAACTTGAGCCAGCATGGGATCGGGATAAAGTGCGACGGGCGCCACCAGAGAGTCAAGCTGATCGGCAGGTATTTTCGCCTCTTGTTGTCCCGAGCCTGCTGGCTGCGATTGTTTTGCTGAGCCCGCCGGCTGCGATTGCACCAGCAGCAGCGTCTCTCCCGGTGCAAGCACTGCTGCACAAACGATGGCCATCATGTATCGAAGGATATGGAATGCTGACCGAGAGGCTTTCGGTTTCATAGAGAATGACCCCTTTCTTCCCTGCTGACGGCCGACCCGGCATCGCCAACAGCCGACTGCTACAAGGAAGATGTCGTAGTCAGCCCCCGCTAACGAGGCCGCTATTTCTTTACTTGCGGCGGATAGTTCTTAAACAGCTTTTGAGCCGCCTTGGCGAGATTCTTCTCGCGTTTATCTGGCTTGGCTTTGGTATCAATAGTCTTGCTTGCTACCCCCCGCCACACCAGATCGTGATGCGCAGAATCGTACATATCCACGGCTAATTGTCCGGTGTAGATGGTCGTCGTCGACGTGGTGGTCGAGCTCGATCCACCCCCGCCGTACCACCCACCACCCCAACCGGGGCCGTAGCCCCAGCCGGTGTTGTACGAGTTGTACTGCTTCTCTTGGCCAACCGCGGTCTGGTACCCAATGAGCAGATCAGCGTTATCGGTCTCGACCCTGCTTAACCCTTTCTTCGCGAGCTCAGCATCCAGCGCGCTCTTAATCTGTTTGTCAATAAGATCGTCCAACTGCTGCGCACCCTTGATCTGTACCCACTTGTAGGTCTTGAATTTTGAGAAGTCGGTGTCTTTGTCGAAGTTGTAGCGGACGTCTTGGCCAAGGGCACTGCTCCCGACTAGCAGGAGAAGGAAAACTGAGGAAAAGACGAATTTACGCATAAGGCATCTCCATTAGGTTGAAGTTTGTTGGTCCCATGGGTGGCCGGCACCATCCCCAGCAGAATATGAAGCTAGCTTTCTTGCTTGGCTTTTTCTATGCGGGCGAAATGGCGGTACGCGCCGACGCTCGACAAATTGATTAAGACAGCAATCACGTTCCATACAATCACGGGTCGAGAAGCAATCAACAAGCCATAGTAGACCCAGAGGATCTGAAAGACTCCCGTGATGGCCGCCATCCTTGGGTGCATGCCTGCGCTTGAGCGACGCCGGAGCATGGCCAGCAAGTCCGGCACAGCGGCAAAGGTCGTACCCAAGCCCGCTATAAAGCCAAAAATCTCTGACCGTTGAAAACTCGGGAGGAATAGACTCGAGGTGTCCCGCGGAACCAGGTCCTGACAGCCACAGAGCGTAATTAGGCCCAGAGGAAGAAGCGCCAGGATCGCCCTGTTGAATCGGCCCATGCATACCTCCATACGGCAATCTTCCCTTAGCGTTCGATCCGTGGCGAATGTGATCCATGTGCTGACGAGACTTGTACACGAACAATAGGTCTGAGAGATTGCGGACGGAACTGTATTTAATGACAGGTGTGGTCGCACTTTTCCCCGCTACAGGAGGATGGTGCGCGAGTTGCTCGCGACACGTTCTTAACCTCGGATCTGGTTCCCGAACTATCGGTTACGTGTATTTGCACCAAAGGTAGGGCTGTGGAGAATCCTCTGGCACGGGTAGTTCATCGAGTGTCGAGCAACCCGGTTGTTCTGACAGGGCCCTACGACTCGGCTTTCAGTTCAGTACCGGATTCCGAGCGTTATCTCCAACAAATGCGTGCTAACGTTTTGGGTTGGGGCATAGTGATAACGCGGTTCGATGTAGATCCTATAGCTGGGCTCGCCGACCTTGATGGTGAAGCCTGCGCCAACATTTCCACCTAGTACGCTTGAAGTGTAGCTTCCGCGACTCTGGTTGGCCGTCACGGTTCCGTTGTTACAGGTGAATCCCCACCAGATCCAAGCTGGAACGCACTCGGTGCCCGTGCCTGATGACACCGGACCGGTAAAACCCAGCGTGCGGTAATACCATCCCCCGCCGCCGATGAAATAGGCTCCTAGCTTCCTCCATTGCCACTCAAACCGGTAGTTTCCGGTTACGGAGTACAGGTTGCTGTGGCCGGTGATGCTGTTGTCTTTGGAGGCTGCCCGAATCGGCTGAAGCGCCGCGTCGGAGGGATGAAGCGCGCTCCACATGAACTCGCCGATGACCGAGTGATGGTTTGAAAAATTGTAGCCTGCGCCTCCCACCAGGCCCCAACTGGTTTTGACAAAGTTCGATGTCGGGCTCAGCGGAAGGCTCGCGAATGCGCCAAGATTTGAGTTGATTCTCTCGGACTCCTCCTGCGCGTAAGCAAGGCTACAAACGAGCAATGCTAGACACGTTACTACGAAAAATCTGTGTGGCCTCACTTCCCTTGACATAAGTCCTGACCAGCCGTTGGAACAACGGACGGCGGTACGCAACTGCCACCTTCCGAGCCAAAGATTCCCCTGCAAGATCCGCTTCTGATAAATCTTATGTAGCGGGACGATGATCCGACCCCTGTCAGAACTGACAGCAGAGACGATCAAACTCAAAACACGAAATTGGCCAAGGTTGAAATCCCACCGATGTCAATATCACAATATTGAATGTGGCATTCTGACAGTGTGTGGCAGCGAGACGCCAGCACGCAGATTGCGCGAGCGGCGAGCGACCACGCCGGAGCGGAGCGAGTACTGTGGGACGTTACTCCAGTGTTATGAATGCGATAGCGATGTCTTCGCCACTATGAGTAGGGGTACGTCTAGGAGCGTGTTACGACCCATGTACAATGGCGGGTCACATCTGGAGGACGGGCGATGCGCAGATCGATTGCCGTAATGCTTTTGACAATGTGTACTCTCACCGCAAGCGCGGAAAAGGACAAAGGGACCACAACTTTGAAGGATGTTCAGCCGGCAGGCGAGACAAACACCAAGGACAAAAAGAAGCAGCAATATGACTTCATCTTCGAAGCTTCGGGGCACCATTACACCTGTCGGACAGGCCCAAAGACTTCTGTCAAGGCGACGGACTTCGTTGTCGGCAAGGATGTGAAGTATGAGCTCAACGGAGACAAGGGGAAATTGAAGAGCACGACCGGGAAAGAGGTGAAGTGTACAGTGGTTCGTGTCGAGAGCTTATCAACTCCCAAGCAATAAGAGCTCTTGGCTTCAACGACTCGCAAACGACGATCGAATTAATCATCCCATCAATTCCGTTACGACAACCCACAAGATCGACGCTTCAACCCGAGGAATACGCCCCCATGAAGCCTCATGTTATGGTTTTCTGGTTCCTTGTGTCTTCGATCCTCGTCACGGCGCAACCAAACAAGCCCGCGCGGCAGGTTTCGCCGGAAGTGCACGCCGACCGAAGCGTGACCTTTCGTTTCCAGGCTCCTAATGCTGTCGACGTGAAGCTGGACATCGAAGGCGCCGAGACCATGCCCATGCAAAAGGACGACCAGGGTATTTGGAGTGCAACGACTGCGCCGCTCAACCCAGACTACTACGGATATTCCATCATCGTGGACGGCGTGCGTTCACTCGATCCTGTGAACCCCCTCCTGGTACCGAACTTAATCGACCCGGGAAATGCCGTGCACGTTCCCGGTCCGGCCTCGCTACCCTGGGAAGTGAACGACGTGCCGCGCGGTGCGGTCCACCGTCACTTTTACAAATCTGCGGTCGCGGGTGATGACCGCGATTACTACGTTTATACGCCGCCGGGCTATGATCCGACCGCGAAAAAGACCTATCCCGCCCTCTATCTGCTGCATGGGTTCAGCGACGACGCGAGCGGGTGGACTGCGGTTGGGCAGGCAAACGTGATTCTCGACAACCTCATCGCGCAAGGCAAAGTAAAGACGATGATCGTGGTCATGCCGCTTGGCTATGGGACCATGGAATTCGTCCGTATGGGATGGGGCTCGTGGGACCACACGAACCTGCGGGATAAGAACCTTACTAAGTTCCGCGAAGCGCTGCTCACCGAAGTTATGCCGCGCGTTGAAGGCGAATATCGGATCGCCAAAGACCGCAGCTCACGGGCGATCGCCGGGCTTTCCATGGGTGGGACGGAATCGCTGCTGACTGGCCTCAATAATCTGGACAAATTTGCCTGGATCGGTGCCTTCAGTTCAGGCGGCATTCCCGACGACTTCCAGACCAGTTTTCCTTCGCTCGATGCGAAGATCAACCAGCAGATTCGCCTGCTATGGATTGCCTGCGGCACGGAAGATGACCTGATCACCAGGAACCGAAGCTTCAAGCAATGGCTCAAATCGAAAGGCGTGCAGTATACCGACATCGAAACGCCAGGCCAGCATACTTGGATGGTCTGGCGCAGGAATCTTACAGAGTTCGCGGGGTTGTTGTTCCGCTGAAGGAGAAATGGGAGTGCTTGATGTTGCAGATGTGCACGATCGGACTTGAACATGATCCGCCGATTACCAATTATGGGCAAGGACGCGACCCCACGTAACCCGATCACTTACATTCGCGCTGGTGCACGAAACAGTACGTAACAGTTCCCTGAGACGCCTCATGACGCACCTAATAGAGCTGCGGCGACCGGAGGCAAGGTTCACATCAAGGAGTTGTCGATGCCACAGCATAAAGCAAACATTCTCGTCGTGTTTTACTCCCGTGACGGCGCTGTAGAATCGCTGGCTAAAGCCGTCAGTGAAGGAGCCCGTGAAGCTGGAGCCGACGTTCGGCTCCGCCGCGTCCCCGATATCGTCTCTCCGGCTGTGATGGAAAAGGTTCCGGGCTGGGAGGAGCGCAGCGAGAGGATGCTTGCCGAGTACGGAGCCCCCACGCATGCCGACGTGGAGTGGGCCGATGGAATCATCTTTGGCACCCCGACGCGTTTTGGTAACACGTCGGCGGAGTTGAAAGCATTCATAGACAGCCTTGGCGGCCTTTGGTTTCAAGGTAAGCTGAATGGAAAAGCGGCCGGTGCCTTCACTTCCACGTCGGGTCCGCACGGCGGAAACGAGACGACGGTGGTGTCGCTGTACTTCCCGATGGCGCACTTGGGATTCATCATCGTGCCGAACGGCTACACCCACGAAAAGGTTGTTCGAGGCCACGGGACACCGTACGGCTCATCATCGGTCTCCGGACCGAACGGCGCCCCACCAACCGCGGACGACCTTGAGGTCGCAAAGCATCAGGGCGCACGCGTTGCCCAGGTGGCCGCAGCTTTGAAGGCAGCCCGGTAAGGTGCTGGCACTTGAAGGACTATGGTGGAGACGATGGGACTTTCTCGCCGCCAAGCAATCGGCTACCGAGCGACTGAGACACACTGCTTGTCATCCGGCCCTTGGTTGCCAAATGCTGACTCACATCTTTTTCTTGCGCGTATTCTTTGGAGCGAGGAGAAACGCAACGTGGAACAGAGAGTCAGTCTGATTACTCTTGGCGTAGCTGATTTAGATCGTAGCCGGACTTTCTATGAACGCCTCGGATGGAAGAGGTCGAACGCCAAAGCTAAAGAAATCGTGTTCTTTCAGGCGGGAGGAATGGGTCTCGCTCTCTATCCGCGCGCCTCGCTGGCAAAAGACGCAAACGTGTCACCTGAGGGACAGGGATTCGGTGGAATCACGTTGGCGTACAACGCCCGTACTCGGGTAGAGGTTGAGTCCGTGCTCGCGCAAGCTGAAGCGGCAGGCGGAAAGCTGCTCAAGCCAGCGCAGAATACCTTCTGGGGAGGATATGACGGGTATTTTTCCGACCCGGATGGATTCTTGTGGGAGGTGGCATGGAATCCTTTCTTTCCCATTGCTGAGGATGGAAGTATCCACATTCCTGCGGATGTCTAGCTCTCGATTTCTCTAGCTTAGGTCCCGCAAGCTCCGGTCGGCAACAGACAGAGGGGTCGAGTGGAGGGCAGGTGGCGCAAAAGATGGAGGATGGCAGCCCGGGGCAGGAACCCTTCACCTCGCGCGGCGGGTTTCAGTTGATGGGCACTTTTCGTCTGAGCGTGAACAGAAAACCCTCTCCCCGCACCCGGCCACCTTCGTTGCATCCAGTCTCCTGACTGGATCCGCAGCTATCCAGGCGGGAACAACGGCGATGCGCTCATCTATCCCCCTAAGGGCTTCCTGTTCTCGGAAGCGACCGCCGCCGGTCTGCCGGTGAAGATGTACGGCGAAGACGGCGAGAA
>DATJVZ010000115.1:0-2908 GCA_035501575.1 Terriglobales bacterium | reverse complement strand
TGGCAGTCGGTGGTTACCAGGAAGGATATCGATGTGGTCGACATCGGGGCGCCCAATCACCTGCATGCTCCGATCGCCATCGAGGCGGCCAAAGCGGGAAGATTCTGCTCTGCGAAAAGCCGCTGGCCATGAATTTGCCGGAGGCCGAGCGCATGGCCGCCGCCGCACGAAACGTGCCCACTCTGGTTTGATTCAACTATCGCCGCGTGCCGGCCATCGCCTTGGCCAAAGAGCTGGTGGACCAAGGGAAGATCGGGAAGCCCTGTTCGAATTCGAGAGAACGCTGTACCACTACCTCCCGCCCCGCGTGCTGGCGTTTGCCGTCTCGCTTGATTAGACTCAACCAGGGCGCATAGAAATCCCCCCCTGGCTGGGATCCGGCGATGATCACGATCCGAGACTTTGCGAAGGCTAGCGGCTTCTCACCGACCACGATTTCCTTGGTCCTGAACAATTCCCCCGCTGGTCAACACATTCCGGAGAAGACCAAGGGTCAGATTCGAAAATGGGCCCGGAAGCTCGGTTACTACCCAAACCAGTTTGCCCGCTCCCTGCGTAGCCGGCGAAGCCAAGCCGTGGCCGTTTTGGTGCCCGATGTGAGCGATCCCTATTGCGCCCAAGTGCTGCTCGGAATTGACAAATCTCTGTGCGGTTCCGCGTACCTTCCTGTTCTGGTCGATATCCAGAACAGCCGCGCACGATTTCGCAACTATGTGGCGACCCTATTCGAACGGCGCATCGAAGGCGTAATCGCGGTAGCCAACTCGCTGGAACTGCAGACGGAGATGCTGAATCCCTTCGCCAAGAACCAGATTCCGGTGGTGGTGATCGGAAGGGAATCCCGGCATGGCGGAATCAGTTCGGTATCGGTGGACAACAAGATGGGCGCACGCTTGGCGATCGCCCATCTTTTCGAACTTGGGCATCGCGAGATCGCCTTCATCCGCGGGCCCAAGCAGGTGATCGACAGCGCGCATCGATGGGCGGGCATCAGCGAGTTTGCCCGCGAGCATTCTCTGTCCTTGGATTCCAAGCGGATCCTGGAACTCAAGGACACCGCGTCGAGTTCCGAGGGTGGTTTTGCAGCCATGGCGACGCTACTCGAGAGACACGCTCGCTTTACCGCGGTGATGGCTTTCGATGACATGACCGCTTTTGGCGCGATTCGGGCTTTGTCTCAGGCGGGATTCAAGGTGCCGGACGAGTGTTCGGTGGTGGGCTTCGATGATGTGTCGGCCGCCGCTTTTTACAATCCCCCGCTGACGACCGTGCGGCAATCGATGGAGGATCTGGGGAGCATCGGGGCTCGAATCTTTCTGCGAGCTACCGAGATCCAACCAAGGGATGGGGTGAGAATTCGCTCTGTCCGGCAGAAAGTGGACCCGGTGCTGATGGTGCGGGCGTCGACCGCAGGGCAAGCCATTCCACTCGAGGTTCCGTCGCCAACCAAGGCAGTCTCCCCCCGTCGTTGAGTTCGCCTTTCGCCGAGTTCATCCCCTCTCGCCCCGGGAGCGTGAGCGCTCCCCTGGGTCCAGAGCTAAGCAGCGCCCAGCTTCTCGAAAAACAAACAAATGGACTCAATGCCCCGGTAGAAGTTCGGAATGTGAAACTTCTCATTCGGAGCATGGAGATTATCATCGGGTAGGCCGAAACCCATCATCACGCTAGGTATCTTCAGCACATCCTGAAAGTCAGTTACGATCGGTATCGAGCCGCCGGAACGAATGAACACCGTATCTTTCTTGAACACCTCATGCATCGCCTCGGTGGCGGCCTTGATGTACGGGTTGTTGGTGCCGACCACGCAAGCCGGCCCCTTGCTCCAGACCTTAATCTTGGTTTCGATCCCTTTCGGGGTCAGCTTCTTCACGTAGTTCGTGTATCGCCGCAAAATGTCAGCCGGATCTTGATTAGGGACGAGCCGCATGGAGACTTTGGCGGCGGCTCGCGCAGGAATCACGGTCTTGGCGCCGGGAGCCGTGAATCCCCCCGGCATACCGTGGACTTCGAGCGTCGGGCGCGCCCAGGTACGATACAGAACTGAAAAACCCGGCTCGCCGGTTAACACCTTGGATCCGACTTCGGTCTTGCGATAGTGCTCCTCTTTGAAGGGCAACCGCTTCCAGGCCTTCAGCTCGTCGGCCGACGGTTTCTTCACGTCTCGGTAGAAGCCGGGAATCAGAATCCTACCCTTCGAGTCCTTGAGCTGGCTGACAATTTCGATCAACCCGAAGAACGGGTTGGGAGCTACGCCGCCGTACATCCCGGAGTGCAAATCCGTTTTCGGTCCAACCGCCTCGATCTCCGTATATACCAACCCGCGCAGCCCGACGCACAAGGTGGGAAGATCGGGGGCAAACAGCTCGGTGTCGCAAACCAAGGCAAAATCGGACCGAAGCTTGGCTTTTTCCTGGCGAACGTATTTGGCAATCGACTCGCCTCCTACCTCCTCTTCGCCTTCAATAATGAACTTCACGTTGAGCGGAAGCCGGCCGTCGTGGCCCTTCATCAAGGCCTCGACCGCCTTAATCTCCATCCACAGCTGTCCCTTGTCATCCACCGCGCCGCGCGCATAAATGTTGTTGTTGCGCTCGGTTGGCTCAAACGGCGGGCTCAGCCATTCGTCGAGAGGATCGGGAGGTTGCACATCATAGTGCGCGTAGCACAGCGCCGTAGGCTTTCCCGGAGCGTGGAGCCAATCGGCGTAAATGAGCGGGTGGCCTTGGGTGGGAATGACTTCCACATTCTCCATGCCAATTCTGCGCAGCTCGGCGGCCACGAAGTCAGCCGCCTTCTGCACGTCCGACTTGTGTTCTTGCAAAGTACTTACGCTCGGAATGCGCAGCAGATCTTTCAGTTCGTCTAAGAAACGCTGATGATTCTCTCGGGCAAAGGCCACTGCTGGGGA
>DATJVZ010000114.1:0-20072 GCA_035501575.1 Terriglobales bacterium | reverse complement strand
TTTCGATTTCCCGAGAGCACCGAGGCCACCACGAGATTCTTCTTTTCGATCACGCTCAAGACCTCTTCGGGCAGCGGACCGGAATTGCCAATGCAGGTGGTGCAGCCATAGCCGACGATATGGAACTTCAGCTTCTCGAGGTAACCCATGAGTCCTGCCTGCGCCAGATAGTCCCGCACCACCTTCGATCCGGGAGCCAAGGAGGTCTTCACCCAGCCGGGCACTTCCAGCCCACGCTCGACGGCCTTCTTCGCCAGCAGCCCGGCGGCCAGCATCATGGCGGGATTGGAAGTGTTGGTGCAGCTGGTAATCGCCGCAATGACCACACTGCCGTGGTGCGGATGTCCATTGCCGGATGCGGTTTCGACCCCGCTTACAGCAGACTTCCCCGGCTTGATCAAGGATGGCAACGCCTGTTCGAACGATTCCTTGGCCTTTGAGAGGGGCACTCGATCCTGTGGACGCTTGGGGCCGGCAAGACTTGGCTCCACGCTACCGAGATCGAGCGAAAGCAGCTCTGAATATTGGGCTTGCGCGGTCTTGGCGTCGTGGAACAGCCCTTGTTCGCGGCAGTAGGCCTCGACCAGGGCAATTTGCTCCTCCGATCTCCCGGTCAACCGCAAGTAGTTGAGGGTCTCTTTATCTACGGGAAAGATGCCGCAGGTGGCGCCGTATTCCGGGGACATGTTGCCGATGGTGGCTCGATCGGCCAAAGCGAGCTCCTCGAGCCCCGGTCCGAAGTACTCAACCAGTTTGCCGACCACTCCGTGCTTGCGCAGCATTTCGGTGATGGTGAGCACCAGGTCGGTGGCGGTTGCGCCTTCCCGCAGTCGGCCGTTTAGCTTCACTCCGACAACCTGGGGAATGAGCATGGAGACCGGTTGCCCGAGCATCGCGGCTTCGGCTTCGATTCCACCCACGCCCCATCCCAGCACGCCCAGCCCGTTGATCATCGTGGTGTGCGAGTCGGTTCCGACCAGGGTATCGGGATAGGCCAGGGATTGGCCCGCTCTTTTTTCGACGAAGACGACCCTGGCCAGGTACTCCAGATTGACTTGGTGCACAATCCCCGTATCCGGGGGGACGATGGCGAGGTTGTGAAAGGCAGTTTGCCCCCACTTTAGAAATGCATACCGCTCCTTGTTGCGCACAAACTCCAACTCGGCGTTAATCTGCCAGGCGTTCGCTGTGCCGAATTGATCCACTTGCACGGAATGATCGATGACCAACTCCGCCGGCTGCAAAGGATTGATCCTCGCCGGATCGCCCGAGAGCCGCTTCATGGCGTCCCGCATGGCGGCCAGATCCACTACGGCGGGAACTCCAGTGAAATCCTGCATGAGAACACGGCTGGGGGTGAAGGCAATTTCTCGGTCCGGTCTGGATTGGCTGTTCCAGCCCGTCAGCGCCACAATGTCCTCGGCGGTGACGTTGCGGCCGTCTTCCATGCGCAGGAGATTCTCGAGGAGAATGCGCAACGAGTACGGAAGATGCTGAGTCGAGGTTCCCTGCTTATCCAAGGCATCGATACGGTAGATTTGATATTCCCGGCCGCCAACCCGGAGCGTAGAGCAAGCATTGAAGCTATTCATCGAGGAACGCCTTCCTTGAAAAAATAGATGCCGACCGCGGTGCAGGCGATCCAGCATGCGCCCTGCAGGACTGATTCCATTTTAAAAGCAAATAGGTCTCGCGCCCGCGGCTCGGATAGAAATTCCTGCTGCGCGCTTTGGTGCGCGCCGAGCGAACGCCTCTACCCTTTCTCGGAATCGCCGCGGCGTTGCCGGGATGCTCGCGCCACCCAAACTCTCTCGGCAGCCGAGCGCCCCAGAGTAACTCGTCCCCGATCGGTCGCCAAAGTCAGCGTCTGATCGTAATTCTTACCCGATACACGGAGACGGGCGCCGGGACGAATCCCTCGCCCCTCAAGAAATTCGAGCAGCCGCCGGTCGCGCTCGTAAATGCCGCTCACAACATAGTCTAGATCCGCTTCCGCTTCCGCCAGCAGCAGCAAGCCCCGCCGGCGCCGGCTCGCCGGGCTCTCGCGTTCGCTCAGATTCCCGTGCGGACAGGCGCCTTGCTTGCCCAATCGGGCGAGCAGCTTAGCTTCGAAATCCGGCGATACCGCGTGCTCCAAGCGCTCCGCTTCGTCGTGAACCTTGTACCATTCCAGGTCAAACATCTCGGCCAACATACGCTCGATGAGATGATGACGCAGCGCAAGCCTACGCGCGATTTTGCGTCCTGCGGGTGTCAGTTCTACCTGGCCGTCTGCCCCCATGCGGACCAGCCCATCCCGCTTCAGGCGGCGCATGGCCATGGTGACCGCCGGCGCCGATACCGAGAGCCAGTGAGCCAGGGTGGCGGAGATCACGATTTCGCCTTCGCTTTCGGCCTCGAGAATGGCTTTCAGGTAATCTTCTTTCGAGACGGTAATCACCGCTCGATTATATGACGGCCTTAACCATGATTAACCCATCGAGCCATTCCGCCGGCAACGAGCCAAGGCATTTCCCAATGAGTTAGCGACGGGGATACCGCAAACCGGTTTTGCCATTGGCAAGCGACAGGTTTGACATCCCGCTGTATTGTCCCTACCCTTGTTTGTTTCCAATTATGAAGATTCTTATTCTTGGAAGCGGCGGGCGGGAGCATGCCTTGGTTTGGAAGCTGCGCCAGTCCCCGCGTGTTTCCAAGATTTATTGTGCTCCCGGCAATGGGGGGATTGCCGCGGAAGCCGAATGTCTTCCCGCCGACCTCAAGAACATCGAGTCGCTGGTCAATCTGGCGAAGCGGATCGAGCCGGATTTGACCGTGGTCGGTCCCGAACTGCCTCTGACCTTGGGGCTGGTCGACCGTTTTACCCGCCAGGGATGGAAAACCTTTGGTCCCACGGCGGCGGCGGCGCAACTGGAATCGAGCAAGAGCTTCGCCAAGTTATTCATGCAGCGCCACCATATTCCCAGCGCGCACTATGCCATCTGCAAGTCGCGGGATGAGGTTCGTGACGCTCTGTCGCACTTCCACATGCCCATTGTGCTCAAGGCCGATGGGCTGGCAGCCGGTAAAGGCGTGGTCATCTGCAAGACCAAAGAGGAAGCGACTACGGTTGCAGCCGAGATGCTCAGCGGCAAGATGTTGGGCGAAGCCGGGCTCTGCGTGGTAATCGAAGAATATCTGCAAGGCGAAGAGCTCTCTTTTCTCGTGCTGAGCGACGGCGACCGCGTGGCCCCGCTGGTGCCGGCGCAGGATTACAAGCGGATCGGGGACGACGACACCGGACCAAACACGGGTGGCATGGGCGCCTACTCCAGTCAAGCCTTGCTCGATGAGCAAATGCAAAACTGGATCGTGCAACACATCGCTCGCCCCGTGGTCAAGGGGATGAGGGCCGAAGGGATGGCATACCGCGGCATTCTCTATTGCGGTCTGATGCTGACGGCGCGGGGGCCCATGGTTCTCGAGTTCAATTGCCGTTTCGGCGATCCCGAAGCTCAGGCGATCTTGATGCGCCTGGAAAGCGATCTGCTGGAGGCCTTAGAGGCGGCCATCGAAGGCCGGGTCAGCGAAGGAGATTTTCGCTGGTCTCCGGATGCAGCCGCTTGTGTGGTGATGGCCTCCGGGGGCTATCCCGGTACCTTCGAAGCTGGCAAAAAGATCAGCGGCCTCGAAGAGGCCGGTCGCATGCAAGGGGTCAAGGTTTTTCACGCCGGCACCTCGGCCCGGGATCACACGTACTTCACGGCAGGGGGCAGAGTGCTCGGCGTCACGGCGCGAGCGCCGGAGCTGAAAACTGCGGTGGCGCGAGCCTATGAGGCGCTCGCGAGGATCAGTTTCGAGGGAGCACATTACCGCAAAGACATAGCGGCAAAAGCCGGGAAAAGATAGCTTTCAGGTTGGCGCGCCGGCTCGCGTTGCCAACGGGAAAGGACCTCGTGACGAAGCCACTGGTTTCAATTGTGATGGGTAGCGACTCCGATCTGGAGATTATGCGCGAGGCGACCAAAACGCTCGAGGATTTCGGCATCGCCTACGAGATTGACGTCACCTCCGCCCACCGTTCTCCCGAGCGCACAGCGGACTTTGCCCGCCAAGCGGCCCGACGGGGTATTCGGGTGATTATTGCGGGCGCGGGAGGCGCCGCCCATCTTGCGGGAGTGATCGCAGCTCACACCACCCTCCCGGTGATCGGCGTTCCTATTCCTTCAACCTCGCTCAACGGGCTGGATTCTCTGCTGGCCACCGTGCAGATGCCGGCCGGCATTCCGGTGGCTACGGTCGCGATCGGAAAGCCCGGCGCTATCAACGCGGGGATCCTGGCCGCCCAAATCATCGGTCTGGGAAGCCCCGCTCTGGGCAAAAAGCTGGCGGCTCACAAAGAGAACCTGGCTGCGAGCGTGGAAGAGAAATCGAAGAAACTGAAGATGACCTTGGGAGAAGAATGAGCCGGAATCCGGTCTAGAGGTTCAAGCTCTTTAAGTATTCGCGGAACGGTGCTCCCAGGTCTTCTCGCTTCAAGGCGAATTCCACCGTGGCTTTGAGGAAACCAAGTTTGTCGCCGGTATCGTGACGCTTGCCCTGGTATACATAGGCATACATCTTCTCTTTCTTGAGCAGCATTCTCATTCCGTCGGTGAGTTGGAGTTCTCCGCCGGCTCCGGCTTGAATCTGAGACAAGGTGTCAAAAACGGTCGGCGTAAGGATGTAACGACCAATAATCGCCAAGTTAGAAGGGGCTTCTTGCGGGCGAGGCTTCTCCACCATGTTGACAATCTCGTACAGGCGGCCGTGGAACCGCCCGTCAGGCGGCTTCACATCCAGGACACCATAGGCGGAGATGGCTTTGCCCTCCACTATCTGGGTTGCCAGGACCGAGCACTGCGTCTCTTCAAACACACTGATCATCTGCTTGAGGCAAGGAGGGTCGGCATCGATCACGTCATCGGCCAGCAACACCGCGAAGGGCTCGTCTCCCACCAACTCTCGCGCCGTGAGCACGGCGTGGCCCAGGCCTAGAGCCTCTTTCTGGCGAACGTACGCCACGTGAATCAGATCGGAAATGTGACGCACGATGGCTAGCAAATCCGTCTTCTTGCGGTCTTCGAGCATCCTTTCGAGCTCATAACTTACGTCGAAATGATCCTCGATCGCCTGCTTTCCCCGGCCGGTGATGATGATGATCTGGTCGCAACCGGAGGCCAAAGCCTCCTCGACCCCGTATTGAATAATCGGCTTGTCGACTAGGGGCAACATTTCTTTGGGCTGGGCCTTGGTGGCAGGCAAGAAGCGTGTGCCCAAACCAGCTGCCGGAAAGATGGCTTTTCGAACTCGCATGATGTTGTTTACGGGCTCGGGCCGGACCGAAGTCCGGGGGAGACTAAGGCATGATTGTACCTGTTGCGAGCCGAACCATGCGGCGGGAAGTCGGGAAAAAGCCTTGGGCAGCCCACTCTGCGTGTTAGAATTTTTGAGCGCTTTCCCGCAGGAGCCTAGGGTTGATTGAACTAGCCCCGTCGATTCTGGCGGCAGATTTTGCTCATCTTTCTGAGCAGGTGGATGCCGCTGTCCGCGGAGGAGGAACCATTATTCATGTTGACATCATGGACGGGCATTTTGTGCCCAACCTCACCCTCGGCCCCGTGGTGGTGAGCTCGTTGAGGAAAGCAACCGATTTGCCGCTCGATTGCCATCTCATGATCGAGCGTCCCGATGAATTCATCGCCGAGTTCGCCGAGGCAGGGGCGGACTGGATTTCGGTTCACCAGGAGGTTTGCCGGCATCTCAATCGAACCCTGAACCTGATCCGCAGCCACGACATGGCGGCTGGAGTTGTGGTCAATCCCGCGACGCCGATCGAGACCTTGTCCGAGGTATTGGATATAGTCGATCACGTGCTTATCATGTCGGTGAATCCCGGTTTTGGCGGGCAGAAATTCATTCCTGGGGCGGTGCATAAGATTCGCCGATTGGCCGAGTGGCGGGCGCAAGCGCGCCTGAACTTTCGCATCGAAGTAGATGGAGGCATTGACTTAGAGACCGTCGGCGAGGTGGTCCGCGCCGGGGCTGAGATCCTGGTGGCAGGCAGCGCCGTTTTCGGCGAGGGTGACCCGGCTGACAATGCGCAGAAACTGCTGAAAGCGGCTCGCGAAGCCGCATTTCTCAAGGTCTGATCTTTCGCTAGATGCACGCTAGAGTTGCCGGAAGTAGTTTGCGAGGTTTTATGTCGTCACATGGCGTTCACAAAATAGCTTTGGTGCTGGCGGTGCTTTTCTTCCTCGCGGGTTGCACCAACAAGAAGGTCACCAACCCCATTGCCAATGTCGATTCCAAGCAACCCGACAAGGTGCTGTTCGATCGTGCCATGGAAGCCATGAAGCACAACCACTTCGACGTGGCCCGGCTCAGCTTGCAAACCTTGATCAACACTTACCCGGATTCGGAGTACATCGCTCACGCCAAACTGGCAATTGCCGATTCCTGGTATGCGGAAGGCGGTTCGGCGTCGCTCGAGCAGGCTGAAATTGAATACAAGGATTTCATCACCTTTTTCCCCAACGTGCCCGAAGCCGCTGAAGCGCAGCTGAAGATCGCCAATATTCACTATCAACAGATGGAAAAGGCGGACCGCGATTACACCCATGCCATGCGCGCGGAAGAAGAATATCGACAGATGATCCAGCAGTTTCCCGATAGCAAGCTGGTTCCGGAGGCCAAGCAAAAGCTGCGCGAGGTGCAGGAAGACATTGCCGAGCGCGAGTACGAAATCGGGCGCTTTTATTACTTGCGGGAATCCTACCCGGCGGCGATTGCCCGCCTGCAATCCCTGGTGGACAAGTATCCGTTGTACAGCAAAGCCGATGAAGCTCTGTACCTTTTGGGACAATCCTACGAAGGCGAGATCAACATGGTGCGGGCGCACCCGAACTGCGTGAGCCCCGGGCAGCCGAAGAATTGCATGTACGAGATCGTCAAGAGTCGCATGATCGAACCCTTCACCAAGGGCGCTACGGATGCTTATTCGCGTATTTTGACTCGCTATCCCCTGATGAACCGGGATGACGACGCCAAGGCCCGGCTGGCCGCGCTGCATCAGCCCATTCCCAAGCCAACCAAGGAAGAGATCGCCAGAAACAAAGCGGAAGAGGAGAGCCGCCACCCTGCCAGCCCGCTCTCGAAGCTGGTGAAGAATTTCGAGAAGCGTCCCGATGTGAATGATGCGGCCCACGTAGGCGAACCCACATTGGTCGACCCGAAGCCGGTAAGCGCGAGTGACGTCGTCCGGCAGGCAACCAACGCGGTGATGGCCCCGGCAGCTCGCGGAAGCGATTCTCACGCCGTTTCCCTCGAGACGATGCCAACGGGTCCACCGCCAGCCAATGAACCCGTGCCCCATTCCGATGCCACTCCGGCACCCGCCAAACCAACCGCCCCCGAGGGTCAGAGCGATGCCAACGAACTGAAGCCCAATGCTGCGCCCGCTGAGTCTGCCAACGAACTCAAACCGAACGTTCCCGCCGACTCCGGTCCACCGCTGCCTCCACCGCAGCAGGTTAACGAGATTCAAGCTGGGTCAACCGCTGGCCAGAATTCAGCCAACGGACAAAGTCCAGCCGCGGCTGCTGCCACCCCGTCAGCCGACACCGGCACGGACACGGCGGAAGCTACCAGTAAGCACAAGAAAAAGAAAGGTATTCACAAGATCGTACCCTTCTGAACCCCGTTCCCTTGGGGAATGGCATCGGGGTTCAATTCGCTAACCTGAACCCCATCGGCGCTGTCCTGACGTAATCTGTTTAATGGTCGTATTCTCATTGACTTAGGGCCCAAGACACGTTACCTTCGCGCTATCTCCCCCGCTATAGGGAAGGGTACGCTTGGCGCGCACGGTACTGTTGGCAGATGACAGTGTGACTGCCCAAAATATGGGCCGGCGTATCCTTGTAGACGCCGGTTATGAAGTAATTACTGTCAATAACGGTTCCTCCGCTCTCAAGAAGATCACGGAAGAAAAGCCGGACCTGATCGTACTCGACGTATACATGCCGGGTTATGGGGGTCTCGAGGTCTGCCAGCGGATTCGGGAAGCCCCGGAAACGGCTCGCATTCCGGTACTGCTGACGGTGGGCAAATTGGAGCCCTTCAAGGCCGACGAAGCCCGCCGGGTCCGCGCCGATGCCTTCATCATAAAGCCCTTCGAAGCCAGTGAACTGCTTACCGCTCTGACCAGCCTCGAGGACAAAATTGTTGCCCAGCCGCTGGGTCCTATGCGTGGCCCCCTGCCCGAGGAGCCTATCAAAGACTACGGTGATAAGGACCGTGGGTGGAGAAGCCGGCTGAGGATACCCTCACGGACAAAGTCCCGCGAAGGTGAGCCTGCACCCGAACCCACACCCGCCTCGCCTGCCACCGAGGAGTTTTATGAGGTCAAGCTGCGGGGTGCGGAAAGCGCGCAACCGCCCGCGGAGATCAATGCCGGACCCGAGACCGAGCCGCGAAACGGACAGGGGCCTGCAATCGAGCCGAAACCACCTCAACCCGTTAACGGCGAAGAAAGAGCGCGCGATGCGGGGACGGATCGACCGCAAGCTGACCGAAAGCTAGTGGAGGATGAGGTTGCAGCGGTGCTGGCCACGATCCCCGACAGCGCCAAGGCCGGCGCCCCTGCGTCAACCGGCCCCCGATGGATTGCCGAACCTGTCGCCCTCACGAAAGACGAATCCGCGCTCGCACTAGAGCAGGAGATGGAGAAAGCAGCCGCAGCATCAACTCCTGCCGCAGTCGAGGCCGCCCGTTCGATGCTCTCCCATTACGGTGTCGAGTCCACACCGGCAGAAAGTTCGATGCCGGCGCCCGTGGAAACTCTGGCAACACCGGCGCCCGCAGAAACTTCGGCACCACCGCCGACAGAAACTTCGACGCCGCAGGAAGCGAAATCGCCTGCGCCGGCGGAACCACCCGTGCCCGCCCCGGACGCGACCAAACCCCAAGAAGCTGCGCCAGTTGCGGCTGCTTATGTCGAGCCGGCGGAGGTAACAGCTGCGCCCCAGCCCCAGAGCTCGGATGCACCAGCCAAGCAAGAGCAGGCTTTTGCGGCACAAGCCTCGGCCGGGGCAGCTCCACAATCACAAGGCGCTACGGAGGCAGCTACCTCTTCCCAGGCAAGCCCGACGGCCAATCCTGCTGCGGCCGTGGTTGAGTCCAGTGAGGTCTCCGCTGTGGCTGCGCAACACCTGCTCGCAGGATCGGTTACTCCCTCAGACTTGACCGCCGCGATGGTAGCGACTGCTCCAAGCAGCGTGCCCCAAGCTACTCCTGCAGAAGCGGGATCCCCAGCGGTCAGTGAGGCTGGAGCAGGAGACAGTGGCGAGGCTATCGCACGCGCCGTGGACAAGCTTCTGGCCGAGCTTAAACCCAAGTTAATCGAAGAGCTCGCGAAGAAGATGAAGAAGGACGACAAGTAGAATCATCGCTTCGGTTTCTCACCACTAAATGCCTTCCCTTAAGCAGCCTCGGATCTGTTGAGAAGACTGCGGGCTTTGTCGATCAGCAGCCGTCCCCGCTCTCCCTTGGAAATAACCATTGCGATCCCAGCCGAGCGTGCCTGTTCCTGCACCACACTGTCGCTATATAGAGTGAACAGAATGATCGGGACCTCGGGACGCATGCCATTGATCACCCGAGCCACATCCAGGCCGCTCATGCCCGGCATGGCAAGGTCCAATACGATCAGATCCGGTTTGCCCTGTTGAACTTTCGCAATCGCTTCAAGCCCGTTTTCCGCCTCGCCGCAGATGGCAAAGTCCGCCTGCTGCCGGAACAGATCACAGATCGACCGGCGAATCAGCGGGTTGTCATCCACGATCAATACCGTCTTGGCCATGAGATTAAGTCTTGGCGGCTATCACGTCGAATCACCGCATGGCCGGTGTGAGGATTTCAGGCGAACGGTCTGCTCATCAGGCCACTGGCCGGAGTGTACAACGGTTGTGGGGGTATGCCCCATACCATTGATCCTGTATGAAGATCGGGGCCGTCTCTTATGAAACGCCCGACCATAGGGCGTTATGAACCTAGTGGCGACCAGTTTCCAGGAACTCTATAATGACGTTCAATAACCACGCGAACAAGATTCTCTTTCCGATTCGCGTAACTAGGGAGATTCGGTACGATTCAATACAAACGGGGGAGGGGCTTAATTGCTCACTGAACAGGTGGCCCATGGTGAGTAGTAGCGCGTCGCTCTCTTCAAAACTCGAGGCCAAGCCGGACCAAATGACTGCCACCGGCGATTCTTCGCTACCAGCTAAGCCACTCCTGCGGACCGTGAAGTCTGCGTTGCTAGTGGGAATCGGCTACTACGTGGGCACGCGGATCGGCTTCGCCTTGACTCCCAGTGGGCAGCCGAACTCGGCCTTTTGGCCGGCCAACGCCATTCTTCTGGCGGCCTTCTTGTTGGCTCCGCGACGAACATGGTGGATGTTTCTTTTGGCGGTACTTCCGGCTCACCTCATCGCTCAACTGCAAGCCGGAGTGCCGGTGTCGACCGCGATCGGTTGGTTCGTAACCAATACCAGCGAAGCGTTGATCGGCGCCTTAGGCATTACGCGATTCACCCATCAGAAAACCGTACTTGACAGCGTGCGCGGGGTTTTGATCTTCGTGGTGTTTGGGGTTCTGATTGCACCTTTGGCAACATCCTTCCTGGATGCCGCCGCGGTCGTCATCACCGGCTGGGGCCGCGGGTATTGGCCACTCGGGACACAGCGATTTTGGACGAATGCGTTGGCCGAACTGACCGTTGTACCAACCATCGTGCTCCTGAGCTCACAGGGAATCTCCTGGATTCGGAAAGCTACAGTCGCCCGATTTTGGGAAGCGGGGCTGTTGGCGGTTGGGACCGTGGCGGTCAGTGTTTTGATCTTCGGCTTCCAGCCTGTATCGCTGGCGAGCACCCCGGCATTGCTATATGTTCCTCTTCCGCTTTTGTTATGGGCTGCGGTGCGATTCGGTTTGGGTGGAGTAAGCCTCTCTCTGTTGTGCGTCGCGCTGATCTCGATCTGGTACGCGATGCACGGGCGAGAACCCTTCTTCCCCTACGCCTCCATGTCGCAGAATATCCTGTCCCTGCACATACTGTTTTGTATTGTGGTGGTACCGCTCATGTTTCTCTCGGCTGTCCTAGCCGATACGCGACGTACCCAAGAGTCGCTGCGCAGGATGAGTAGCAGCCTGATCGAGGCCCAGGAGCAAGAACGTCAACGGATCGCGCATGAGCTTCACGACGACCTCGGACAAGAGTTAGCCTTGGTGCAGATGAAGCTCAACAACCTTCTCGAGCAATCCAAGGAATCTGTGCAGCCGGGTTTGACTGATCTGTCCAGTCAGCTCTCGGCCATTTCCACCACGGCCCGTGAAATTTCGCACGGTCTTTATCCAAGCCAGCTGGAGTATTTAGGCCTGGCCAGTGCTTTGAAGAGACTGTGCGATGAAATGCGGAGTGGAAAGCACCTCTCGATTGATTTAGCGATGGACACTTTGCCACATCCATTGCCGCCCTCAATCTCGCTTTGCCTATATCGTGTCGCACAGGAAGCCTTGCACAATATCATTACCCACAGCCAGGCCAAGAACGTGCAGGTAGAACTTAGGGCCGACGACGGACGAATATCGCTTCGGATCGTCGACAATGGGGTTGGCTTCGACCTCAGTCGCGAGGTAGCCGGGTTAGGATTAGCCAGCATGCGGCAACGAGTTCGATCCCTGGATGGATCGATTAAAATCACGTCCTCCCCGAAGGCAGGAACACGAATGGAGGCCAGCGTACCGCTCCACCAAGGCCGTTCGCACGATACTCCGGGTGTGGCTTGAGTCTCTGCCGAGAGGTTCAAGGTTGGCTGCGGGCCGGTAGCATCCCTTGTCCAGATCTAATTCGTATCCTCGGCGCCGCTCTTCTATGCATGTTCGCACCCTAGCACTTCGCAGCCCAGACTGCGGCTAAGGGAACCATTCACGTATTCGTTGCTCTCGCGGATAATCAGAATCAAGGAATCGTCCCCGTGCCCGCCCGGTTGGGGAACGGGCTGGATCCAATCCACAATCTGAATTGGGGAGCGGCAGCCGGTGTAAAAACTTTCTTCGCGCGCAGTCCCGACTGGACGTTGCTAAATTGCAGGGAGAAGCCGAAGGTCGAGGTTCTAGAACGCTGCCTGTTCAGGTACCGCAAGGCGGACGTTTACCTTGTCGCAGACGCTTATCGCGGAGACGAAATACGGCAGGCGATTCTTGACTTTTTCGATGCCGCAGCAGGTGGCAGTCCGGAGCTGATTACGGTGCCGGTTGCGTCCGCCACGCTCTCTCTGAAGGCTCACGGCGGAGCTGATTTGGTAGCCTACGTCGGCCACGATGGCTTGATGGATTTTCGCCTCCCAATCGTCCCTCGCAAGAAAAACGATGTTCACCGCGATGCAATTATGCTTGCTTGTGCCAGCAAACAGTATTTTTCCGAGCCGCTAAAGGCATCCGGGGCGTATCCCTTGCTGTGGACGACCGGTTTGATGGCTCCTGAGGCGTACACGCTAAAGAGTGCGCTGGATGGCTGGATTGACCGTGAGACTAACGAACAGGTCCGGGAGCACGCCACAATCACCTAGGATCAGTACCAGAAATGTGGGATTCGGGGAGCCCGCAGACTGTTCGCAACCGGGTGGTAGAGAATCCTGGTGGGAATGCTGCCGCCTATCGCGGAACTCTTCCCCCGGAGAACGACTCCTTCCTGGCTCGCGGTCTCACTGTCTAGGGAGCGTGAATCGCTTATGTTTTGGGCACGAACTTCTGGATGCGCTTGGCGGTATCCACCTCTCCGGTATAGAGATTGGAATGGGAGTCGATGGCGATCTGATGCACCCAGTGGAACTGACCGGCGTTGCGCCCATTACGGCCGAAGGTGCCGAGGTCCTCACCCGATGTGCGGTCGACAATGCGGATGAGGTTGTTCTCCCCGTCGGCGTAGATTAGAAAACGTTGGCCCTTGTCGGGCGAGAGTGCAATCGACCAGATGCTGCCATTCCCGAGGGTCATCGGGTCGAACACAAACTGGCGCTGGAACTGGCCTTCACGGTTGAAGACCTGAATGCGGTTGTTGCTGCGATCGCAGACATAAACCAGGCCGTCCCAGGCGAGAACCACACAATGGACGGGCCGGTTGAAGCTGGGACTCTTGGGATCCGGAGGCTGCGGCGATGGTTTGTCGTCATTGGGAGAGTTGCCATAGGCGCCCCAAGCTTTAATAAAGGCCCCGGTGCTGGCGTTAAACTTCACCACGCGCCCGTTGAGGTAGCCGTCGGCAACGTAGACTTCTTTCCGGGTTGAATCGACGAAGATACCGGCGGCCCGGCCCACTGACACCTTGGAGTTGCTGTCGGGCGGGCCATCAAACGAACCCCCGATCATCATCAGAAACTTGCCGTCCCGGGTGAACTCGAGCAGCATCCGGTCGGTCGGGCCGCTGCCGGCCAGCCACACGTGGTCATCATCATCGACGAAGATCCCGTGCTCGCTGGCCGGCCAGATACAGGCAGGCGCAACACATTTTCCGGGATCTTCGGGACCGCCCCAGGCTTGCAAAAGGTTGCCTTGGGCATCGAACTCTATGACTGAAGGTGCCGGCTTACAGCAGAGTGAGCGCGGAGTAGAACGTGTCGGCGGGTTGGGTACCGCGCCCTTCTCGTCATCGGTCAGGCTACGCGGGCGTTGGTTGACCCAGACGTGATCGTGCTTGTCGACGGCCAAGCCGCCGATCTGGCCGATCAACCAGTTGTTGGGCAATGGTTTTGGCCATGCCGCGTCCACCTGGTAACGCGGAACGTTGGCACCGACTTGCGCCCCAAGCGGCACGGTTAACCATGCCACGACGGCGAGCATAAATGCGGTCATTGGAAGAAATGGGCGTGGACAACACGCACGGCCAGCCATAGTTCCTCCTGAGAGTTCTCCAAGCAAACCCACGTTTTCGCGATGATTCCCCCCGCTACGCTTCGCGCGGCATGGCGCCCGCGAGCAAAAGAACGCTGCCGCAAAACATCAGAGTATCGGCGACGTAATTAAAGCCTTGGCCGAGGCTGGCGCGGTCCACTATTCCGATCGGCACGTAGACGACCAGTTCCACGAAGAGCACGGTCAAGCCCAGCCAGGTCGCCGCGGCGCGGGTTTTCTTGCCCATCAGTAACAGGGCGCCCGCGATTGCGTAAGCTACGGCTGCCAGGTACGTCCAAATGGCGTGCCCGTAGACCCACTCGGGAGTCACCCGATCCAGCGGAATGCCGGGAACGTAATTGCCGTGCATGAACTGTTCGAAGCCGAAAAATAGCACGGGAATGGCAACGAAGTATCGCGCAATCGTCGCAAGCATGTGCCTGCTGCGCTCGCGCCCCTGCCCGGTGAGGCTGGCTGCCAGCGCCAGGGGGCCGCCGCAGAAGGATAGTTCCCGCAGGGCCAACGTCGGCGCAAACCGATTTCGCGGATCTTGCGCCCAACCCGGGACATCCATGAGCACCACGAAAAGGAAAAACGTCAAGGCGAGCAAACTCGCCGAGAGACGCACTTGAATCCTCGTCACCAGGCTTAGCGCGGCTGCGATAAAGCAAGTGCCTACGAAGTACGCCCAAAACAGATGCCAGGGAATCCAGGCCGGCACGATCGACGCGATGGCCTCCGTCAGCGTGAAATGTTCGGTGCCGAAGCCGGCGAGTGGTGCGGCGTAGAAAAGCGGTCCGAACAGAATCAGCTTCTCGAGTCCTTGCGACTTTTGCCAATCGCCGCAAAGAAAAATCGTGGCCAGCCCGATTGCGAAAACCACTCCACTGACAAAATATGACCAAATCACCGTGCTGGGGATTGGGACTGCTGACGAATTCACGAAGCTGCCGCTCATGACGATTTCTGACCGCCCCCGCTAAGGTCTCGCCTTAATATTCTGATTCACACGAAAGAAATTCGTGGGATCGTATTTTCGTTTGACGGCAGCCAGTCGTGTTAAGTTCGGACCGAATGCTGTCTTAATGACGTCTTCGGCTTCGACGTCGAGGGCGGACAGTAAGTGAGCGTTTTGGGAGAACGGGCGCAGTATTTCTTCGCCGGATCGTGCCCAATCGCGGTGCATGTTCGTCTGCGCCGGATCGGTCCATTGCGCAAGAAACAAGATGTCCCATGGCAGGGTTCGGTGAGGAAACGCGGTGGCATCGCTCGAAACCCGGCCCGCGGCGCCGCCATAGTGCTCGAGAACAACAAAGGAAAGAGGGGAACGAAGTCGGTTTGCGTGCTCGACAATCGCCAAGATCGCATCGTCGGTTAATTCCCGTTGCAGCGTGGACTTCCAATAATGGTGATTGCCATCCGGGAACGACGGGCTAAGCAAAGACTGCATGGCAGGAAAGGGCATGGCCTGGATACCATCGACAACCGGGCTACCGAACTTGCGCAGGGGCTCGAGGACGCGTTCCCCATCGGAAAGGTTGCCGCAGTAGCAAGGGATCACTCCCACCAGCGGAGACCCATCCGGGCCGTGAAGGAAGACAGCGTATGCCGTGAGTTCGTCGGGAGCCGACGCTATGTAATCACGGAAGTGGCGGATGACGTCAACCGCCATTTCCCGGGGGTAGAGAAGAAGGCCGCCCAAAACCGTCCTAACCGCGTGGGCCTGGAACTCGAAACTGGTAACGACGCCAAAATTTCCGCCTCCGCCGCGGAGCCCCCAGAACAAGTCATCGTTTTCAGAAGCGCTGGCGGTCAGCACTTTTCCATCGGCAGTCACGATCTGCGCAGACAACAAATTGTCGATCGACATTCCGTATTTACGAATCAGCCAGCCAACCCCGCCTCCAAGGGTCAGGCCACCAATACCTGTCTTGGGCACTATGCCGCATGGGACCGCAAGGCCGAAGACATGGGTCTCTCTATCGATGTCACCCAGAGTTGCTCCGCCCTGTACACGAACTCTTCGAGTCGCATCGTCTACGAAGACAGACTTGATGGCGGACAGATCAATTACCAAACCGTCGTCACAAAGCGCACGGCCACCTACGTTGTGCCCGCCGCCTCGGACCGCTGTCAGCAGATTGTTCGCGCGCCCGAAATTAAGCGCGGCAATCACGTCGGCAACACCCGAGCAACGGGCGATCACTTTGGGACGTTTGCTGACGCTGGCATTCCAGATCTGGCGAGCCTCGTTGTAGCCGACATCCGCCGGCTCATAGACCCGACCGTTAAATCCAGACCGGAAGGACTTGATATCGATATCGGACATGGATGGCACAGCATTCTACTCCATTCCTGCCGGCGAATCGCTCTGCTCTCGGTGCCTTCATTAGTACCGGCAAAGCATTCTCCGCTGGCGTAATGGTCGTCGCTGTGCTATCACTTTTGCCAGTTCGCGCTTTGAGTGAAATGTTCTAACCTTTCGGAGGGGAGGGGACACAAATGCCCACGAACATCAAAGTTGCCCTAGTCGTCTTCTTTGCACTGTTTATTTGTAAGGCGACGATTTTTGCCCAGGCTCCTCAGCCGGCCTCGGCCCAGAGCGCGGCAGAACCAGGCGGGCAACCGAATGGCATTAGCGACCAAGACGTCGAGATGCTGCGAGCTGACTTACGCACACAGCGCAAGCAGATCACGGCGCAAAACCTGACCCTCACCGCCGATGAAGCCACCAAGTTCTGGCCTATTTTTGATCAATATAGGCAGGAAGCTATCAAACCGAATGACGAGCGCTGGGCGGTGATTAAGGAATACGCCGCAAACTACAACACCATGAGCGACGCTCAGGCGCAGGATTACATCAAGAGATCGACGACCGTCGACCAGCAGCTTCTCGCCTTGCGCATGAAGTATGTCCCGGTGTTTGAGAAAGTTATCTCGCCCACGAAGACGGCGTTGTGGTACCAGATCGACCGCCGTATCGACCTCCTGATCAACTTGCAGTTGTCCACGGCGATTCCGATGATCAACAGCAAGAAGTAGCTTGACCGGATCGGGCTGGAGTTGCCACTTCACATCGATCTAAGCGGATACTTGGGCAGGTTTCTTCCTGTCGAATAGCACTCGCACTCCAAAGCCGAGGGCTTTCCGACCCAGCGCGGCTGCGATAAGGATCGTCGCCAGCCATAACAGAATCGCCGGCAGATAGAAGATGAGCGCAAACATGTTGGTTGCGTAGTCGGCCAAGCCTTCAAGGCCCTCAATCAGCGCCAGTTTGAGTTCGTAGATAGGACGCCAATGTAGCCCAAACATATTTGCCTCGGCTTCGGAGTGCAATAACACGGTGACCGCCACGGTTTCCACTTGTTTGGAGAGCAGTTCAAATTCCGATTGCCTCATCGCGGACTCGATTCAACTTGTCGCTGACCTCGAGACTGTCCGCTACGGTCTTCGCCTGCTTCAGAATGGTCAAGTATTGCGCTTCCTGGGCGCGCAAATTGCGCAGATGGGACTGCTGGTCGACATATGGCGTGGTGACATCCTCTGTCTGAATTTGCTCGCTTTCGACCCTTGTGCCCAGTTTGCGAATTTCGGCTCCCACTTCTGCAAAGCGTGCGGCCGGCACGCGGATTCTGAGAGAAACGTTCGTGGCATCCGGCGCGCCGTTGGTTTCGGATTCTACAAGAAATCCTCCCAGACGCTCGGTCAGGGAGCGGATTTTCTCGGCCGATTCTGCGGGATGTTTGACCAAGAGATCGAATGACGATTTGCGGACCAGTTTGCCATCGGCGGGTCTGTCGGGAGCAGACAAGGAGGTCACGATCGAAGCCGTGCAGTATCCGAGTCCTCCCGCATCGCCTTCAACGAGGCCTGCAGCTAGGATCGCGGTGCCCGCCGATTGCGGCAGCGGTACTAGCCAATGGCGGTTGTGTTCAATTGCGCCGAGAGCGGTGGTTCTTTCCTCCCTCCTGACGTCATGCGAAGGCCGGATGCTACCACCTTAAACTGCAACTAAGAGGGCGATAATCAACCATACCGTTTTCTGCCATTTGTGCTGTCTTGCCAGAAACGCACGCCAGTCGATCTCCATCGAGTGCCTCTCTTAGATAGCTTAGAGCCGTCGAGCGGTGGTTTTGTTCCCATAGACGGGGATATATGAGAGAACCGGGAAGATCCGCACCCCCTGGTGGGTATACGGAGGCGGAGGAGAGTGGAACAGGGGAAGGCCTGCGTAGAAAACTACAAGGGCCGCGGCCGGATCCAGCCGTTCTCCGGCCTCAACTATTGTGCCGGTCGAGGTGGGCGGGCGACCTTCGGTGACCGGCCAAGCAGTGTCATCGACAGGAAAGCTCCCACCCAAGACCCAGCCGCAGCAAATCCAACGTAAACCCAGTTTTTTGTGTAGCTGATCACCGCAAATGCAGACAAGAGATACCACACGCTGCTCCAAGTTGCCGCGGGTACACGCTGCTTCGCAGAAACCGCTGCGTTGAACATGACATAGACCGCATCGGTTGCAGCGGTTGATAAGAACACACCAAGCGAAAGCCAAGGATCGATTGGAAACACTGCCCACCTCACAGGTACGGGTTTTGTGGACGCAAAGGACAATAGTGAGTGAAATAGGGTTTATCGCCAAACGGACTTTTAGGGCGTCGCCCGAGTCTTCTTTCCTTGATTGACTTGCCCCTATTTTCAAACCTAAGATTTCAGGCCAATGATCGGGCAGAAAGGCTCGAATAGACGATATCCAACAGCAATCGGTGAAGCTTATGCTCACAGCCCAACCCAACAATTAAAAAAACCGAGAAGGATAAGACGGTAACGACGTTCTGTTATTGGAAAATCAAGCGCCCATAGGATGGGCAGCAGAACTGGGGTGGCAGGAGATTAAGATGTGGCCGAAGCTGCGACACCAGAGGTGGTCCGAATCGATCCGGCAGGATATCGGTTATGCACTTAGAAATCTACGCAAAACACCCAGCTTTGCTGTAGTGGCCGTTCTCACCTTGGCGCTAGGGATTGGGGCATCCACCGCCATTTTCAGCATTCTCGAGAACATTTTGCTGGAACCCTTTCCCTACCCGGATTCCGACCGCTACGTGTGCCTTCAAATCCACAACACGGAAGTAAATGAGCCCGGCGGGCGCAACTCTTTCGTCGGGCCGGAATTCTTGGATTACGCGGAGCAGAATCATGTTTTTGACCGGGTTATTGCCAATGACAGTGTGGACGTGTTGTACCGCGCCGGCGAAGGCACCCACCTGCTGAATGGATACTACGTAACACCCGGAACCTTTGAATTTCTGGGCATGAGTCCGCTTCTCGGCCGAGCGATGCAACCCGCCGACTACGAACCAGGCGCCCCGCCAGTTTTCGTGCTTCGCTATAAGACCTGGGTCAAGGAGTTTGGTGGCGACCCCACGATCTTGAACAAGACGTTCGTGTTGAACGGCACGGCGCGAATCCTGATCGGCATCATGCCACGGCGTTTCGGCTGGGGTGACGCAGAATTGTGGATTCCAGAAAAGCCCATCCGTGTGGACGAGAACGCACTCCAGGCCGCGGATTTCCGACATTTCTGGTTCTTCCTCGGACATTTGAAGCCAGGCGTGTCGCTTAAGCAGGCCGTCGCAGATATGACCGTGATCGCCAACCGGCTTGCCACAACTTACCCAAAGTATTATCCGAAGCACTTTACGGTGGAGATTCCATCTCTCACCGAGATGGTCGTCGGCCGCTTCCGCACTACTCTTTACATTGTGTTTGCCGCGGTTGCTTTGCTATTGCTCATCGCTTGCGGAAACGTAGCCAATCTTCTGCTTGCCCGAGCCACCACCCGCGAGAAGGAATTTGCCATTCGCTCTGCGCTGGGCGCAAGCCGCCTCCGTTTGATCCTTCAGCTGCTCGTGGAGAGCCTGATCCTCGCAGTAGGCGGTGCTGTTCTTGGAACTCTCGCGGCTTGGGTCGGGTTGAAATTTCTGGTCGCGCTCACGCCGCAAGACTTTATTCCGGCAGAGACGATCATCCGCCTCAACTCGGCGGTGCTGCTGTTCACTCTCGGAGTAACCTTCCTGACCGCCCTCACTTTTGGGCTTGCT
>DATJVZ010000113.1:0-10889 GCA_035501575.1 Terriglobales bacterium | reverse complement strand
AACCTCCTCGACAGAGGAGCGCAAATTGATGCCTTTGGTGTTGGTACGGCCCTGGCGACGTCCAAGGACGCTCCCGCGCTGGGCGGCGTATACAAGCTGGTGGATCTTGAGTCGGACGGGAATATAGTCTACCGCGCCAAGTTCAGCGAAGAGAAGCTCACCTACCCAGGTCGAAAACAGGTGTTCCGTTCCCACGACTCTGATGGCGTATTTCGTGGAGATACGGTCGCCTGCGAGTCGGAAACATTTCCGGGGGACGAACCGCTGCTGTCCTGTGTCATGCGCAACGGAAGCCGCGTATGCCCCAGTCCCGACCTCCCTTCCATTCAGCAGCACGCGCGTCAACAATTAGAACGGATACCTGAAGCGTGCTTTTATGGCCGGGAGCACTACGCCGTAAACTTCAGCCAGCGGCTGCGGGATCTGTTGACTGTAGTGCGACGACGAGTGAAGCACCAGGGCGAAGGCAAGCGCGGATCTGAGGGAGTTGCCTAGAACCTCCGAGAACCGAATAAGGAAAAGCCGTGCCGATCCACAACCTGATTGACTCCATTTTCCTCACATCCTGGAAACCCTTCGGGAACTCAAGCTTAGGGGGAGTTCACTGGGGGTGACACCCCGGTTGCCAAGTCACCCACTGCCCGGCGACAATCACAAGAGACTTAATTTCCCCAGGAACTGAGCACCATGAGCCATCCATTTAGACCCGGCACAATGGCCGTCTTAACCTTAGGAAATCCGCGGGAGAAGATCTGGGGCGCCGTGCTCGCCATCACTCCGGAAGGCTTGACGTTGTGTGGTGTCGAGCTCGCTTCTTTCGAGGACTTGATCGCGATGGTTAAAGAGGGCGAGACGTTGTCTCCTGGCGTTACTTTCTTTCCCATGCACCGCGTGGAGCGGATGGAGCTCGATCTTCCTGATGGCGGCATCCCCTCGCTTTCCCAACGGTTCGTCAGCAAGACCGGAGTCGATCCATGCGACCTGTTTTTTCGTGATCAAACAGGTGGTTTGTCCCCCGTTGAGGGACGCCAGTGAAGCTGTCGCAAGTTCTGTCCTTTCCCAATCAGCTCACGCTGCTAAGAATGGTGTTTCTGCCCTTCATCATCATCAAGCTGGTGGAGGGTCATTACCAGTCCGCTCTGATCCTATTTAGCTTAGCCGGGGTTAGCGACCTGCTGGATGGTCTGCTGGCACGCTCCTTGGGGCAGCAGACGCTGCTGGGGCAATACCTGGATCCGATTGCCGACAAGCTATTGCTCAGCACCACATTCCTTGTGCTTTCGATCCTGCACAGGATTCCATGGAAGTTTACGGTGCTCGTGTTCAGCCGAGATATTTCGATTCTGACGGCCAGCGCCGTGCTGTATGCGATTGCCGGATTGCGCGACTTTCGCCCCAGCATCTTTGGGAAGGCCAACACTTTTGCTCAGCTGGCGGCCGTCTTTTTCGTCCTTATGTCGGGAATCACGCAGCGGAGATGGATTGAGGTTGCGCGCTTGACCTGTTTGCGCGCGGTCTTCGCCTTTACCATCATCTCAGGCCTGCATTATGTGTTCGTAGTCGGACATAGGCTCGAAGCCGTTCACCCTGCTCCTTCGCGCCACTCTATGACGGGAGACTGAAAGCTGGTGGTCTAGGGTTTGGCATCCTTTCGATCCCAGAGGGCTCAGTTTGCGGTTCGTGTGGTCGAAGGAAGGTTACTACCGACTGTGTCTATACCCCACACTTCCTGTGCGGTTTCGGCGACCAGGCGCAGCTTGGCTTCCTGATCGGCTGCGGTCAGCAGGTTTCCCTCGATGGTGGACGCAAAACCACATTGTGGGCTGAGCGCCAGCCGTTCGAGCGGTATGAACTCCGATGCCTGCCGAATACGCCGTTTCAATTCGTCTTTGCTCTCCAGGGTTCTCTTTTTCGAACTGACAAGCCCTAACACAACCGTACGATCTTCGGGCACCTGCCGCAAAGGCTCGAATCCGCCCGAGCGCTCATCGTCGTATTCCAGCAGAAAACGATGGAACCGTGTCTTCTGAAATACCTTAGTGATCGGGCCGTAATCGCCCGAGGCATAGAACCTGCTCTGATTGTTGCCCCGGCAGAGGTGGAGACCGAAAATCACTCCCGGATGATTGCCAATGACCGCATTATCCATGTCGGTCGAAAGATCGAGAAGGCGATCCGGATCATTGCCACGCTGGCGGTATCCATCGCGCAGCTGAGGATCGAGCAACGCAGCGTATTGCGGAGAATCGATCTGAATGTATGTGCACCCGAGGCGAATTAACTCGTTTACTTCATCACGGAGAATGTCGACCAAGTCGGCCAGATAGCTGTCAATAGTTGGATACGCGCCTGATGACTTCTTGTTGTCATAGTAGGCAGCCGCTTGTTGGGCGCTGATCATCGTGGTTTTCGCGGGATGCTTGGTGCGAGCCCGCAGATAAGTAAACTCCTCGGCGCATAGCGGACGCTTGCGGCGAAGTTTCGACACCACCACGGGCCGCGGCTGCACCAATTCTTCACCCTTTTCATTGCGGAACGGGATTGCCCAGCCACCAAACTTGTCGAAACCCTCGACCGCATCAACCAGATGCCCGAAGAATGCGTACCGGCGCAGCTCGCCGTCAGTAAGAATTTCCACTCCAGCGCGCTTCTGCAATTTCACGGCTGCGTCTACTGCCCGGTCTTCGATTGATTTGAACTCCGAATCGTTGATGCGGCCCGCCTGGTGACTTTCGCGGGCGTCCTTCAGGTAAGTAGGGCGTAATAAACTTCCGACAACGTCGCTTCGATACATGACAACCCCCTCCATCCTCAGCCACCTCTCGGTATTGTGCCCAGAAGCGTTCGCTGCGTAGCGCGCATCCCATTCGACGCAAACGTTAACCAGACGCCGGCATCTACATCCAGTTTCCTGGCTCCCGATCCTCCTTGATGATCCGCGTTGCCTTCCCATGCGCAGGCTTGCCCGGTTTACGGCCTCTCTGTTCCCTGACGGCACGCCACCGAGGTGACGGCCAGAAATATCAAGATGCCGAGAAGTCGCTGTATGGCACGAGCCTGGATCGCCTCTCTGCAATTGGCATGAGCTCGACTGAGTTCGAAGTCACACATCAAAGAAGACCGTTTCCTGATCCCCCTGAAGCCGCACATCGAAGCGCCAATGTCCTGGACGAGCCGAATCTGGTTTGGCCATCAGGGTGTCCTGTCGATATGAGGGCACGAGCGCAAGAATCGGATCCTGGTCGTTGCGGGGATCGCCGGCAAAGTAAACGCGCGTGTAGAGCTGCTTGAGCATTCCGCGGGCAAAAATGGCCACCGTCAGATGGGGTGCCTGGACGGTGTCGTTCTGCACCGATCCCGGCCTTATCGTCTCCAGCACGCAGCTGCCATCTTCTCCTGTCGCCAGGCGCCCGAAACCAATCCAGCCCTCCTCGAGTGCTTTGGGCTGCCTGTCATCGGGATGGTTGTACTTCCCATTCGAGTCCGCTTGCCAGATTTCGAGCATGGCATCGTCAACGGCCGTACCATCGCCATCCAGCACGCGAAAAGTAATCCAGGTTCGCTCGCCCTTGGTCTTCGGGCCGGCCAAACAGGTGACGCAGTGCTCCTTGGTGGTCAGCGCAATCTGGAAAAAGGGGCCGACGGTTTGTGAGGGGGTGGGAACCAAGTCCATATCAGGTTTCAAACGGCGTATGTTCGGGACCACGCAGCACAATGTCGAAATTGAAGCTCATAGCCCATTGCGGTTCGGTGGTCTCAAGATCGAATTTCGCGATCATCCGCTCTCTGGCCTTTTCGTCCGGCACCGATTGGGCTATAGGGTCGTAAGCCAGCAAAGGATCGCCGGGAAAATACATTTGCGTAACCAGGCGTGTGATGAAAGCATTTCCGAAGACAGAGAAATGAATGTGAGCCGGGCGCCAGGCGTTCGAATGATTCAACCAGGGATAGGAACCCGGCTTGATGGTGATAAAGCGATACCCGCCCTTTTCATCGGTTAAGGTCCGGCCTGCGCCGCTAAAATTGGGATCGAGCGGAGCCGGGTGCTGATCGTTGGCGTGTCGGTAGCGCCCGGCAGCGTTGGCTTGCCAAATCTCGATCAGGGCGTTCGGGACAGGCCGTCGGTTGCTGTCGAGCACGCGTCCACATACGATGATGCGCTCGCCGATGGGCTCCCCGGTGTGTTGCACGGTCAGGTCGTTGTCCTTCTCCCCCAGTTGCTCGTGCCCATAGAGCGGGCCGGTGATTTCCGACAGCGTGTCGGGCAGCACGATGAGCGGTCTGGAGGGCGCGCGTTTTATGCTCGCACGATAAGGCGCGTACAGCGACGGCGGTTGGCTGCCCGCAGGCGGTCGGCAGTAGGGTGTAATCGGAGTTCGGGTTGTTACCTCCATGCGGAAGGCTTAACTCCTTAGCCCGGAGCACCGGTCAAATTTCGACGCATACGGATTTGGTCTCGGCGTACAAGTCGAGCACCGGCTTACCCCACTCGCGCCCCCATCCGGACTGCTTGTATCCACCGAAGGGGAGAGCCGAATCGAATAGGTTGTAGCAGTTGATCCAGACGGTGCCGGCTTTCAATCGGGCAGCCAGACGATTCGCCTTGCTGATATCGCGCGTCCAGACCGCCGACGCCAGACCGTAGACGGTGTCGTTGGCAAAGCTGGCAACCTCCTCTATGTCTAGAAACGGAGTTGCCGTGACCACGGGCCCGAAAATTTCTTCGCGAACCACTTTCATATTCGGCTGGACATCGACCAGAACCGTCGGCTCCACGAAATATCCCGGGCCGCTGATTTTCTTTCCGCCGACTACGGCCTTTGCACCCTCTTGGGCGCCTGCTTCGAGATAACCACAGACTCGCTCCTGCTGCTCTTTTGAAACCAGCGGTCCCATGTTGTTCGCTGGATCGATACCCGGGCCAATCTTGAAGCTCTTGGCCACGCCGGCGACGCCTTCTACGACTTGGTCAAAAACACTCTTATGGGCAAACAGGCGCGAGCCGGCGGTACAGATCTCACCCTGATTGAAGAAGATGGCCATGGCGCTTGCCGGGATGGCCGCTTCCAAATCAGCATCTGAAAAAACCACATTGGGAGACTTCCCGCCCAACTCGAGCGAAACCTTTTTCAGATTTCCGCTGGCCGCGTTCACGATGAGTCTGCCCACTTCGGTCGAACCGGTGAAAGCGACCTTGTCGACATCGGGATGAGCGGCCAGCGCGGCCCCCGCGGTCTCGCCATAGCCGGGAACGATGTTGACGACGCCGTCGGGAAAACCGGCCTCCATCACCAGCTCTCCCAAACGGATCGCGGTGAGCGGAGTCTGCTCCGCGGGTTTCAATACACAGGTACAACCGACGGCAAGGGCCGGCGCGAGCTTGGCAGAAGCCATAATGAGGGGAAAATTCCACGGAATGATCTGCCCGACGACACCTACGGGTTCTTTGAGGGTATAGGCGAGATATCTTGCTCCCGGACGAGAGATCGGGATGGTACTGCCCTCTACCTTCGTGGCCCAGCCCGCATAATAGCGAAAAGCGTCGGACGCGGTTGGCACGTCAACCGCGCGCGAGAAAAACACCGGCTTGCCGTTGTCGAGAGTCTCTAGTTGGGCCAACTCTTCGAGGTGCTGATCGATGAGCTCCGCGAGCTTCCACAGCAGCCTGCCTCTTTCCGAAGGCGACATCCGAGGCCACGGGCCGGACTCGAAGGCCTTACGGGCAGCTTTGACGGCCAGATCGATATCGGCTTGATCCCCTTCCGCCACTTGCGCCAAGACTTCGCCCGTCGCCGGATTGTAGGTCTCAAAGCGCTTGCCCGAAACCGCTTCCACCCATTTGCCGCCGATCAACATCTTCTGCGGCTGGCGGATAAATTCATGAACGCTATCTTGGACTTGCGGGGCTATTGTCGTAGCCATGATTGCCTCCGGCTCCTCAGAATGCCCTCCACCAGCCGCCATCACCCTATTCTCTCGGAGCGACTCCGGATCCGGCTGTTTTCGACCGGGTGATCGGCCTGTTTAAAACTGCAACTTCACCGAAAACTGAAACTGCCGCGGGTTGAACACCGTCCGCGGCGTGCCGAAGACAGGGTTCGGCGTATTGGGGACGGTTACGGGCACAACTCCGGCAGCGATCCAAGCGCCTCCATTGAAAGCCAGGGGACCGGGTCCCACGTTCGCCGCCTGTTGCGTGGCGCAGGATACCTGACCTGCCTGAATTGCACGGGTGACCGCGTCGTTGTAATGCTTGGGAATCACAGGCGTAGAGCCACAGAACACGGGAGAACCGTAAACCGATTGCACTTCTTCTACGTTCTGGCGGTTCAGGAGATTGAACGCATCGACGCCGAAGTTCAGTCTAAGGTTCTCACGCAGCTGGAAGAACCGGCCCAAATGAAAGTCCCAGGTATAGAGAGGATCTCCGATATAAGTATTTCTAGATACCATCGTTTGGCAGTTTTCGACGGATGGGCAATTGGTCTGGACCGGTGCCCCCCCAACGCGGTCGGTGCTCAGCCCAGCAAGGTCGCCCAGTACGTTGCTCCCAGGGAAGAGCGTAAACGGGCTTCCGGATTGCAAGGTGATGACGCTGCTGACGATGAAGTTTCGGTACCAGCCGTGCTCCGGCGTGTTCGCCGTGAAGTTCGCTACAAAGCGAGAGCGCAGATCTTGGTTGGAATTGGCCTTTTCCGCGCCGTAATCGAATTGATTGGGGGGCAGGTTGATGAAGGTCGTAAAGTTCCCGTTGTCAATGGTGTGGGAATAGGTATAGTTGGCCAACAGGTTGAAATACCTCCCGGCCTGCTCACGCACGGTCACCGTCAGACCGTTGTAATTGGCATAGGCAACGTTGTTGTTGTAGTCGAGCAAGCCGCCGCTAATGGTGGGGCGTGGATTCGCCGCGCTCGGCACTCCAAATTCCAGGCCCGAAGGATTCGCCAAGGTTGCAAAAAGAGGGCCGAGATTAAAAGGTCCAAGCGTCGGAGTTCCCGGGCAGTTTGTAAGCGACCCGTTGGGATTCAACCAGCCTTGCGCATAATAGGGATTCCCTGGCTTGCTCGTGCCGAGTGGACAAGCCACATTGATGTTATTTCCGCGAACCAAATCGTGCGCATCAACGAACAAGTAGGCCAAGCTGAGAGTGAGGCCGTGTCCCAACTGACGGTCAATTTGGGCGCTGGCTTGACTGGCATAGGGCAACCCGCCGTTCTTCTGTATTCCTCCCGACCCTACACCACAAGCGCCCGTCGGGGCGCCATTGACCAGCGAGCAGGGCCCGGTCAATGTCTCCGGCGGATAGGGGGCGCCCGCGAGAACTCCAAACGCCGTCAGCGCGGCCAAGCTAAGCGTCCCGCCTTGCTGCGCTGGACAAGCCGACGCGGGGAGTCCAAAGACCGCGCATGGGAGCGACGGCGTGCCCGGATAGCCAGGTTGTCCGCCTAGCTGCCATCCTCCCTGGGCCGCGCGATTGTTGACCATGGGCACGGTCACGGCCGAAAGCCCTGCGGAGGTGCAGCTGGCCGGCGTCGCACCGTTGCCGCAAAAATACCCCGGAATCGTCTTTTGGTTTCCGGTGACGAAGAAAAACGTCATGTTGTTGCGGTCAAAAAACAAGCCGTAACCCGCTCGCACGACAGTCTTGCTATCGGGAGACCAAGCCAACCCAGCGCGCGGCTGGAACCCTTTGTAGTACGAATCAATGGCATACCCCAATCCAGTTTCAACATCCCAACGCAAGCCGTAGTTGATGGTCAAGTTTGGTTTGATGCGCCACTGATCTTCGGCAAAGACCCCCCAATAGCCGTGATCGAGGTGAAAATTGAAGTTGCTGGTCAAGTTGACCGGCGTCGCGTAAGGCCATCCCTTGCCGAATCCTGCTCCGGTTGGAGGTGGCGGCACATAGCCGTTATAGAAGCCCGTGGAGCAGGCTGTGTTCAAGTTCGGGCATAGCGCTCTCGGAAGGGTTATGCCTTGATACAGGAACTGCACGCCATCGGCCTGGGGCGGCAAAGGACAGCCCGTCGTAGGAAGTGACCCGTAGACCCCGGTGGTGATGGCGTTCACCGTATCCGCGAACGAATAAAGGCAAGCCAGGTTGGGCAAGAGAATCCGCTCGGGCTCAAAACCAGGATAGTTGTTTTGGTCCCAAAGATAGTTTCCATCGAATCCGAACTTCGCGATGTGATTTCCCTTTACCCAGGAAATCGAATCCGCTACTTCCAGACGAGTCTCGTAAATTGCATCGTAAGTCCCGAAGTTATGTCCCAACTCCAGGTCGTTCACCACGCTCAGATCCGGCTCGCCGGTCTCTCCCGGGAAGCTGTAATGCCGCCGGGCATACTGGACGAGGGCCTCATTGACCAGATTGGGTGTGATCACGGAGTTGACGGAGCCGAGGAGCGACTGATCACGAACGAAAAGATTGCGACCCCCGCTAGGGGTACCAATGCCTCCGCCATCCTCGGTGAGGCCGATGAGTTCACCGAGATCGCGCGCATCTTCGATGTTGTACCGAACCGCGAGCCGTTCATTGTTGGTGAGTTGCCGATCGAGGCGGACGAACCCGTAGTCATTGTCGCCCGTACGCAAAGTTTGCTGCAGGCCGGCAAAACCCGGGAGGCCACCTTCCGGACTCAGCCCCATATAGGCTTTGGCCGTGTCGATGTTGGCGATATTGTTGTATAAATCCGGAGCAAACGTAGGCGAGTATCCGTTTCGGTGCCCTTCATAGTTAGCGAAAAAGAAGGTCTTATCTTTTTGTATGGGACCGCCCACCGTGCCGCCGAATTGGTTTTGCCGCCATACGTCTGGTAATGGCTGCGGCTGCAGCAGCGAGCGCGAATTCAGCGCGTTGTTCATGAAATATTCATAGGCGGACCCGTGAAACGTGTTCGTCCCGGACTTGGTGACCACGTTCACAATACCGCCGACCGTGCGGCCGTAGTCCGCGCTAAAGCTGTTGTTCACCACACGAAATTCCTGAACTGAGTCCTGCGGAGGCGTAGATCGCTGCACCCCGCTGACTTCATTGACGAAGTCCGCGCTATCCACCGTAATTTCGTTACTGAACGATCTCATGCCGCCGAAGGAAATCTGCGTGGTCTCGAACTCGGTCACGGTCGTTCCCAGGCTGGTGCGGCTGATCGATACTCCCGGCGTCAGGAGGGCAAAGTCGGTGAAAAGGCGATCGCTCGTGGGCAGCGTTTGGATCTGTTCGGTGTCAATCACCTGGCTAATTTCCGTTTTGGTTGTCTCGATCGTCGGAACCTCGGTGGTCACAACCACTACTTCACCCAGGGATGCAACTCTCAGGCCTACATTAACGGTTGCCACTTGGCCTACGGCCAGCACGATGCCGGTTTGCGTGTAGTTCGCGAAACCCGAGTAGGACGCCTTCAACTCATAGGTTCCAGGGGGAATATTCGCCATGGCATAGAATCCGCTGGCGTTGGACGTGGCTGTATAGGTGGTGGTGGTTGCCGTGTTGCGCAAGATGATGGATGCACCCACGACGACGCGACCTCCCTGGTCTGTCACCGTGCCACTCAACTGCGCATTAGCGACCGCGCCTTGGGCCAACACCCAAGGAGCGCCCCAGGAGAAAATGGCCACAGCAAGCAAGACCCTCAGAATGGAATGGCTCCTCATCACCACCTCCGGAGAACGTTGCTTGAACACAGCCCGAGAGAAAGCGCGCAGGTTTTCGGGGCCCTATGACCTGCGTGCCAAGGACCTTAGACCCCGACTGCCGCCAGTGATTATCACCGCAAAATGTACTCTGTCAACCAAAAAATGTATACGTTCGAGCTTTGAATCGCTCTCTATGCAAAACTCCCAAAGGGCGCCGCTCCCGGCGTCCGTGGAGAACTGTCGCAAAATGTATGCATTTTCATACACTGATGGACGGCGAGGCGGCCCGTCCTGAAGGTTTCGGAATCGCAATCACCGCTGGGCAGCGAGAGGATTCCGCCAGTAGAGAATCCATCGTCTCGCGCGAGGCGCCAGGGGGACCTGGTCCCGCTCGTCGCTTGGAACGGACTGCACTAGCTAGTGCGCTCCTTAGGCTGGATCGACAAGCAGCACTCGATCGTTGCGATCTCCATACAAGGAATCGAGCAGCTCGGGACGGTTCCGCTCAAGCGCACGACTGTTGACCGTGCCTTTCTCCGTCAGCTCGCCGGCAGCGCTCGATGGGGCAACTTCGACCAGCAAGGCTGCGACAATCCGGTTGGAACTGCCGGTTCCAGCGGCAGAGAGCTTCCGCAGGCGTTCGTGAAAGACAGCCCGGAGCGCCGGGCTCGAGGCTATTTCTCGAGGGGTCGCCGCGCGGCTGAGACCGGCCGCGGCCGAGCAGACCTCCCAATCGGGAAAGACCAGGATGCGCACATCATTCCGGTCGGCTCCGCAAACTACCACTTCATTGGCGAGAGGGCGAAAAGCATCGAGCGAATCCAGCCGCAGTTTACCGGCGCTGACTTTCGTGCCGGAGCTGAGCTTGAAATCTTCGTTGATCCGCCCATCGAAACGGAGCCCTCGCTGCGGCCGTTCAGGGTCAATAAAGCTGAGCAGGTCGCCGGAGCAAAAGAAACCTTGCTCGTCGAACGCTGCCTCCGTCGCCTTGGCGTCGCGCCAGTAACCCGGCGTGACATTGGGGCCGCGATAACGGACTTCAAAGCTGTCCTCATGCGGTATCAGCTTGAGTTCGACGCCGGGGACAGGGATGCCGACCACGCCAGGTCCGCTCGCCTGGACATTGCCGAAGAGCGCGATCGGAGCCGTTTCGGTCATGCCCAACCCGGTGACGGTCAGAATCCTGTGGCCCACGGCCTCGACCGCCAGCCGCTCCAGATCAAACCAGGTCGCCGGCTGCATGGAAGCGGCGG